>JAHJJU010000057.1 GCA_018822805.1 bacterium
ATAAAAATTGATAAATAATAATATAAAAAAGTAAATTAAAAGAATGTTAATAAGTAAAGATTTCTAATGAGTTGTATTTAGATTAAAGTGTTTGGGTAAAGGAGCTTACGTACAAGTAAGTGACTGCACCCATCACTTGAAGATAGATGCAAATCATTAAAAAGATTTGTTTATTAAGAGAAAAGCTCTCTCATTGAACCTTCAAACCACTCATGAAGTGCTTTTCCGGTACCTTTTGATCTAAACTTACCGTTTCCATCTGCAGGCTTAGGTACATTTCCGGCTCCGTTAAGAACTCCACTTGGATCAGCTGAAAATTCATGAGTAACCATAATTGCCTCTTCCGGACTACCACCAACCATTGAATAACATACGTTTGCAGCTTTAGCCGGAAGTCCTTCTTTAGGATCATTTGCCTTACCATTGATCTGTGCAACAATTTGATTGGCTGCTCTTTTTGCACCCCAAATTGCTGTTTGACCACTTGGTGGAATTCCATGTGATACAGCATCACCAATAACATAAACATTTTTATCTGAAGCTGAACGGAATGAATATCCATCCATTAACGCATAACCTGCACCATTGGTTTTAATGTCAGCCATTTTTGTAACCGGTGAACATTTATTGTTTGGAATTAAGTTACATACTTGATACTTTTTAACCACTTTTTTCGCTTCATCTTCATCACCCTCTTCATAGGTTGCTGCATCCGGGAACTCTAAATAGGTAATCTCTTTTTTAGCTGTATCTACGTCAAGAATTTTTGTAAATCCTTTATACTCAATAATGTCACCAAAAAGATCTGCCCAAGATTCTTGGAATGCTGCACCTTTAGCAAATTTACCACCTCGAGTATCAAGCACAATAACTTTTCCTTTAATACCCTCTTGTTTTATAAAGTTCGCTACCATTGCTGTTCTCTCGTATGGTGCCGGTGGACATCTATATTTACCTGCTGCCGGAGGAACAATAATAACATCACCATCGTCCATATTGTCAATCTGTCTTTTCAATGCAAGGTGTTCACTTCCTGGCATTAACGCTGCCGGACAAGCTTGAGCTACATTTTGAATTTTTGCAGCATCCCACGTTGGGAATTGTGTTTCATAATCATACGCAATACCTGGAGAAAGAACTAAAATATCATAAGCAATTACACCGGCTGTTGTGGTTGTAATGTTTTTTGCTTTTCTATCAATTGCAGTTACTTCTGATTGAACAAAACTATAGCCATGCTTCACTGCCGGAGCATAGAAGTCATATGTTAATTTATCAAGAGTTACACTCTCAAGACCACCAAGATACAAACTAGAAATAGGACAAGACATAAAAATATCTTTTTTCTCAACAACTGTTACTTCAATACTCTTATCTTGCTTCCGTAGTTCTTTAGCCATGGTCAGACCACCCCAACCACCACCAACAATTACAACTGATTTACCACTTGCTTTTTTTGCAACTTCTGCTGCTGATGCTGATGTAGTAACTACTGCAGGGAGTACTGCAGCAGCTGCTGCAACACCTGCCAATTTAAATAAATCTCTTCTTTCCATACTCATAGTAATTCCTTTGATTTTTTTTGATGTTTGATGATAACGCAGATAACTTTAAGTTCAGATAAATTTTATTAAATTTTTATCATTTGTATTTACAAAAAGTTACAATAGTAATTACTTATACCTAAAAATAAGTAATTACTAACCGTGGCAATACTTAGTATTGCATAATATCCGTAGAGAAATCTGTAAGTGCTACCACTTTGGTCTCTTCTTTAATAAGTTTTTTAGCTTTACGCTTATTTCCATAGAACTTTTTAAATTCACTTTTAAATGAATCTAAATAATCATGGAACTTATTTGGTCCTAATGCACCTACTGCCCACATGTTATCGTCAGCATCAATTTCTAGAACAATTTGAGTTAAACCCTCAGTTGCCGGTCCTCCAACTCTTTTTCCACCATCTTTTGGTGTAAATGCTGAGAGGTGAGAAGAACAAACAAATACACCGGCTTCTTTATATGCCAATGTTTTTCCACCTCTAGGAAGATACTGGAAAAAACTCGCATCTGGTGTCGGATGCGTCAACTGGTGAGGACAAATTGCCGAAAATGCAACAATTGAACCATTCTTTCCTACACCACCTTTGAAGATGTACTCCGTTCCATCATCAGCCATTAATCGCACATCTTTTTGAGTCGCTTCACCTAAATCAACAACGATACATGGTGTTGAAATATAAGGAAAATTAAAAACATAGTTTTCCTCTTTTTTCAATGCACTTGCTTTCAGTGGATTACCATCAGCATCTTTGAGTTGAATTTTCTCATATGTCTGATACAATTTCCCATCTTCGGCATACAATCTTTCCGTAATTAATGACGGTGCAATCACAACAGCTGCTGCTGTTGTTCCTGTTAATTTTAAGAATCCTCTTCTTTCCATAATTATCCTTTATAGTACTTTCTTGTTTTTCATTATATTAGTTTATAATTAAAGTACTCTTTCATATATTTACTTTATTAAAGAATCATTCAATTTTGTGTATTATTTTCGCAAACTAATACTCTTTCGATATACTTCTAAAAAATTATTAGGATAAAATATGTCTGATTTACAAAAATTTCGTTTTATTAACAAAATTGAAGGGTACTCTTTCTTAATTTTACTCTTTATTGCCATGCCTCTTAAATATATGGCCGGCTTTCCTCTTGCCACTAAAATAGTCGGTATGATTCATGGTATCTTATTTATACTTTTTATTTATCAACTTCTTATAGCCTCTTCTGAAATTCCTTTTTCTAAAAAAGAGACCTTCATCTTCTTTATAGCGTCCATTCTTCCTTTTGGTAGTTTTTATACAGAAAAAGTTTGTAGCAAAAAATAGTATTTACTTACATTAAATACTTAACAACAACCAGTACATATTATTTTTTTATGCACATAAATAACACAAATGCTATGTTGTTATGTTAAAATTTCATTTGAAAAATTTTAAACCTGAGTTCGAACTCAGGTTTTAAGGAATACAAAGTGGATAAATTCAAAACTGAATGTCTTAACTACCATACTAATGGAAAAACTGCTACTGAAATCACCAAACCTTGTAAAACACAACAAGAGTTATCCATGGCATACACTCCAGGTGTTGCCTACCCTTGTTTGGAAATTGCTCAAGATCCAACTTTAGCTTATAAATACACCAATAAAGGTAACAGTGTTGCTGTTATCTCTAATGGTACTGCCGTTTTAGGTTTAGGTGACATTGGTGGATTGGCAGGGAAACCTGTTATGGAAGGTAAAGCTGTTCTTTTTAAATCTTTTGCCAACGTCGATGCTGTAGATGTTATTTTAAATATTAAAGATATTGATGCCATAGTCGATACCTGTGCTGCTATTTCAGATACCTATGGTGGGATCAACTTAGAAGACATTAAAGCACCCGAATGTTTTGAAATAGAACGTAAACTTCAAGAGCGTATCAATATTCCTGTTATGCACGATGATCAACATGGTACAGCCATCATTACCTCTGCCGGTCTACTAAATGCCTTAGAACTCTCTGATAAAAAGATTGAAGATATTAAAATTGTTATTGTCGGTGCCGGTGCAGCCGGTATTGCCTCTGCAAAGATGTATAAAAATCTTGGTGCAACAAACATTGTAATGTTGGATTCAAAAGGGGTCATTCATACAGGTCGAGATGATTTAAATAACTATAAACAAGAATTTGCTACCCAGACAGAAGATAGAACCCTAACCGATGCTCTAAAAAATGCCGATATGTTACTGGGTCTCTCAAAAGGAAATACCGTTACTCCAGAGATGGTAAAACCCATGGCACATAACGCCATCATCTTTGCCTGTGCCAATCCAACACCGGAGATTACCCCCGATAGAGTAGAAAAAGTACGACCGGACATCATTGTAGGAACAGGACGAAGTGACTTCCCTAATCAAGTGAACAATGTTCTAGGTTTCCCTTTCATTTTTAGAGGTGCCTTAGACTCCGGTGCTAAAAAAATTACAGAAAATATGAAAATGGCAGCAGCAAAAGCTTTAGCAGCCTTAGCCAAAGAACCTGTTCCTTACTACGTTAAAGCAGCCTATAATGACCCTGATTTAACCTATGGAAAAAAACATATTATCCCTACACCTTTCTCTAAAGAGGCACTGGTTTGGGTTGCATCTGCTGTTGCTGAAGCTGCTTACCATGATGGTGTAACCGATATGAAAGAGTGTAATGTAAAGGACTACAGAGCAAGACTACGTAAAATGATTTATGTAGATAGTCATGAAAATGTTCATCTGTAAAAGATAGGTAAGGGTGCAATTTATTGCACCCTTATCAAAGAATAAAAAATATTTTTCCGGTGCAATAAATTGACACCCTACAGCCACACAAAGAGATCAAATGAAAAAAACTCATGCCTTCAAAAATCTATCAAATTATAAAAACTGTACCCATCTCATTACAAAAAAAGATTCTACGCAACCGTATCACTTCTCTCTAGCCCTCCATACCAATGAAGAGCCAAACAGTATCATTAAAAACCGAAGCACCCTCAAGCAATTTTTTGGGACTATGAAATTCATCACTGCAAATCAAACCCACAGTGACAACATAAGCGTTATAAACCAAAATCATGAACAAGGTTGGAACAACCTAGAAGATGCCATAGAAAATTGTGATGCCCTCATAAGCAATCAAAAAAATATTATGCTCACCATTCTAACTGCTGACTGTGTTCCCATTTTACTTTTTGACCCACAACAACAAGTGATAGCAGCCATTCATGCAGGATGGAAAGGAACCAAGCTGGCCATTGCTTTTAAAACCGTAAAAAAAATGCAAGCAGCGTTCAATTGTAATCCCAAAGATATTCTGGCAGGAATTGCCCCTAGCATCGGAAAATGCTGTTATGAAGTTGATTGGAATGTGGCACAACATTTTGAACATATTGAAAATGCTTATGACAACAAAGGTGAAAAACAGATGTTGGATCTACCTCATATCAATAAAATACAACTCCTCAATGCCGGTTTACCAACGGAAAATATAGAGATGTCCAATATCTGTACAGCGTGTGAAGTAGATGATTATTTTTCATATAGAAAAGAGAGTGGATGCAGTGGACGGTTTATGAGTATGATTGGATTGTTGTAGGTTCGATTTTATTGTACCTCATGCCCGGCACGAATCCAAAAAACAACGCCACCTTTAAGGTGTAAAACTTTAAACCCACGTTTGGATAAAATTCGAGAGGCTTCTACACTTCTCTCTCCTCGTTCTGAATAGACCAAGAGTTTTTTATCTTCAAGTTTTTTGCTTACTACCATATCCATAGGAATGTGAATAGCCCCTTTAATATGGTCTTTAGTAAACTCTTTTAATGAGCGAACATCAATGACACTAATGTTTTTATCATTTTCTAATAATTCATAAGCTTCTTGGGGAGAGAGATTCTCAAAATCACTCAATATCCACCCTTTAAAATAGGCGAAATACCCAAGTAAACCTGCCATCATCAGCCAGCTGAAAATGTTTAAATGTTTATCGTTCAAGGATTAAGCACGTCCTGTAATTAACAATAAGTGGTATCCAAACTGAGTCTGAACCGGGCCATGAACCACACCTACCTCATCGTTAAAAACCACTTTGTCAAACTCCGAAACCATTTGACCTTGACCAAATCTTCCTAAATCACCACCTTTAACACCTGATGGACACAGAGACATATCTCTTGCAACCTCTTCAAAAGTTGTCTCCTTTGCTTCTATTTTTGCTTTTAACTCTTTACAAAGTGCCTCATCGTTTACCAATATGTGTTTTGCTGTTGCTGTCATTGTTTTCCTTTTGTTAAAAATATTCGATAAAATCGAACCTACGCGTTAAAGAAATAGGCTTGTGCTTCTTGTTTTGTAGAGAATGGTGAAACAGATAACGTCTCTTCACCTACCATTACATCATAACGTTCATCGGCTGAACTTTTTGCATAAGTTATCGCCAATTTAGCTGCCAAAGCTTTGTCTTGGGCTGTTGCTTCTGCATCTATAACAGAATAAGGCCCAGCTACAGGCAGTTTAACTACCACATATTTGTCACTCTCTACACGTTGTAGACCTTCATTATCCTCTTTATTTCGTCCTACAACCAGTTTTGCACCGTCAGGTAGTCTAAAGTGTCGTCCAAATTTAAGTAGCTCAATATCAGGGATTTCAAAAGTATCATGTGCAATAAACTCACGAATACGATCAGAGTAATGTGCTTCGGTAAGCAGACATCCACCACCCGGGCTTTCATACTCTTCCCAACCATATTCATCGACCAGTGCAAGTTGTCTTTCACGGCTTCGACCTGAAATATCAAGCAGTTTTTCTCTGTCAACCCACCCTTCTATCTCAGGTGTGGTCGGTTCAAGCAGTTTGGCACAAAGTGGTCGTAAAATCAATTTATCCTCTTTGTCTTCAGCCAAATTACTTACCTGCTTTAAGGCATCACTTCGTTGACTCATGGGACGCTGTCCTAAAACTTCACCCGTTACCACAAACGATGCACCAAGCTCTTTCATGACCCCTTTAGCCACACGAAACATGTACCCATGACAATCAATACAAGGATTAAAGTTTTTACCATAGCCATACTTCGGATCAAAAAGAATCTTCTGCAAATACTCTTCCCGTACATCTATTACTTTAAAATCAGCACCGGCTTGTTTGGCACGCTCTTCTAAAATATCACTTACATCTTTGGTTCCACCAAAACCCGTTTTTATGTGCACGGCTGTCACATCAATGCCTTGGTCTACCATCAGCTTGATAGCAATCATGCTATCAAGCCCTCCACTAAATAGTGATACTGCTTTCATTGAATCTATTCTCCTTTAAAACTTATACGTTACCAACTCACCACGTTTTAATTTCGGCATTATATCTATTTTTATTTTACGAATCAAAAAACTCTTTTTTGTCAAAGAAATAGAGGCATCCACCGTTATATTCTTCAACTCTAGCGTATAGTACCGAAATAGAAAAGAGGTCAAAGCTTTAGTTAACTCTTGCTCATCCATTACTTTAATGTTCTCATCCAACATTAGTCCTGTTAGTTGAGAACTCTCTTCGCCTTTTATCACAGCGTCGAGCAGGGAAGCATAATTCCCAAACATAGATGGCTCTATAACATTTGAAACCTTGTCCACAAATGCCCTATTTTCTAACAATGTTTTAACAATACTCAATTGCCCCACATCATCCCGTGTCGATGCAAAACGGGCTTTGGTATTTTCTAACTTGGCATTGCTACCAAACAGAGCAGGCACAACACCTAAAACCGTTGATGCATGGGCTACATACGCTTCTCGGACAATAGGGCTTAGATTATCCAAATACTGTTTTACCGTTCCAAAAGCTGCTTCTTTATCACGAGGGTTATGTAAATCATAACTCTTGGCCGTCATCTCAATCACAAAAGGAATCAACGCCTGACCGGACCTTAGTAAATTTGCAACTTTCTGTACTTGTCCCATCGCAATCATATCGGCCGGGTCATTACCATCAGGAAAAAGCACCACAGAGCCATCAAAACCACCTTTGGTTAACATGGTAGCAGCTTTCAAGGCAGCTGCAACCCCTGCTTTATCCCCATCATACGCTAGAACAATATGAGGTTCCCCTTTTCTAAGTATAGGCAGATGCTCTTCGGTTAATGCCGTCCCCAATGTTGCAACAGCCTCTTTAAATCCAGTCTGATGAAACATAATAACATCCAAATATCCCTCACATACGATGAGTTTTTTATTTCGATAAATCGACTCTTTTGCTTTGGCATAACCATAAAGAAGTTGAGATTTGTTAAAAAGTTTGGTTTGAGGAGAGTTAATATACTTGGCAGGGTGATTGCTAATGGTACGTCCACCAAACCCCACAATCGCTCCTGATGCAGAGTAGATAGGAAAAGTAATACGCTCCGTCAACCGTGCATAAAACCCACCACTTTCACGTTGGTCAATAATTCCGGCTTCTTGTGCTTTGGGCAACGGTAAAAAAGTGGCTTTTAAAAAATTTATCAGTTCATGAGATGCCCCAACATACCCTATACCAAAAGTCTCTATGGATTGCTGAGTAATTCCCCGATCATGTAAATATTTTTTTGCAACCGTTACTGCATCAAGATTTTTACTGTACCAGTTTTGTACCTGTTCTAAAACCCTTCGACTTTCGCTGTTGTCATTGGTTCCTTGTGCGTATGCTAAGGAGAAATTCATCATAGAAGCTATTTTTTCTAGTGATTCAGGATAGTTTATTTTCTCATATTCCATCACAAATTTTATGGCATCGCCACCCACACCACAGCCAAAACAGTGATAAATCTGCTTAGAAGGACTAATCACAAAACTAGGTGTTTTCTCACCATGAAAAGGGCAATTGGCTTTAAAATTGGCTCCTGCTTTTTTTACCTCTATATAATTGGAGATAATATCCACAATATCCATGTTGTTTTTTAAGTTTTCTACCGATGTGTTATCTATCATGGGGTATTATATCAAAAATTGTTGCCATCAATAAGCAAACTGCATAACTACTTCATGATAAAATAAAGATTACAAACAGCATAAGGAAAAGAGTGAATGCAAATACACTTCAAATCTATGGTTATTTTGAATCTTTAAACACAACCCCCATATTTTCAATCTCCATGACCCTATCACAATAAGGTAACATTCTATCATCATGCGTCACCATAATAATAGCCACATTTTGCTCTAAAGCTATCTTTTTAAGCATCTTAAGAACATCCACAGAACGATGGATATCTAAGGCCGCTGTTGGTTCATCGGCCAATATAATTTGAGGATTATTGGCTAACGCTCTAGCAATGGCTACCCTTTGGTTTTGTCCACCTGAAAGTTGTGATGGCATGGCTTTTTCTTTATCAGCGATGTCAAGATATTTTAATAGCTCTCTCGCTTTTGCTTTGGAAACTTTATCATTTGTACCATTAGATTGGGGTAGAAGTGTTAGATTATCTATAATATTTAAAAAAGGAATGAGATAATGTGCTTGAAAGATAAATCCTATCTTTTCTCGTCTTAGTTTTCGAGTCTCTTTGGTCAGCCACTTATTATCATAGACCTTTTCATCTCCTATCCACATTTGACCAGAATTTGGGGTATCAACACACCCTATCATCATCAAAAGCGTAGTTTTTCCTGCACCACTAGGTGCTACAAGGGCGACTAACTCACCTTTGTCTATGGTAAAAGAGGCATCTTTGATAACCTCTACTAAGGTATCTCCTTTTCCAAAAGATTTATATAAGTTTTCTACTTTTATAGCAATATTACTCATCTTAACCTCCTATGGCTACAGTGGGGTCAGCATTGATAACTTTTTTAACACCAATAAAAGATGCAAAGATAGATGCAATAACCACAATACCAAAAAGTAACCACGCATCATTAAGTTCTAATACCACATTTTTGGGAAATTTTCCATAAATCAGATGGGCAAAAATATTACCAAATATAAATGCCAAAACCCCAAGAAGTAGCGTCTCTTCAACTATCATTTTAATAATCATGCTATTGGGTAACCCTATGAGTTTCATAATCGAAATCTCTTTCATCTTTTCCAAAGTCATGGTGTAGATAATCAACGCAATAATAATCGTCGCTACAGCAATCAATATAACCGTAAAAAGTCCAATCTGTTTAGAGGCTTTCTCAACAACATTTCTAGTCAATACAACTTTCTGTTGAACTTTGGTATAGACATTTTTATGGTGCCATTTTTGTATTTCTTGTGCAACGATATCAACATTGTATCCAGCTTTGAGCGTAGCAATAATGGCATTGACCAAATGGGTATCTTTATTTATGATACCTCTGGCTCTATCGGTCTGAATTCGTTTATTGGTATAGGTAAATTGAAGTTCTTGGGCATCTTTTAGACTGATATAGACCAAAGGGTCACCACCAGAGGCGACTGTTCCATGCGTAATACCCACTACTTTATAAGAATTTCTTCCTAACTTTATCTTGTCACTTAGTTTATAACCTGTTTTATCACTCACCACTATCTCATAATGGTCATTTTGTAATACCGTTCCCTCTATGAGCCTATTGTAATTAATAGGATTAATCTCACCATAAACATCATAACCAATGGCTAAAACAGCCAGTTTTCTGTTTGCTAATGGAAGTTGTAAGTTTTGAAAAGTTATCGCCTCACATTTATCAATGGCTTGGATAGATTTAAGTGTGTATTTCAAATCCTCATGAACCCTTGAAGCTTCTGCAAAAGGTCCTAAAGTATCGTCTTGTACCACCCATAAATCTACATTCAAATCATTCAGAAGTACTTCAGCATCAGAAATCATACCACGATAAACCCCCATCATAATGAGTACAATCCCAAGTAACATCCCCACACCCATGGCTGTAACAATGAACTTACCTAACGTGTGCCTGATATCCTCTTTGGCTAATGAAATCATAGGTGTATTTTCATCCCCTCTTTGAGAAGTTTTTTACTAAGATTCGGGATAATAATTTGAGCTTCTTTCTCTATATTCGTAACAGCCATATCCTTATCATCTTGTGCTATTTTTTTAATAACTTTAAACGTTGCACGATTTTTATTAACCAACCAAACACCCAATTTTCCATTTTCTTGTACCACTACGTTTAGAGGTATTTTTACCACTTGTGTATACTCTTTGACAGCAATTTTAACTTCAGCCTGTTCATTGATATAAAAAGGTTCAGGAAGCGTATCAAATGCTATATTAACCTCTCGTTCTAACGTCACTGCGTCACTTATCGCATCCATTCGTTTAACAAATCCTGTGTATTTTTTATTGGGTTGTGAACGTAAAAATATGGTTGCTTTTTGATTAAGCTTAATTTGTTCACTAATGCGTTCATCTATTTTGGTGACAATCCAGAGTGTTTTAGGGTCAACAATTTTTAAAATAGCTTGAGAGGGTAAAATCGTTTGAGCTACTTCTGCTTCTCGACTAATGACATAGCCATCTACAGGTGCATAAACATTTAATCGTTTCATCTTTTCCAAAAGGGCATCAACACTTTTTTGAGCCATCACCATTACCTCTTTTGCAGAAGCTATTTGTGCATGATTGGCTTGAATAGTCGATTCAACACTGCTTAACTCCGACGTAACTTTATCATATTCGGCTTGGGTCACAAAACCTTGCTTTTTAAGATTTTTATAACGATGATAAGTAGCCAATGCTAGTGATTTTTGAGCATTGAGACCTTTACGTTGTGCTTCTATAGATCGATGTTCTTCGTTGACTTTACGTAGATTGGTTTGGGCAATTTCTACTTGATTGTGCAAATCTACCCCATCCATGACCAACAATAAGTCACCTTTTTTAACCCATGAACCACTATCGGTCAAAAGCTTTAAAATTTTTCCTCCTGTTTGGGCTGTGATGTTGTAAATATGATGTGCATTAATATTTCCAATACCCTGAACTTTTTCTTCTATTTCACCTAGCGTAGGATGTAGCGTTATATAGGTGGTTTTAGGAATATAGACTTTGCTATAAAACACGAAGCTCAACAGAGCAATCCCTCCTAAAATTAAAAGATATTTTAGAGCTGTTTTCATTTCGTCTCTCCTTTTAGGTATTCCAATCTATGGATAATCGTACTTTTCGCATATTGGGCTTCTAAGCGTTCTAATTGAGCCATATAAACCCCTGTTGTGGCATCTAAAATTTCAATGTACGTTACCAACCCTTCTTTATAACGTGCTTCCATAATATCTTGAGTCGATTTAGCTGTTTCTATTTGAACTGTTTTAGCGTCAAGGGTTTGTCGATAACGTTCCAAATCAATCAAGAGACGTGCATACTCTTCTTTTACGATTAAAGCCTTACTATCATAAGCAACCTGTGCTTGTTGTTTACTAAGTTGGGCTTGTTGAATTTGACTTTGCGTTTTACCCCCTGTATAGATGGGCAACGTATAGGTGACACCAACCAACGTAGAGTTGTACTGATTTAATGTATTTTGATGCGTGTAGGAGACCACCACATCAACCGAACCATAACGTGAAGCTTTAGTGGATTGGTGAAGCAGTCTATTTTTTTGAATCCCCTCGTATAAGCCTTGAAGTGTAGGCGATTGATGCAACACTTTTTTTCCCTGCTCTCCGTTCCATTGGCTTTTGGAAATACTATTTTCAAGTTCAACACTATCTTCAATTGGTTCATTAATATAAAGAGAGAGGGTTGTTTTGGCTTTTAGAAAATTCGCTTTAGTCATAGCAAGATGCTCTTTGGCAATAGAAATAGCAGATAAAAAGCGTAAGGTATCAGCTTGGGTTTTGAGTCCTTGTTTTTCCAATGCCACAGCTTGTGTATAGAGTGCCTCTTTGGCTTTGAGTTCTTGCTCTTGTACAGCCATCGCTTCTCGTTGCACTTGCATCAATTCATATTGTGTTTTAACCCTATAAGCTAAAAGAGATTTTACCTCTTGTAGGGAAAAATTAGCTATTTTTTCTTGGACTTTTTGAGCATCAATCTTGGCTGTTGTTTGTGAAAAATCCCAAATTTTTTGTTTTAATGTCACCCCAGTATTCCACCCTGCTCCCTCTTTTGTATTGAAGAGACCATTTACAGGTAAAACATAAGTTTGTGTTGGATTGTATGTCGCATTAAGGGTAATTTGAGGCATTTGTTCAGCTTTAGCCGATGCTGTTACTTTGTGACTTTGTTCAATTTGCAAAACAAACTGTTCTACATCAGGATGAGCGTTTAATGTTTTATTAATGGTCTCTTTAAGCGTTAGTATCTTGGCATCTAAACTCACCGTAAAGAGAAGCAAAAAGAGTACAATGACTTTTGACATAAAGCTTTCCTTTTTTATTTTTGGCCATTATTACTTTTTATTGTTAACCCTATATGAATTTCTCATTTTATTAAGTACTATAAATTAACATAGCGTTCATACACTCATGGAATAATAGTAAAAATAAACTTATGGAGAAAAATATGAAAAATATGGTTTTATTGTTACTCATGTCACTCAATGTATTTGCAGTAAATGTGGGTGAAGTTCCAAAAGAACTTACCTTAAGTGGTGAGAATGGTGGACACACACATGATGATTCTGCATGGAATTCAAGTAGTATTAAAAATAAAATTTATGTACTTTTTTATATGGATCCTGATAAAAAAGATGTGAACGATAATTTTTTTAAAACATTGGATGCAAAACAGTTTAATAGTACCCTTGTAGGAAGAATTGCCATTGTTAATTTGGCAGCCACTTGGAAACCAAACTATGTTATAGAGACACTTCTTTCTGCTCGACAAGATCTCTTACCTGATACTATTTTTCTTAAAGATAAAAAAAGTATTTTAGTAAAAGAATGGGGCTTGGCTGATGACGCATCTGATGTATTAATTTTTTCAAAAAAAGGTGAAGTTCTTTTTTATAAAGCAGGAGAGTTAAGTACTGATGAAATCAAAGAGGCGATAGAGCTTATTGAAACAAATTTAAAATAATGTAAGAAATAGAGATGAAAAAAACAGCTTTATTTGTATTGTTTCCTCTTTATCTTATCTCTGCTGAGATGAATGATTACAATCATGGCTTGAACTATTATCAAAATTATCAATACAAAGAGGCATACCCTATTGTTTTAGAAGAAGCCAAAAAAGGAAACAAAGAGGCTCAATATCTTTTGGGTAATATGTATCAGTATGGCTATGGTGTCAAAAAAGATAGTGATGAAGCAACTCTATGGTATAAAAAATCCTCTTCCACCTATGCATATATTGTAAATAGAAATACCAATGAGAGCAACTCTAGTTACAGTTCAAATAAAATTGAAAAGCAAATGAGTGGAAGTATACAACAAGGATTACAACTTATTTTTAGTAAGCTAGATACACGTCTACCTGAGGTAAAAAAAGAGATACAGAAATTGGTTGATAAAGATTTTGGTCTTTTGCCTTATGATATTAATTATTTAAATCCTATTTCATATTCTACGAGTAAATACAACAAACACTATTCTCAATACGTACATGATAATTTACCTTCTACTTATGAAAAAAATATGGAAGTTGAGTTTCAATTGAGTTTGCAAAAGCCTTTGAGTTATAACCTATTGGGTCTTAATGAATATATCTCTGTAGCCTATACTCAACAGGTATGGTGGCAAATGTATAGTGATTCAGCACCCTTTCGTGAAACAAATTACAGTCCTGAAATCTTTATGAGCATCCCTTCACTCTATGAAGTAGATCAGTTGAATAATCTAAAAAGGATTCAGTTTGGCTACAGACATCAGTCAAATGGTCAAGATGGCTATCGTTCACGCTCATGGAACAGACTTTTTCTCTCCTCTTTTTGGCAGTTTGAGAATTTTTTTCTAAAAGCACAAGGGTGGTATAGAATTCCTGAAACTAAAAAACCTGAAGAGTTTTATACAGGTGTAAATCCTGATGTTACAGGAGATGACAATCCAAACATAGAAGAGTATTTAGGTTATGGAGATATTCACCTTAAGTATCTTTATGGTAAAAACCAGTTTGGATTCATGTTGCGAAACAATCTAAAGTTAGATGGGAATAGAGGAGCTATACAGATTGATTGGTCTGCACCTCTACCTCACTCTGAAAATAGTTATTGGTATACGAAAGTTTTTAATGGTTATGGAGAAAGTTTGATAGACTATGATAAGAGTATTACCAAAATAAGTGTTGGATTTGCTTTTTATCGTAGTATGTTTTAAGTAATTTTGAAAAAACCCTCGTATATGTTTAAAGTATAATTCTGGAGTCAATTCAGAGTTTGTATAGCAACTCAAAGCAAACTGCATAACTACTTCATGATAAAATAAAGATTACAAACAGCATAAGGAAAAGAGTGAACATTTACCCATAGGGCATAAACTATTGCTATTAAATTCATATTTTAACTCTCCGTCGTCGCAAAAACCAACCCAACCCAAAAACCCACTGCCATTTAAGTTAAGCCCCATTAGAGTATAATCAAACAGATAAAGTAGAAGGTAAAACGATGCAAAAAATACCCATAGGAATGAGTGATTTTAAAGAGCTGATTGAAACCGATAGATACTATGTGGATAAAACAGATTTTATTGCTGAAATCATTGATAGCAGTGCAAAGGTGCTTCTCCTTCCACGCCCAAGACGATTTGGAAAAACGCTTAATCTTAGTATGTTGAACTATTTTTTTGATAAAAGCGAAAACAATAAAGAGCTATTTAAAAGGTTAAACATTGCTCAAAATACAAAGGCAATGGAGCATTGTAATGCTTATCCTATTATTTACATTACTTTTAAAGATGTAAAAGAAGAGAGTTTTGAAAAGAGTCTTACTAAAATAGGAATGCTTATTGAAAAAGAGTTTGCACGGCATAAAAAAGCTATTTTCAGCATAGAATTAGAAGAAAAAGAGAAACAATTAATAGAGAGATTATTAATCACTTCGGCGAATCAAGTTGATTTTGAAGTAGCTTTAAAATTACTCTCCAAATTACTCACTCTTGCCCACAACCAAAAATGTATTATCCTTATAGATGAATACGATACCCCCATTCAAACAGCGTTTTTAAAAGGGTATTATGAAGAGATGGTGGGGTTTTTCAAAACCTTTATGGGAGCCGTTTTAAAAGACAATGATGTCCATGTTTATAAAGCCGTGCTTACAGGGATTTTACGCATCTCTAAGGAGTCTATTTTTAGTGATTTAAACAACATAGAGGTCTATACCCTACTTGATAATGAGTTTGGAGACAAATTTGGATTTAATACAAATGAAGTCAAAAATATGTTAAAAACCTATCAATTAGAGAACAGCATTGACGAGGTTAATGAGTGGTACAATGGGTATAAAATAGGAGACTTCACCATCTATAACCCTTGGTCACTGCTCAATTATGTCAATCGCCGTCGTTTTGATGTCTACTGGGCAAACACCTCTTCGAATGATATTATACGTATTTTGGTAGAAAACTCCGATGGCTTTAGAGACGATTTAAAATACCTGCTCAAAGGTGAGATGGTAGAAAAAGTGATTAATCCCAACATTACGTTTAAAGACAGAGATTTTAATTTTAATGAAGAGATGTTGTACTCTTTTCTCTTTTTTTCAGGTTATCTAAAATATACCTCAAAAGAGTGGAGACAAGGGGAGCATATTTGTACGTTAGGGATTGTCAATGTAGAGTGTCAATACATCTTTAGAAAAATCATTGCCAACTGGGTTAGTGAAAAGTTTTCTAATCCAAGACTTAGAATCTTGCTCAAATCCTTAACCGATGGCGATTTAAAATTGTTTGAAAAAATATTTAGTGAATTTGTACGAGACACGCTTTCATTTTATGATACAGGTAAAAATGTAGAGAGTGTTTATCATGCTTTTTTATTGGGACTGTTGGTCAACTTAAGTGATTATGAGGTTATCTCCAACAAAGAAGCAGGTTACGGACGGGTGGATATTATGGTTTTACACAAAGAAGACAAAGAGAAATTAGCCTTGGTCATAGAGCTTAAAACCATTGATGAGTTTGAAGAAGAGACCAAAGAGAAAGCCTTAATAAGTGCCGTAAAACAGATAGAAGAAAAAGCCTATGCTTCAGAGGTTCAGAAAAAAGGCTATACAAATATTTTAGCCTTTGGTGTGGTGTTTGATGGTAAGAGGGTTTGGGTGAAGGAGGGGTGAGGGTTTAACCACTCCTTTACCCCAATTCTCTTTGGTAGTTTTGTCTGATATATACTTACCCAAATCCCAATAGTGTTCCATTACAGTGGTATTAGCTTGTTGATAAGCTTTTCGTTTTGCTTTATGAATAAGGGTTAATACTTCATTAAAACTGGTTTGATTATTTTTTATATTTGGCATCGTTTTCTTCTCTTTTTACAAGTTTAACATTTATTATTTAATTTTGTTGGAAATGTGGTATATTGTCATATTGTTTACTTTTCATACACTAAAAATGTACCATTAAAATCAAAACAACTACTCTTTACTATTGAACTATTTCTATCACAATAGGTCTCTAAAACCTGATCTTTTAAAGACAATAATAAGTATACAAAAAGTACTATTAATCCAAATAGAATAATAAGTTTGGTAATCGGTATTCTTGAATAATATTTTGTTAATAACTTTTTAATTTCATTTGCATATTTAAAGTTTTTATCAGCTATATAACCATCATCTATTACCTTACTTGGAGAGGAATGTAATGAATTTGACAATCCAATTAATCTTTCAGAAACTATTTTAATATCATTTTCATTCGGAATAATTCGTAAATAATACCACACATTATAAAACGGGATAATTGAAACTTTAGTTATCAAGTTACTACTATGTTTTCGTAAAATAGATGATACATTCTCTATAGTTTCTTTATTATCTATCCCTGGATTTGAATATATATTTGCATAATAAACCATATCTCCCAAAATAGAAGCTATCTCTTTTTTCAACTCTTGTATGGGTTCAATAATTGATTTTAATATAAACTGTCCAACTACAAAAATACTTACTGCTGATACAATATCTAACATAAAAGTTCTCCTTTAATTTTCATTCCAAGCTTCAATAAATGCCACCATATGAGCTTTTGTAAATTTAATAAACTGTTCTTTTTTAAATATTTCTATATCTAAAAAAAAGACTTCATCTCGTGTAAAATTATCATTTTCATCTAACATATAAAAAGCATCATTTTTTACATCAATATCATCTTTCCCAACCCAATCATATAATTCAAAAATTTTATCTGCATTTTCAATTTCTAATTTAGTACTTTTCTCATGTTCTTTAATTTTATCAACAAATAAGTTTTTTTGTAAATTTCTCTTAAAGATTTCATAATGCTTAAAGCATAAACAAAGAGTATTTCCTTTCCTGTTCACATCTCTAGACTTTCCAATATTTAATGACTTCATTGTATATGTATTTTGCCCCTTATCAGCAAAGGTATCTCCACAAATTTGACAATGCCCCTCATATTCTTTATATAAAAAGTCTTGAACTTTTTCTACTTCTTTTAGGTCTTGGGTTCTATAGTTTGTCTGAGAAGTCGTAAATTTATTTTGATTATTTTTATTTTCTTCATGTTCATCTTTTTTATATCGTTCATCATCTAAAATTTGTGTTTCATTATTTCTAGCTTGTATAAATTCTTCTGATTCACCATCTCCTTGGTTTAATACTAAAGATTCTTTAAGTTTTTGAGCATTTAGAAGTTTCAGTACCCCCTCTTCTCCTATATCTTTGAGTTCCTCTATTAAGTTCAATGGTAAACCAGTTAAATCTTCTACAATTTGTTTTTTCTTTTTATACTCCTCTTCATTCTCTTTAATATTTTTACCTAATTCAATAGCTTGAAGCCAAATATTATCTTGTTCACATTTAAATTCGTTATGTAACATATCCCTAGATATATCTTGTGGTTTATAAAATTTACCATTTTTATCAGGAACCCATACTTTACTTTGTAGTTGATGTAATATTGTTGAGTGATCTCTTAAATCATCTTCAGCTTTATTTGTTTTGAATTGATAATAAGCATTCTGCTTTTCTTTATTTAATTTTTTTATTGTATTCCAAATTAGTAATGAAATATTTAGATTATTAATTTCAAATAATCTATCATACTTAAATTTATAATTAGTAAATTTACTATTTTTATTTTTATTCTTTTTTTTTATTTTAGTTATCCAAATATCATATTTATGAAAAAATGGTGTTAATTTATTTTCCTCTTTAATTGATAATTGAGTAATTACACCTAATTTCTTTAAAAACTCTATAAAAATCTTTTTCTTCTCTTTTTCTAAACTATGATAAATTTCATTTAATGAAAATAACGACTTATCATCTTTTCCTATAGCATTCATACCTGTTTTTTCAAATGGACTGTCAATATATATTTCTTCAGGTTTTTTATATCCATCAAATTCACTCACTCTAATAAATTTATATTCTCGAAAAAAATCAATATCAGTTTTATGTCTTTCGTAAAACCTAATAAATTTTTGAATATGCTCTAAATGTCTATCTGTTTCAACAAAGTTATTTTGATAGTTCTCTTTTAAAATAATTTCAATTTTTTCTTTCTCTCCTATCTCTTTAACACCTAGTTTTTCTAAAAAACTTTTAGCCTCTGGATTACGAAAATATACAGAATCTTTGACAATAAGTAGCTCTTTAATATCACTTCGTTGGGAAAAATAGCAATCTTCTTTACTAGTATTTAATGTCTCATTAGACAATAAAATAAACTTCTTAAATTGAGGTTTGTCCTCAAAATAAGTAGATTTCTCTTGATTTAAAAATACATATAAAGCTTTAAACCACTTATCTGATTCTCCTTGAATCATATTAACAATAGATTCATCCTTCTGATTAGCTAACTTTTCTAAAATATTAAATAGTTTTGTATCATCAAACTTCTCTATCTCAAGCATCTCTATAAAACTCTTTTGTCTAGTTTTATATTTCAACTTTTCACTATCAAGATAATATATTTTCTCAAAGTGACGATTATAAAAATGGAACATAAAATCTTTTAATATATTTTTTGACAATACACTTCTTGCCTCTTTTGTATTTATAAGAAAACACTCTGAGGCAGACCTATGTATTCCTCTATCAGTCATTAAAAACTTCTCTTTATTAAAATATTCCACTATACTTTTTTGAATAGGCAAATAAAATTCACTTAAGTTGTCTCCATCATGAGGCATAGAAGCTAAAAATCTATAATCTAATAGTTGATTACGTTTGAGATATTTTAAGACATCTAATAATAACTTAGAAATTAGATTTCGAAGCTCATTATTCTCTTCTAAGTCTTTGATACTATCTCGTGCAACAGTCGAAGAAAAAGGTGCATGAATATGAAACTTTAAATTACTTTTTTCTTTTTCAGCAGGAAAAAAGATAGAAACCTGACCATCATCTATAGACTTTACATACTCCTCTTTAGTACTCTTATCAATAACAATCTCAAAGGCTACAGAAACATATAATTTCTCTTTCTTAGGTAAGGGTTTTTTAAACCTTAGCCATTTCCTATCAGTACGATTCTTTGAATTAGTAATATTTACAATAATATCACCTGTTTCTTTTCTCTCAATATGATGAATTTTATCACCAAAGGAATATGAAATTTTCTTAATATTCGTTAAAAATAATAATGTATTATCTTTTATGTCATTAAGACCTTTATAAATTTCCCTATATGCTTCTTCTTTTGACTTGTTTGGATTATTAAAAGGAAAAACCATTAGAGTTTCTGAACTATCAGGAATAATAGATTCAATAACTGTTGGTACGACTAAATCAGATATTTCAAAACAGTATTCACCTGAATAAATTTGAGGTGTTGAGGTATAAGCAAAAACTGCTTTAAAGCCAACTCCAAACTTTCCTATTTTATTAATGTCATTTACACTAGTACCATTTGCAATACTAGTAATACCATCAATATGTTCCTTATTAAACTTCTCTCCATTATGTGTAAATCTTAATTCATCTTCAACTAGTTTAAATTTAACTTCTGTGCCTTCCTTGTCTTCGGCATTTTGTAAAAGTTCATAAATAAAATGTGCATTATCAGGATATAAATCTGTTAAAAGTTTTTTAATACCTTCATCAAAAGAATTTTCTTTACTTACTCTTACCCAATCTTCTCGCTTTTTAGTTAACTTACTAAAATCAACCTTATTCATCATCCCCTCCAATATAAACCAGTCCCAAAACCTCAAACCCCTCAAAAACCTCTTTCATACCCATCAACTCAGCCATCTTCTCATCTCTCTTCATTTCCAAGTTACTAACCTCCCCCACTCGCATACGCAAAATATCCTCTTGCTGTACCTTATTTTGTAATCGCTTGGTTTTAGCAATCTGTTTTTCAAAATAGCTACTTATAGAATCTATTTTTATATCTATCAGCCTATTTTGTGTTTGTATCTCTTTTTCTTTATGCTTCTGAACCGATTGAATTATTTGAGCATTGGCTTTTTGTTTAATGCTCTCTAAATTCATTTTAGGTTGCATCGTTGTACTACTACATACCGATATAAACTCAAAATAATCCAACTCATCTACTTTTGAAAGTAGCTCATCTAAAACCAAAACGCGTATCATGGACTTTGTTTTTAAACCCTTGAAATCTACTCGGTAAATAATGGCATAAGCATTTTTATAAGTAGCATGAGCCAATGTGCCATAAAGTGTTTTATGTTTTTTATCTTTGGTTATTATAGAAATAATCGGATGATTTAAATACAAGTAGAGCGTTTCTAATTTATCATTATTGTTAGTGATAAAACTTACTTTTAATTCGTTTTGTCTCTGCAATTTTTGTAAAACAGTTCGTTCTTTTTTATAGTTTAAAGCATCTTTGCGTTTATCACTCACACTAGTTTTTAAATGATTAAAAAGCTGTTTTAAATGTTCACTAGAAAGCTTAACCGACCCATCTTTCAACCCCAAAAACTTAATGCCTTGCTCATTCAAAAAGTCAATAAACACCTTTTTACTCTGCTCTTGAAGAAGGGTTACTTTCTTGCTATTTAAAAAGCTCTCTTCTTTGGCTTTATGGTTTAGGTCATTGTTAATTAGTTGTTCTATATGGCTATTTTGCTCTTTTATCTCAGATTTTTGACGTTGAAGTGCCAACTCTTCTAGGTCTACTTTTTTGGCTATTTCTTCATCTGAAAGGGTCAAAAGTTCTGATATATTTAACTGCTTATCAAAATCTCCTAAAATCGGCTCTAATTCACCTATAGAGTTTTCAAAAATACCAAGTTTAGTATAGAGTCGGTTATAGATTCTGTCTTCTATAGAACCTGTAATACAAAGGTTAAAAATATGCAACTTATCAAACCTCTGTCCGATACGGTCTATTCTACCTATCCGTTGCTCTACACGCATAGGATTCCATGGGAGGTCGTAGTTGATGACCACATTACAAAACTGCATATCCAATCCCTCACTACCTACCTCTGAAGAGAGCAAAATATCAAACTCTCCTCTTTTAAACGCTTTGATTTTGGCAAATCGTTCTTCTATGCTAAAATCTCCGTGAATCTTACCCACACTATAACCCAAACTTTGTAATTTTGTCTCTAAATAATTCAATGTTTTTTTGAAAAAAGAGAAGACAATCATCTGTTGTATCTTTTGAGCATGTAACTCTTTAATCACCTTTTCAAACGCTAAAAACTTAGAATCCTCTTTACCTATCTTTATACCTTTACTTATAATGTCATCCAAAAATCGCATTGCCTCTTTTTCAATGGCTAAATCTTGATGATACTCCTCTAAGTCATCTAGGTCTTTAATAAAAAGTTTACCACTCTTTTTAATTCCTTTAAAACTCTCTAACGAAGCCATCATCGACGAACTTGCCATGCGTTCAGGCATAATGGTTATAAAACCTTGTGGAGTAGTTGGATTTAAAAACTTAACAAACTCTATAACAGCATCATAATAAGCTTGTTCTGTTTGAGTTAGTGCAATACTCATAGAAATGGCATTTCTAGGAAGTGAACGCCCTACATCTTTTTTCTTGGTACGGTTAATTATAAAACTTAGATGGTCGGCTAAAGTCAACCTATCTATCAGTTCAACTCTTTGACTACTTAGGAGAGTTTGCAGAGTTGCTATGTCATTAAAAATCTCTTGAAGCTCTATTGGAAATTCCTCATTTATATTCTCTTGTGCAAAGGCTTGTATCTCTTCTATTGGGTAACTATTTCGTATCAGAGCAATAAGTTTATGTATGGTCGCATTTGGGCGTATCATCTTTTGAAAATAGTCAAAATCTTTAAAGTAGTCATTATCTAAAAGAGAAAGAATATTAAAAAGGTCTTCCAAAGAGTTCTGTACAGGTGTAGCTGTCAAAAATAAAATATGTTCAGAACGAGAAGTAATCATCTGCCCACTTTTAAAAGTAGAGGTCTCATAATTACGCATGGTATGAGCCTCATCCATAATCAAAAAGTCCACTTCAAAAAAGCTATTTTCCATTTTTTTCATCACGCGTTCATCTCTTAGCGTATGATAAGAGATAATAACTTTTTCATTGAAAAGTCGTGAACTACTGTGTGTATCAAACTCATCTATCAAGTTCATAAATTGACTGCTTTTATAGATTTCAAAATGTTCATCAAAGCGTATGGCTAACTCTTCTTTCCACTTAAAGGTTAACGATGAAGGAACAACAATAAGTGAAATCTTTAACTCTTCTCTTTTATCTATCTCTTTAAATATCATCCCAGCTTCAATGGTCTTACCCAAGCCCACTTCATCAGCTATCAACACACGAGAATTCTCAGAATTTAAAAACTTAATAAGTGGTTTATACTGGTGAGGTTCAGGAGTGAGCCGATTGGTATTATAAGAGTAAAGAATATCACTCAAAGGATTTTTCATGCAGTTTATAAAAACATTCTCTTTTAGCTCATCAAGTGAAGAGAGCTTTAGCCCTTCCCCTTCAAAAGCTAGGTCATCTATCGAGACGGTTTTATAATCGTTGTCTAAGAGTATTTCACAATAGCCGTCAGTTTGACTTATGATAATGGTGTTTTGATTGGTTGGTTTGTAAATGGCTTTTTTCAAGTGAGTTCCCTATTTTCAGTTGATAGACTATTATAACTGAAAACAAAAAAATATATTATTATTTAAGTATCATATACCTCACTTCACGTATATCAAGCTATAATTTGCCATTTCAAATTTTAACACAAAATAATAATATATCAAATTGTCATATTTCCGTAGTTAATTCAATTCAAAATCATGTTATTTTCTTTATGCCGATATTTGGTGCGTTGGGAAACGCACCCTACTTCTATGTAAACCCCAAAAACCACCCGACCCAAAAAACACCCCACATACTTAAAATGTTACTTTGTAAAAAGAGGATACTTAAAAACTCTCTTAAGAAAAGGGGAGTTTTTGCTATAATCTTTTCAAAAAGGAGTGGTGATTTTGGAAGAAAAAGAGATGCATTTGGTTAAAAAAGTTTCTAAAGAGTTGGGGTTGACTTATAAAGAATTGGGAGAAGCCATTGGATATAGTGAAGGTAATTTAAGACGTTCTGTATCAAAAAATCAACTTAGTGGACAACTAAAAAAAGCTATAGAACTTTATTTAGAAATTGTTAAACTAAGAGAAAAAGAAGAAAGAATAAAAAAATCAAAAGAATTAATAGTAACTTTATTAGAAGATATTTAATATAAAAAAGAATTTATAACTACTTTTTTCTTGACAAAAATAAAATAATATCCTACAATGCCAAATATCAAAAAAATATAAGGCAAAAAATGGAACTCGAACCCATAGAAAATCCCATTGTTATTCATCCGCATTTGTTGCAACGGTTTTTAAAGCATGGCAAAGATTATGCAAACCTTTTAGCCTTGTATAGCTTTTATCTGTATCATGCACAACTCCAAAAAACAAACCAACCTTTAGCCACCGATGAGTTTACAAGAAAAGGGATGAATTGGGCAATGGATAGGGTTAAAAAAACCAAAAAACTTTTAAAAGAGATGAATTTAATAGAGGTCGTACAAAAAGAAAAATACTATTATGTGCATCTTTTTTTTATCTACACCAAGAAGAAGATTGGCGAGATTCTTGGGAACGCTACAACTAGCCATAAAAAGAATGCAACCCCTAAAAAAGAGACCAAAGAAGCAACAACCGAGCCAAAAAATGAGCCAACTTTATTGAACAGTTGGCTTCTTTATTGTGATAAAAACGCCATAAAATATAGTAAAAACAATCTAAAATATTGGAACAAAAAGCTTGAAAATAGAGTCACCATCGACCAACAAGAAGCCATTTATAACGCCATAAAAAAAGGGTGGAAAGATTTTTATTTGGTTGCTATTAAAGATTCAAAATACCATAAATTTTTAGGAAAAAGTCTGATGATGGAGAAAGATTGCGATACATTAATAGATATTGCGTTTAAAGAAAACAGGTTTATCTATCGGTTCAAAAACATCAAAATCACCACCACCGAGCCACCATCAAAGCTTTTTGAACGGTACGGTTATGAGAAAAATGAGGTAAAAACCGCCCCCATGGTCTCACGCGTTCAACGTAGGATTTTGGGATTGATTCAGAGGTTTTGAGGTCGATTATAAGTATAATCAAACAGATAAAAGAGAAGGTAAAAAAATGCAAAAACTACCCATAGGAAAAAGTGATTTTAAATCTATTATAGAAGATGGTTTTTATTATGTTGATAAAACAAATTTTATTACTGAAATCATTGATGCCAGTGCTGATGTGATTCTGCTTCCACGCCCCAGACGCTTTGGAAAAACGCTTAATCTTGGTATGTTAAAGTATTTTTTTGATAGCGAAGAGGATAACAAAGTATTATTTCAAGGCTTAAATATCGCTCAAAACAGTGAAGCGATGCAACACTGTAATAAATATCCTATTATCTATATTACTTTTAAAGATGTGAAAGAAGAGAGTTTTGAAAAGAGTCTGATTAAAATAGGAATGCTGATTGAAAAAGAGTTTGCTCGACATAAAAAAGCTATTTATAGCGTTGAGTTAGAAGAAAAAGAGAGACAATTAATTGAAAGATTATTAATCACTTCGGCGAATCAAGTTGATTTTGAAGTGGCTTTAAAATTACTATCCAAACTACTCACACTTGCCCATAACCAAAAATGCATCATCCTCATAGACGAATACGATACCCCGATTCAAACAGCATTTTTAAAAGGCTATTACGAAGAGATGGTGGGGTTTTTTAAAACCTTTATGGGAGCTGTTTTAAAAGACAACGATGTCCATGTTTATAAAGCAGTTTTAACAGGTATTTTACGCATTTCAAAAGAGTCTATTTTTAGTGATTTGAACAATATAAAAGTTTATACCTTACTAGATAACCCTTTTTCTGACAAGTTTGGATTTACCAGTAATGAAGTCAAGGCGATGTTAAAAAATTACAATTTAAGTGATAATTTTGAAGAGGTTAATCAGTGGTACAATGGGTATAAAATTGGTGAAACGACTATTTTTAATCCGTGGTCATTGTTAAATTATAGTGATAGTGGTGCATTTGACATCTATTGGGCAAACACCTCTTCTAACGATATTATACGTATCTTGGTAGAAAACTCCGATGGTTTTAGAGACGATTTAAAATACCTGCTCAAAGGGGAAACGGTGCAAAAAGTTATTAACCCCAATATTACCTTTAAAGATAAAGATTTTAATTTTAATGAAGAGATGCTTTACTCATTTCTCTTTTTTTCAGGATATCTCAAATACACTTCTAAAACATGGAAACAAGGGGAGCATATTTGTACCTTAGCCATTGTCAATGTGGAGTGTCAATATATCTTTAGAAAAATCATTGCCAATTGGGTTAGCGAAAAGTTTTCAAATCCAAGACTCAGAATTCTACTCAAATCATTAACCGATGGCGATTTAAAACTGTTTGAAAAAATATTTAGTGAGTTTGTACGCGACACGCTTTCATTTTACGATACAGGTAAAAATGTAGAAAGTGTGTATCATGCTTTTTTATTGGGATTATTGGTCAATTTGAGCGATTATGAAATAATATCGAACAAAGAAGCAGGTTACGGACGGGTCGATATTATCGTATTGCACAAAGAAGACAAAGAAAAATTAGCCCTCGTCATAGAGCTTAAAACCATAGACGAGTTTGAAGAAGAGACCAAAGAAAAAGCCCTAATCAGTGCTGTAAAACAGATAGAAGAGAAAGCTTATGTTTCAGAGGTTCAGAAAAAAGGCTATAAAAATATCTTAGCCTTTGGTGTGGTCTTTGATGGTAAGAGGGTTTGGGTGATGGAGGGATGAGTTCCTGAAGATTATGTATGTTTTCTTCTGCATTTTCAAGTTCCAATTTGGAAATGAAAGTAAATCAATCCTTACTAACAACTCCCAACCGTTCAGCTAAAATCATTTTAATAAATGCCTCTCGATTAATACCAATCTCCTGAACCTTACGATCAAGGAGCTGGATAAAGTCTTTTGGAAAAGAGAGTGATATCTCTTCTTGAGCTTTTTGATTGTTTTCCAAAAACTTTTTTTGAAACTCTTGAAATTTCATTATTTTTGGATTTTCCATCAAATCAAAAATATCTTCACCCTCATCAAATCGTCTGTCAAACTCTTCAGCTGTCATTTTCATCTTGGAATCTCCTTTTTTCATTGGTTCTACATCTTCTTACACTTATAACTCTAATATGCATATCTCTCAGTGTAAATATGGCTATAAAACACTTTTCATCAATATAGCCAACAATGGAAAATCTATCTTCACCGTCGACACTTCGTTCATAAGCGATTTGTGCTTGTAGGTTTTCCCATAATTTTTGAGCTTCTTCGAAATCAATACCATGTTTTGCTTTATTGCTTATACTTTTATTTTCGTCATACTCAAAAATCAACGCTTATCCTTTGATTTTATTATAGCCAAAAAGCATAAAATGTTCAGCCTCATCAATATATCCTCGCTTTTCCTCGTCCCAAAGCTCCATCAAGCCTTTTTAAAAAGTACGGTTATGAAAAAAAAAGATTAAAACAGCCCCTATGGTCTCAGCCATTCAAAATAAAATTTTGGGATTGATTCAGAGGTTTTGAGGTGGATTACCTCCTCATCATGACCATATTTTCACATCGCATCAGCAAGTAATTTTTTAGACTGTATGGCTATCTCCAACTCTTCATTGGTAGGAACAACCAAAATTTTATAAGAAGCTTTCTCATTTTGAATCTCGGCTAACCCCTCTACTCTGTTATTTTTCTCTTGGTCTATCATAGCTAAAGTATTCTCTCGTATACGTGCCGAGTGTTCACCAATGCCTCCTGTAAAGACAAGGGCATCGACTGAGCCTAAAATCTCTTTATACGCACCAATATATTTTTTAATTCTCAAACAGAACATCTCAATGGCTAATTGTGCCTGAGTATCTCCATGATTGGCACGCTCAATAATAACCCGTAAATCACTCTCATTACAGACACCTTTAAAGCCTGATGCTCTGTTGAGCATCTCGTTGATGTCTGAGCCACACATACCTATTTGATCTTCCAAATAAAAAATAATTTCAGGGTCAATGTCCCCACTTCGTGTTCCCATCATCAGCCCTTCTAAAGGCGTAAATCCCATAGAGGTATCCATACTTTTTCCGTTTTTAATCGCTGTTATACTTGCACCATTGCCTAAATGAAGCGTAATAAGGTTGAGTTCCTCTAAAGGTTTACCCAAATAATTGGCTGTCTCTTTTGCCACATAAAAATGTGAAATCCCATGAAATCCATAACGTCTAACGCCATAGTTTTCATACCACTCATAAGGGAGAGGATAAAGATAAAACGATTTGGGCATGGTTTGGTGAAACGCCGTATCAAAAACAGCGATTTGCAAGGCATGGGGCAATTTTGCTTGAACCGTTTTAATCCCATCAAGATTAGAAGGATTATGCAGTGGTGCAAGGGGGATTAACGACTCTATGGTTTCGATTACCGAGTCATCGACAACCACAGCTTCATGAAACTGCTCTCCTCCATGTACCACCCTGTGTCCAAAAACTTTTATCTCTTTTATTGATTTAATAAACGCTTTATTGAGTAAGTGTTTAAAAATTTCATCAAAAGCGTGATGAAAATTTTTCACCTCTTCAATCATCCCTCCCTCTATTAAACGAAGGGTCTCAAAACAAAAAAGTTTGTATTTTATGGATGAACTTCCGGAGTTTAAAATCAAGATCATCTTAGTTCCCACTCGCTTGAATCGACGTAATGGCAATGGTATTGACAATGTCTTCTACAATACAGCCTCGACTCAAATCATTGATGGGTTTGTTAAGACCTTGAAGAATTGGTCCAATGGCAATCGCTCCACTAGAATCGCGTACAGCTTTATAGGTATTGTTTCCTGTATTTAAATCAGGAAAAATAAAGACTGTCGCTTCTCCTGCTACTTTTGAATCGGGCAGTTTCTGCTTGGCAATGTTTTTGTCAATCGCTGCATCATATTGAATCGGACCTTCTATTTGTAATTCGGGACGTTTTTCTCTCACCAATTGGGTGGCTATTTTAATTTTTTCAACATCTTCTCCACTTCCGGAGGTGCCTGTTGAATAAGAAAGCATGGCGATTTTAGGTTCGATTCCAAAGTTTTTGGCTGTATCGGCTGAATCAATCGCAATGGTTGCCAACGCTTCTGCTGAAGGGTCTTGATTAATCGCACAATCAGCATAAACCAAAACTTTGGTATCAAAACACATAAAAAAGAGACTCGATACCACACTACTACTTGCCTTGGTCTTAATGATTTGTAAGGCAGGTCTTACCGTATTGGCTGTGGTATGGACTGCTCCACTAACCATTCCATCAACATAACCCAAATAGACCATCATCGTTGCAAAATAGGTCTCATTATGCATCATCATCTCTTTTGCTTCTTCCATTTGCATTCCTTTATGCTTTCGTAGCTCATAAAACTTCGTTGCAAAGGTCTCTGTCAACTCACTTGTAAGAGGATTAATAATGGTAGCATTAGAGATATCAATGCCCAGTAAGGAACTTCTATTTTTTAACTCAAGTTCATCACCCAACAGTGTTATGTTAACAATATTTCCTTGCATAACAATTTCTGCTGCTTTCAATACCCTTTCATCAGAGCTCTCAGGTAAGACAATCATACTTTTATCTTCTCTGGCACGTTTAAAGATATTAAACTCAAACATCAGTGGAGTAACAATGTCATCATTTTTTTCCAACAATTTTGCTTCTATTTTTTTACTGTCTACATAGGTGGTAAACATACCCAATATTATGGCAAGTTTGTTTTGACTCTTTGCCGTTATTTTTGCTTTAATGGCTTCAATTTTAATACTGGTGGTATAGGTATCCTCTTTGGTACTCAATATGGGAAGTGCCAAATTTTCAAAACTGTTTAATAGTTTTTCAATATTCTTATCCATCTTAGAGCCACCTGTTAAAACAATACCTGCCACATTCGGATAAAGTTTTGAGTGATAAAGAGTCAAAAGTGCCATAATAATATCACTTCTATCATAAGGAGTAATAATTAAATCTTTCTCTTCAATAAAATCGATAAAGTGTTCAACCCTCATAGCAATAATTTTATTACGTTTGATTGTTTTTTCTAAATATTTTTGATCTCCAAAAACATGTTTACAATTTAAAGCATTTTTTACCTCTTTAACGGTTGGAGCCCCCAACTCCTTTTTTTCAGGTAGAAAATACAATTCATAATGAAGTTGAGTATCAGAAAAATAGTTTTTACAGGCCTCCATGCTCTTACTACTGAGACGATTGACAAATGTTGCAAAGTGAAAACACCCTTCTGTTTGAATACTTTTCGACTCTATGGCTATGGACTCCACAATCTGCTTTAAATTTTTTTCATTACCATTCAAAACAGAGATAAACGGAGCCGAAAGATTTTTAGCTATGGCTAAATTAATATCAAAATCAATGCTTGAACTGAGTAGATTTTTTCCTATTCCCTCTATTAAAATAAAATCATACTCCTCTTCTAATTGTCTCACTTGTATTAAAATTTGCTCATAAAGTTCATGAGTTTTATTCATTGATATTCTATTATCTACCTCAGAAAGTGTAAATGCATACGTATCAGCATAGGGAATATTTAATGAAAAATAATTTTTAATGGTCATAATTTTATGATCTTTTTTTGCACTCTCTTCTATAATCGGTCTAAAGAATGCCACTTTTCTATATTTTGTTTTTAAAAGTTGCATTATGCCTATAGCTACAACCAAAGAACCATTACAACGCTCTAACGATGAGACATATAACGATTTTATCTGCATAAAAAATCCTTCTAACCTGTTAGTCCTACAAAAATGTGCCGTTGCCTATGAAAAACCTCGTAAAATTGTGGCTATGGTATTCCGTCGAACTCAGGTTTCTATTTAATCTAAGTACACATTATACCAAGCTAAAGGAGTTAAACACTAATATGCTAAAATAAAACAAAATGAAAAAGGTAACGTTTGGACAATATTCTTCCTGCTTATGATGACCCACTTTTTAGTATCTTGATTATTGTGGTACTTATTTTAATTGTTGCTATAAGTTCTTATGTTATGGGCAATTTTAAAGAGGAGAGAAAACGTAAAAGTTTAGAACAATTCCTACACCGTTTTAACACAAAAGAGTGTTCTCTTGAAATCGAAGAAATGCCGTTTCAATCTACTTTGATTAAACCTCTTAGCCTTTTAGCCTATGCTTTTAAAAATCAAGGTGAATACCAAAAAGCCATTAATCTAAACCTCTATCTTATAGAAAATATACCTAAGTTTCTCGATAAAGAACATATTTTAGAAGAGTTGGGACAAACCTACTTAAAAGCCGGTTTTTTAAAACGTTCAGAAGCTATTTTTTTAGAAATCTTGCATAAACATGCCCGAAATAAAAAAGCACTTTATCATTTAGGTATCGTTTATGAACTACTACATGAATACGACAAAGCCTTAGAGACCATTCCACCACTAAAGATCTTAGGAGAAAAAACCGAAACCTTAGAAGCACATTTACAATTAAATCGGCTCTTAGAAAATAAACAGCTCTCTAATCCTGAAAAAGTAGAGGCTTTACGTACCTTATTACAAAATAAAAATTATGCTTATCGACGTATAATGAAAGCACTTTTTTCCTTAGATCTAACCGTAGCTTGGCAAAGTGTAGAGAGAGATAAAATTGAATCCATACTTGATATTCTATGGTTCTTACCCTCTTCAAACCTCAACTTCGATATAATTTCGACCGATGAAACATTGAGTGCACTCTACCTTGCTAAGGGGGTTCTTGAGAGCAAAGATGTGACACCGACAAGTAATATTTTTGCGATAGACACCATTATCTCTGCACAAAAAGGTGGTGACCGTGAAGTGGATTTAAACTTCTCTTACGGCTGTGGAAAATGTAAACAACATTTTCCTATAGGCTTTATACGTTGCCCAAAATGTTACGCCATAGATGCCATACAGATTAAGGAAACACTTGCAAAAAAACAGTCGCAAACAGGTTACTCTTTACTCTGATGGTTCCGGCTTAGGAAATCCCGAACTCGGGGTAGCATGGTCACACCTACACCATACAAAAAAGGAATACAATTAATGAAACACTATAAAGCACTCGAAGAGGCTTTAAACTACAAATTTAAACGAGATGACCTCATCACCGAAGCACTTACGCATAAAAGTTATAAAAAACCTTATAACAACGAGCGATTAGAGTTCTTAGGTGATGCTGTACTCGACTTAATTGTAGGTGAATACCTTTTTCAAAAATTTCCAAAAGAAGCCGAAGGGGTACTTTCGAAAATTAGAGCCTCTTTGGTCAATGAAAAAGGGTTTACCAAACTCGCTTTAGCCATTAATTTAGGAGATTCCATTCTCATCTCTTCAGCAGAAGAGAACAACAGTGGACGAACCAAACCTTCACTGCTCTCAAATGCTTTTGAAGCGATTATTGGAGCCATCTATTTAGAATCAGGCTTGGAAGTTGCCTCTAAAATTGTTATAAAACTTATAGAGTCAGCCCATGAGACCATTGACCTCAACTCACTCTCAAAAGATTTTAAAACCACACTTCAAGAGCTTACGCAAGCTGACTTCGGCGAAACACCAACTTACAAAATGGTACGTGCCTTTGGTCCTGACCATAAAAAAGAGTTTGAAATCTCAATAGAGCTACAAAACAAAACCATTGCCTCAGCAATAGGTCGAAGTAAAAAAGAAGCTCAACAAAAAGCAGCCGAAATCGCACTGAAAACATTAAAAGGAGAAGTTGAATGAATACCTTTGGAAAAAAATTCACCATTACCACCTTTGGAGAATCACACGGTAAAGCTATAGGGTGTATTGTTGACGGAGTACCGGCAGGTCTTGAAATAGATGAAGCCTTTATTCAGTCCGAACTCGACCGACGAAAACCAGGTAAAAGCAAACTTGAAACAGCCCGAAAAGAAGACGATAAAGTCGAGATTTTATCGGGTACCTTTGAAGGGCTAAGTACCGGTACACCCATTATGATGGTCATCTATAATAGCAATCAAAAAAGCCGTGACTATGATAATGTTAAAGATCTTTTTCGCCCGGGACATGCTGACTTTGCTTATTTTCACAAATATGGCATACGTGACTACCGTGGTGGTGGACGAAGTTCTGCACGTGAAACAGCAGCACGTGTTGCTGCCGGTGCCATTGCAAAACTGATGCTTAAAACCATAGGAATAACCATAGAGTCAGGTCTTTGTGAAGTAGATGGTATTCAAGCACACGCTCATGATTTTACCCATGCCAAAAGCAGTCTACTTTATGCCCTCGATCCGGAAGTAGAAGCCCTACAAGAAGCAGCAATTATGGCAGCAAAAAACAAACATGACTCTGTAGGTGGTGTGGTACTTACTGTTGCCAAAGGAACACCGATAGGATTGGGTGAACCTCTCTATTATAAACTTGATGCCATCTTAGCCGAAGCGATGATGGGCATTAACGCAGCTAAAGCTGTTGAGATTGGTGATGGTGTTGCAAGTACCCACTTGAAAGGTAGTGAAAATAATGATGCCATTACCCCAAGTGGTTTCAAAACCAATCACTCAGGTGGTATGCTCGGTGGAATCTCTAATGGAGATGAAATTGTGGTTAAAACCCATTTTAAACCAACCCCATCCATTTTTCAAGAGCAAGATACCGTCAACACCCACAACGAAGCAATGAAATTTGAACTTAAAGGTCGTCATGACCCTTGTGTTGCTATTCGTGGTTCTATCGTCTGTGAAGCCATGATGGCACTTGTTCTAGCCGACATGACCCTACTCAACATGGGTAAAAAAATGGAACATCTTCAAGCAATCTACCAAAAATAGACTTATTCACAGGGGGGGAGGTATCTCTCCCCCTTTCTATTTTAATCTAACTTTCAACTAAAATACTAATCTAAATTTATCATACAATATAAAACAGAATTAATGTATTATTATGTAATAATATTAAAATTAACGTTTTAATATTATGACTTATTATAATAAAATTTTAAAATTAATTCTTAGTTTTTTAGTTTAATTAAATTTTAAGTATAATAGATGCATTATATTAATTGGTCAAGGAGGTTCTAATAATGCATAACATTAAATTCGTATTCATCGCACTAACATTATTTACCATTATCTTTCAAGGTTGTGGAAATGATACAAGCAGTACAAAAACCTATCCGACAGCCATTGCTGAAAGTGCTTCCATTGTCAGTACTGACCCCAATGCCACCATGGCACCAAGTGAGCAAGCTTTAAAAGTTGTGGCTAATGAAATTGGAAATATTTTAAAAACACACATTGTAGAACTGAATGAAAAAGAAGCCACCACCTTTACAAAAGAGACCAACTACTGTGATGTCTCGGGAGAAAAAAATTTAGAGAACAGTGGAAATATAGAAAAAATAGTAAGCACTACCAACTATAAACTTTGCCGAAATGAAAAAAGCATTCAAGATGGTAATATTGAAATCAGCTATGCCTTAAATAACAGTGACGGAAAATTCCCTAAAATATTAGAACTTCGTGTTCAAAAGAATTATACCTTTAATAAAATGGTTCTTAAAAAAGATGTTTTTATAAAAAGCAATGATATCACTTATAATGAAGATGGATCCGTAAAAAGTATGAATCTAGATATTGGTGGAGATGTTGAATATAATTATCAAACCTTAACACTTAAAAATTTAGAACAGACCATTAATTTTTAATTGGATACTTTTTAAACTTTTATCTTCTTCCACTCACCTTTGTCAAAAGCTCTCCATAAAAGAAAAGCTTTGACAAAGGTATCGGAAATCATCGCGATGTAAACCCAAATAATATCTTTGAAATACCACGACAAAACAAATGCAGGAATAATCCGAACCAACCACAACGAGATGAGATTAATACGCAACGTTCGCTGACTGTCACCTGCCCCACGTAATGCCCCTGAGAGTACAAAGTTAAAGGCCAAAGGTATCTGTGAAAGTCCTACTATTTTCAGATATAAACTCGCTTCTTCTATGGTTTGAATATCATTGGTAAAAAACTGCACCATGTATTCAGGCGTAAATATCATAAAAAAGGAAAGAAAAAACATCAGTGCCGTAGCATATTTTAAAACCAACATCACATCTTCTCGTGACTGTTCAGGATTTTTAGCTCCCAAACCCTGTCCCATGAGTGCCATGGCTGCAATAGTAAAACCAATCCCCGGCATAAACGCAAGACCTTCTATACGTAATCCTATTTGATACCCGGCCATTACTTCCGTTCCATAATCAGCAATAATTGCCGTAAACAGCATAAATGACCCCATGGTAAGCGAACGTTCATAAGAGGCTGGAAGCCCTACTTTTAGAGCTCTTTTTAATAAATTTTTCGAATACCTCATTATCGGCGTAAAAGGTGTTTTTCTTTTTATATAAAAAAATATATAGACCATAAACTCCAACATATTCACTATTACTGTGGCAATAGCAGCACCCTGTACACCCAAACTAGGAAAACCAAAATGTCCAAAAATCAGCACATAATTCAACCCAACATTTAAAACAATAGAGACCAATTTAATATACATCGGTGTTTTGGTATCTCCTGTTGCACCAAGGGCTGTTATAAAAACCAATTTCACAAAAATAAAAGGCATCATCAAGGTTAAAATCTGAACATACCCCTGTCCTAACGCTGTCACCTCTTTTGCCATGCCAAATAGATTATAAATTTCAGACGAACCAAAATACCACAACGGCACAACAAACAAAGAAAGCCCAAAGGCAAAAAGATAAAGCGTAGACAAAGCCAATGAAGCCTGTTTCATTTTTTTCGCTCCATAAAAACGAGAAATCAACGCATTGGTTCCTACATGAAACAGTGTTAATATGGCAAAGACAAACATCAATGATTGTAAGCCCAAACCAACGGCAGCCACTGCAAAAGCTGAAAGGGTTCCGACCATGATTAAGTCGGTAATCACCTGTAACATATCAAGCAGAGAGTTAAACGCTGCAGGTAAAGAAATGGAGAGGATTTTTTTATGTTTTTGTTTATCTAGTATTCTAAGGTTCAAGAGAGGCTCAATTTGGTTAAGATTTTTGGGATTATAACCAAAATTTATTGTGATATCTTTTGTAGGAGAGATTTTAACCTATGCGACCTGTAGGGGTCAAGCCGTGTCTTGACCCGATGCCGGAGTTTAGGGAGCCGGTTTAAGCCAATTCATGAATATACGAAAGAACTTGCAACGCAGCAACAGCACCGTCACCGGCAGCTGAAACTACCTGCTTAGGGGCTTCTATTCTCATATCACCTGCAGCAAAAAGACCTTTAACCGATGTTTTCATGCTTAGGTCTACGATTACTTGTCCCCAGTCGTTTACGTCACAGATGAACTCGCCATTTTCGTCTTTGAGTACACCATTGTTGACGTTATGCCCTACAAATACAAAAAGACCTGAGTTTTCCATTTGCGTAATCTCATCGGTTTTAATGTTCTTGATTTTTACACCATCAAGCCCCATCATTCCACCATAGGCTTCTTCGATGACTGAGTCCGTTATTAAATGAATATTCTCTTTTCTTTTTACACGGTCTAGTGTTGGAGGAGCTGCTCTAAACTCATCTCTTCTATGAACCACATAAACGTCTGAACAGATGTTTGAAAGGTAGTATGCCTCTTCTAGTGCAGTGTCACCACCACCTAAAACGGTTACGGGTTTGTTTTTATAAAAAAATCCATCACAAGTAGCACAAGTAGAGACACCTTTTCCAAAGAACGCATCTTCACCGGTAAAGCCTGCTCTTTTGGGTGTAGAACCTGTACAAGTAATCACCGTTAATGCTTCAGCTGTCTCACCACCCTCAAGGGTAATGGTAAAGTGGTCACCTGTTTTCACCACACGTTCTACTTTTTTCATTTCATGTTTAAGACCAAAGTGAAAACACTGCTCCTGCCATGTGTTCATAAAATCCATACCTGTTTTGTCGTGCTCAAAAAAACCAGGATAGTTTTCAATCTCTGAACTCTGGGTAATCTGTCCACCAGGCATACCCATTTCAAATAACGTTACATTTTTAAGACCACCACGGGTCGCATAAAGTCCGGCTGTAAGACCGGCCGGTCCTCCACCAATAATTGCACAATCTAACATGGTTATATTCCTTGGATTAAATTTTTATGAAAACAATATCTGATTTGAATAGTATTTTTATAAAGATTTTATGAAGATAAGAAGCGTTCCATAGAGTGGAAAATATCCACCCTAAAAAGGATGAAATTATGCTAGCTGAGCATTAATTTTTTCAGCAAATGCATCTTTAGAAGCTGCACCTACCATTTGGTCAACAAGCTCACCATCTTTAAAGAAAAGAATGGCAGGAATTGATCTAATACCGTATTTAACAGCAATATCTTGTTGCTCATCTGTGTTTACTTTACAAATTGTAGCTTTTCCATCAAAATCTTCTGCAAGCTCTTCTACTACCGGAGCAATCATTCTACAAGGTCCACACCATGGAGCCCAGAAGTCTACCATTGTTACACCTTCAGCGATTGTTGCATCGAAATTTTCGTTTGTTAAATCAATATATTTTGCCATATTGTTTATCCTTTAATTAATTTAATTGGTTAATGCTGTAATTATACATCAAATTTTTTAAACCTATATTATCGAACCCCATTAGATTCGAAGTAATTGTTTTATAACCTAACTTTAACCATTTGTCAAGACCAATCTAAAAAAATTTCAGGATACTCGGCTGACCTGCTCCCTTTTATCACTTTTGTCTGTTTCCCTTTGACCGTGTAAACAAAAGATATTTTAGGCTTATCGGTTCTATTTTCATTCGCACGGTGCAAAAGCTTACAATGAAAAATAACCACATCACCACGATGTAAAACCGTACTTTGTTTTGTTTTTATAAGTAACTTATTCTTTGGATGTTCGGTATCAAAATACTCTTTTTCTCCAAATTGATCTTCGGAAAACTGCATTTTATGACTACCGGGAATAAATTCTAAAACACCGTTTTCACTGTTTTCTTCATCCAATGCCAACCATACACTTACCAAATTGTCACCTTCATATGCCCAATAACGTCTGTCTCTATGCCATGATGTCTCTGTACTACTAAATGGCATTTTGGTCATAATTGAATTATGATGTGCCGTAGTAATCACCACATCATCATGTAAAACTTGTTTTAGAATGGGGCGTATTTTTTCATTCTCCATCCAGTTTTTAAATAAAATATCTCTATGGTACACCTGTCTTAAGCGTCTAATAGTTATACCATTATCTTTTTGAATACTGTTATAATCAGTTACTGTAGTGCGATATTCTTGTGATTTCCCTCCATAATCAATCTCTGTCTCAATAGGTTCAATCTGATACTTCAAATGAACTTTTGCAACATCTAAAATGGCTTCACACGCTCTTTTATCAGCAAAATTACGTAAGATTAAAAATCCATTCACATTAAACTCATTTAACTGAATCGGAGTTAATTCCATAAGCACCCCTTTATTTTTTAATAGGTTTATATTATAGCTTTAATAACCTAAGTTCGACAGGTGCTTAAAAAACATCATTCCTAGTACCTTGACTTAGCTAAGGCTAGGACTTCAAAAATCTGCCTTGTACCTGTACCTTTTTCTTATCGTTAAATTTGGGTGTACTTAGTTTGAGTGGTACTAATTTTTTAAGCATTCAACAGCCACTTTTTTATTGGCTTGAATTGAATGATAAGTTGCTACAGTGATAAATATTATACCTACAGTTCCTACTAAAACTTCATTGATATGAAAAAATATTTTTAAGAGCATAATTAGTGCCAAAGCAAATATGGCATAGTGTGCCCCATGTTCTAAGTATCGATACTCCGTTAAGGTCTTCTTCTCTAACATATAGAGCGTTAAGCTTCGCACAAACATTGCTCCGATACCTAAACCAATCATGATAATAAAGATATTGCTACTTAAAGCAAATGCCCCGATTACCCCATCGAAACTAAAAGATGCATCTAAGACTTCTAAGTATAAAAAGCCTAATATACCACTACGAACGCCATTAGTACTAAACACCTCATCAAGTGAAGCAATCAATGCATGAAGCAATATTCCCATAAAATAGGCCAAGGCAATTTCATACTGTTGTGTGGTCATAATCAAAATAAGTCCAATAGCAATTGCTATCATCATTTGAATACTTGATATTTTAGCCATTTTTTGAACCGTTTTACTCCCCTCAATTCTTTCTATCCATTGCTCTTCTCGACTCGTATCAAAAAGAAAGTCTAAAAAAACCATCAGTAGAAACGAACCTCCAAAAGCAAAAATAATTTTTTCGACAGAGACCAGTGTTGTTTGATACCTCAGAGGGTCATCGAACGCTAAATTAAATGTCTCAAGTATTCCCAAGCCACTAGCAACCGATACAATAACAATGGGGAAAAGAAATCTCATTCCAAATACAGCTATGGGAATACCGAATGTAATAAAACGTTGTTGCCATTTAGGCTCCATGGTTTCTAAAACCTTAGCATTAACAACGGCGTTGTCAAAAGAGAGTGAAATCTCTAATATCGCCAATAGTGCTACTATGTACAGGGCATAAAACCCACCTATATACAGAGCCAATGTTAGACCGATAGCCGTAACGGCTATGGAACTTTTAAAATGTCTCATTGTTGTTCTCCTCGTTTATTTAAATTAACGGTTGAAAGTTTATATGAGTAAAAAAAGTTTCTCAATAGGATTTTTAAAAACTTTTTAAAACTTTTTGGGCTAAAGTAAAAAAGAGCGATATTACGGGGATTAGGGAATCCTCTCCTTTTATTAAAAAAGTGGTTATCATTAGTTTTTATTCTGTATAATTTCTCAACAAACTGTTACAACTTTTGTTTAAGGGAAAAAATGGAAAATTTCACTCAAAAATTGATATTAATTTATACAAAAATGTTTCGTGAAGATATTGATAAATTTACCGAAGCATTTATAGATTATAATAAGTTTGATCGTAATAAATTTAATTTTGAGAGTGAAGAGGAAAGTCACAAACAGTTTTTCTCAAACCGTAAAACAGTCCTTCGTCGTTGGTTGCTCAATGGGAACAAATGTACACCTGACTTTCAAAAAAGTTTTTATAACTATAAAATCTCAACGTATCGATTTCAAGGTGAAACTCTTTTTACCTTAGATGATTTTAGAGAAGAGCATAATTTAACGGATTTTGAAAAAAAGATTGATGCCTATCTTCTCTATCAACAAAGAGCCTATATAAATACCGACTACAGATACATCTATGCTTTTGATGAGGAGCAAGAAGCTCTTCAAAGCTACACCATAACCAAATGGATAAAAGGCGATAGAGACAGAGTGACTATCCATCTTGAGTATGAGGGGAAAACCTACTCGGGAACCTTTAGCCTACAAGAGGATAGCAATATCTTTATGACCATAAAAATAGAACAAATCACACTCTATCTGCTTTTTCATGATACCAATGACAGCAGTTGTAACTATATTGTCGGTACAAGTATGGGCTATTTAACCAAAGACAATATCGTACCTAGAGCCACTAAGGTAATTTTAGCCAAGCAGAAACTTAATAGCAGTGATATTGATTTACAGTTTATTCTTAATGAAACAGAGGTTATTTCAGCAATTGAAAATCGACTGAATCTCAATAACCATGATTTAAAAGTTAATCCCTTGGTACGTTACAGTAGAACTTTTAAAAAGTATCACACTCTTTTTTCACGTTTTGTAGAGCATAAGTTTCAACAAAACTTCTACTATCGTTTGGCTTTTCGAGAGTTTTATGCCATCTATAAACTTTTTGAACGTGTCTCTAAAAAAGAGAGCTACTTTATTTTTAATCAACAACGTGCCTTTTTTGAACTCATTAAAACACTTGAAGCAATAAAAGATATACCCTTTTATATGGTTATGGAATTTACCTCGAAAAATATTTTTTTACAATCGACCCAAAAAGATATTGAGATTAAAAAGAGATTTTTAAATCTTCAGAACTATGGTATTGAGAGTCATCTTATTTTTATTGTAGAGAATACAAAAACGATTTCTCATGAACTGGAGATGCTTTTAAAAGAGATGCATGAACACCAAATTACCGTAAGGGTTGTCTGTAAAGAGAAGATTATTCATGAGATTAACAGTATCGATTTCTTCTTTATTCACCTAAAGGACTCCCGTGATTTTGTACTAGCAGACCCTCTACGTGATAATAAAGATGTTTATAAACTCTTTACCAATCGGCTAACCATGGAAGAGTATCGAATTGATTATCAGACAATTTTAAATAAAAGTATAGATTATTTAAACATCTCCTCAACCGTAGCTACCACATTCCAACCCAAATCATAAAGACTGTAGCCCCCTTCAAGCATAAAAACCACAGGCGTATCGCCCAAGTCTAAAATGGTGCGTACAACTTCTCGAATACCATCAGTCGTCACATTCAGTTGAGCTAAAGGGTCACTCTCGTGTAGATCATATCCTGCAGAGACCAATAGAATATCCGGTTTAAAAAACTCATAGTGTTTGGGTAAATCTTCTTTGTATATCTCTAATATCTCAGCATCATTACTTTCCGGCATCATAAGATAATTAGCCGTGTATCCTTCACCCTTTCCTAATCCACGATGATGCTCAGCCCCTGTTCCGGGATAAGCAAAAGCTTGATGAGTGCTAAAATAAAAAACGGTATCATCTTCATAAAAAGCATCCTGTGTTCCATTACCGTGATGTACATCAAAGTCAATTATCATCACTTTTTTATAGCCACGTTGCTGTGCATATTTAGCCGTAATAGCAATATTGTTAAAGAGACAAAAGCCCATCGACTGCGTAGGAGTAGCATGATGTCCCGGGGGACGAACGGCACAGAAAGCCCGTTCAAACTCTCCTGCTCTAATTCCGTCAATCGCTACCAACCCTGCTCCGACTGCCTTAAGAGCTGCATCATAGGAATCGTACGAACAGATGGTATCACCGTCAATTGAGCTCTCATCAATACTCTTTTGTCGTACATTACTTATCAATTCATGGGTATGTACCATCTCCACTTCACTGATCGTGGCAGAACGTGGCTTTACCCCAATAAGATGCTCTTTTATCTGCTCCATTTTCAGGTTAATACTTCGTAGTCGCTCAGCTGATTCAGGATGCCCTGCCCCTGTATCGTGTTTTAAGTATATATCATCCGTTATCCATGCTATTTTTTTCATCTTTTTCCCTTTAAATCAATTCCATAAAAATTTAGAAGTAACGTATAGTATATCAAGATTGACCATTGAACTCAAAATTCAATCAACGATGAATCCAAACCATCAATCCTTATCTGCCATACTCAACAATGCAGGAAGTAACAACAAATCAACCACCAACGCGACAACCAATGCAAATGCTGTCACAATACCAAAGTTTTGGTTCGGTGTAAACGTTGAAAATGCAAACAATGAAAATGCCATACTTAAAATAATGGTGGTAAAGAGTATGGCTTTACCTGCGTAACGTAAGACCTCATCAAAAGTCTCTTCCATGTTTAAACCTCGTTTGCGTGCATCAAAATACTTTACCAAAAAGTGAATGGTATCATCAACAGCCACACCAATGATGATGGCTCCTGCAATTGCCACACCGATGTCAATATTCATGCCTATCCAACCCATGAGTCCTACCACTAAAATAACGGGTAGAATATTCGGTAAAATGAAAACCCATAAGATTTTTATCCTTCTAAAAATAAGGAACATCACCAAAGTCACAAAAAGAATCGCCAAGGTTAAGGAGTAAATCAAAGTGTCCGTAACATCTTTTTGCATGTGTGCAAACATCGACGTTTGACCTTGAACCGATGCTGTGTACTCTGTTTTTGACCACCACTTTTCTATATATGCCATCATCTCTAAATCTTTGGAGGTATCTACAATATTTAGTTGCCCTGTGATTCGCAACTTCTGCTCATCTATGTCCATTTTATCGTTAATTTCCATCCCTTGAGGAAGTGAAAGAGAATACAAAAGCAAATACTGTGCAATTAAGTTTTGGGTATCGGGCACCTCATCTTTGCCATCAACTATTTTATTAAACCGTTTCACCGTATCGAGCAGTGATGCCAAATGCCGTACATCTGAAAAGTTTGCTTGAAAATCACTATAAAACTCTTCTACTGTTTTCATAAACTTAGGGTCTTTTATACCATCTTTTCGACCTGAATCTACCACAATCTCATACGCCATTGGACCTGTTAGGTTCTCCATCATAAACTCGGTTGATTTACGAATTTCAACGCTTTTGTCAAAATATCGAATGGTATTGCTGTCTACTTTTACATTAAACAGTCCTATGGCTAAAATAGCAAAAACTACGGTGGTAATTAACACAATTTTTTTATTATGGTTAACAATAAAAGCTCCATACCCTAATGTTTTATGGCTCTTTGTTGTTTCAACAGCTTGAACTTTCATCGGTTTTTTTAACAGTAGCAAGACAGCCGGCATCCACACCACAGAGATGATAAATGCCAACACAGCTCCCGATGCCGTAGCAATACCTAGTGTAAGTACAGGAATCACCTCGGAAATCGTTAATGTTGCAAACCCTATGGCTGTGGTAACTGATGTTAGAAAAATCGGTAAAAAATTCTTCTCCATACTTTGAAGAACTGCTTGACTGTTCTCATCGCCTTCTCGCTTGTGTAACAACCAAACACTGTAAACATGTACGGCATCAGCAATCCCTATGGCGATAATAAAGACAGGTAAATTAATGGTAAAATTGTTAAGCTTGTAGCCTAAAAGCACCTGAATTGCCAAAACCGTTAAAAAGGTAAAGGTCACCACTCCAATAGGTACCAAAGCACCACTCACACGACGGAATAAAAGTAAAAGAAGTATCATAGAAGCCACCAAGACAATAGGAATAAAAATACCATCATCCATGGCAACGCTAACAAAAGCTTTGTTGAGTGCTGGGCCTCCGTTAATCCAATACTTATACCCTGTTCGCTCTATTTCAGGAGCTAAAATGGCATCGACAAAATCCATAATCTCCATGCTTTTGTCGCTCTCATCGTTGACCTTTGGCGTTAGACGTGCTGAAATCATGGTGGTGGTTCCATCTTTTGAAATAAAAGAGTTCACCACCAAAGGATCCATTGTAGCAATGGCTTTTCTATCGGCTAAATATTCTGCTGTAGCTGTGTCAATATTTTGAATAAAATCCTCAACCACAATGTCATCAGGTTCTTCAGGATTGGTATGGACATACTGATAGTTCGTCAAAGAATCCACTCGAGCAATATATTTGGTTTTCCATAATGCTTGAGTAATGTTATCGATACTCTCTAAAGCTTTTTTATTAAAAATTCCCTTTTCATCTTTAAAGACAATTACCACCCCATCATCGTTCCCAAAGGTACGTCGAAAATCATCATAATCGGTTAAAATTTTAGATTTTTCCCCAAACCAAATACGGTAACTTCCATCCATCTCCATGTGCTTAAGATTATATGCCAGTGCTAGAACAATCAGGGGTATACCGATAACGATGAACCATTTAAACTTTTGCAAGAATGTTATGTAGTTTTTCATATTTTCTCCTTTTACCGTCAATATTGTCTAAAAATAATACCCAAACTCAATCATACCTCTATCCAGTTTTTGGAACCTAGAATCCTCTTGGGGACTTAGGTGTTGATAAGACAAACCCAATTTATAGGTGTCATACAAACGGGTGTCATACTCCACAAAAAGAATCTTCTCTTTGTTCTTTCGGTCAATGGCTAAGCCACCTAATACTTCCGAATCTGCACCATCGTTTAACGAGAGTCTAAAACCCAAAGTCACATCATCAGCAAACAAATTTCCAAAATCTTTCGCTCCGAACTTACTATCGTCACGTGCTTCATAACGATAATATTCAGCCAAAAGTCCTAAATCTTTTTTATCCCATAAACCATACAAGGTATGCTCTACACCCAAACTTATTTGAGCATAATCTGAGACCTTTTCTTCATCACTTTTGGTATACGCCAATTCAGTTTTGTAGATGGTATCATCAGTCACTAAGGTTGCGTACCCCATAAGCTTATTGACCACATAAGCATATTGATGAAGTTCAGTACCCACTGGTGCCAAATAGCGTTGCTCATCGTAACCGTTTTGATAAATAAAGGAATAATCTATTTGAGTCGCTTCTCCTGAGCCTGAATATTTTAGATAGAGTGTTGGACGATTTTTTCCTTTTTGCGTTTCTAACTTTTCATTATAGATTGGAGGAAAAAAATTGTTCACCGATTCAAGATCTTGAACCTTTTGCTCCTCTTCATGCACTTTAGCAATTAGAGAAATCTCAGAATTATCAAAGTACTGGGTATAAGCTACATTCCATGCCCCCAATTTTGAGTCGTAATCAAAAGGATTGTCCAGTAAATCTTTCGTGTTAAAAGCGTCGGTATGGTTATAAAACTCCATCGCACCCCAAAATCGTGTGTTGCGTCCTATGAGTAGATCTGAATTATCAAAGTTATGTTTATAATACAAATCGTTCACATCGACATAGCGACGATCTTTGTCATCTTTATCGTAAAGGGCTTTTCCATTAAAGACCAACTGTCCATTTGCTGTTGTTTGTTTTAACTCCAACTCCAAACGAGCAGCATTTTGTGTGTCTCTTTTCCCTACAATATCATGTTCTAACAGAGAGCTTTCAAAACCTATGTTTCCTTTGTATTCTAGGCTTTGGGCTAAAAGAATACCGGAGAGTACAAAGGATAAAATTATTATTTTTTTCATTACTGTTTCAACACCCGTTTATTAAACTCTTTCTCTGTCAACCCGGCTTTAATCTTATCTTCTTTCCAAATTAGAATCGTACGCTTATCATTTTGATGGTTTTTCATCTCTATTTTTCCCACTCTCCAAATACCGTCTAGCTGTTTATAGTCTGAAAATGTTGCTGTTTTAAGCAGCTCTTTTTTACGATCATAATACTCCACTTGTTGAAGCAATAAGGTATCTATTGCAATCCACGAGACCTGTTTGGTATAACCAGAGTTTTTATCATTAGGAACTCGAGCTCCTTTATAACACTTTACTCCATTTAACTCAACCTCTTGGGCTTCACCTTTATAGCTGAACTTTTGATAATTTTGATTTCCTATATCTTCATAAGAGAACTCTGAGCCCATAAAGGAACCCGATTTGTTTCGAGATGCAATTCTTTTGACTCTTTTTAATGCAGGCAGATAGAGCCATTGATCATCATTGCTTGCTGTATGTTCATACGTTAATGTTTTCGTTCCTTTAACATCAGCAGGCGTTAAAAAAGTAGAGATACTCTTGTCACCATGCTCACCCTCTAACGTTTTCATCTCAAGTTGACGAACGCTCTTTTGCCCCGAAGCATTGACTAAAATCATCTCTGTTTTAGCAATAGAACTTTCAAAACCATCCGTTACTTTATCTGATTTTTGGGCAATTTCTAAATTTGACACAGCCATTAATGTTGTCGCCATTAATAAGGTGGTAAATACTATTTTTCTCATTTTTTATTCCTTTAATAAAAATTTTTAATACTTCAATGTTGTACAACTATATAAAATATTAAATTATTTTTTGGTAAAAGCATAGATAAAAGAAGAAAAAAATTAAAAAGATATAGAAGAAAAAATTATAATAAAAGTAGACAAGAAAGTCTACTTTTAAAAAAGCTATTTATATAGGAAAATTAACTGCTTGAGAAGCAGTATATTTACCGGCAGACAATTCACTTAAAAACTCTTCAAGTGAATAAAGTTGTCGTGCATCTGAAGTCATAATATGAATCAAAATATCGCCTAAATCAATAACAACCCAATCTTCGCTCTCATCGACATGAAGGAACTCCTCACCCAAGGGTTTAAGCTCCTCTTTTAACTGTACTGCCAAAGATGTTGAGTGTTTTCCACCCAATGAGTTTGCAATGACAACCCTTTTTGCCAAGTAATCAATATCTTCTAAATTAAATACTTCAATCTCTTCTGCTTTTTTACTGTCTAAAAAAGTAACAATTCTTTCTATTCTTTCATCCATGTTCATATGGTTCTTATCCTTCGTAATGTTATTCCGTATCTCTGTTGAGCTTATATCTACATCTGTCTCGATAATTTTAAATGCTCTTAATTGTGAGGTATCTACGGTGTATCCTCTTCTTGTCGCAATTACCCATGTAATGTGACTGTTTAACCATGCGAAATTATACCATTTATTAATACTTTTTAAATTATCAGCACCAATTATCACATAATCGACATGAAACTTTTTTTGAAAATGGGTAACTGTTTTAAACGTTGGGGTTGCTTCCCCCTGATCAATCTCAAAACTTTCTACGCTTACCTTATTGAAACTTTTAAACATCTCTTTGGTAAGTCTTAAGCGTTCTTCTGCTGTGAAATGAGAATCTATTTTAAAAGGATTTAAAAATGTTGGAACGACAAGAATCATGTTAATATCTAATACTTTTAATGCCTCTTCAACTATCAATTTATGACCAATGTGTGGAGGGTCGAAACTACCACCGAAAAGTGCGATGCTCTCTTGCCTATGTTTAACCAAATAATAACCTCGACTAATGTAGAATATATTGAATTTTATCATATTAAACTAAGGGGTATATAAATGGCTGTAAAAGTTGCAATAAATGGATTAGGAAGAATAGGTAGATGTGTCGCACGAATCATTGCAGATAGAGATGATGTTGAGCTTGTGGCCATCAATGCTACGGGAGAAGAGAGCATGATAGAATACGGTTTAAAATACGACTCCGTGCATGGTAAAAGAGTAGATGTATCAGTTAAAGATGGTTTTGTAACTATCGGAAATGAAAAAGCAAAACTCTTTGCAGAACGTGATCCGGCAAAAATTGGTTTTGCTGAATGTGGAGCCCAAATTGTTCTTGAGTGTACCGGTGCATTTTTAACAGCTGAGTCGGTTCAAGCCTATCTTGATAACGGTGTTCCAAAAGTTCTCTTCTCTGCTCCGGCAAAAGATGATACAGCTACCTTTGTAATTGGTGCGAATGAAAATGATTATGCCGGACAATCTGTTGTCTCAAATGCTTCATGTACCACCAATGGTTTGGCTCCTGTAGCCAAAGTGCTTGATGATGCCTTTGGAATTAAATCCGGATTAATGACCACCATTCACAGCTATACAGCTTCTCAACCAATCTTAGATGGTAAACATAAAAAAGACCCAAGAAAAGGTCGTTCAGGTGCTGTTAACTTGGTTCCAAGTACCACAGGAGCAGCAAAAGCCATTGCTAAAGTTTTACCAAACTTAGCAGGAAAACTTAACGGTCAAGCAATTCGTGTTCCAACACCTGATGTTTCTATGGTAGATTTAACAGTTACCCTTGAAAGAGAAGCAACGCTTGAAGAGATAAAAGCTGCCTTTAAAACAGCCAGTGAAACAACGCATAAAGGTATTTTAGGGATTGATGAAGAGTATTGTGTTTCCCAAGACTTTGTGGGTGAAGAACGAAGTACTGTTGTAGCGATGGATACTATCCAAGTTATTGATGGCAATATGGTAAAAGTTCTCTCTTGGTATGATAATGAGTGGGGATACTCATGTCGATTGGTAGATATGGCCGTTCACATTAGTAAAGGAGCATAATTTGAGAACAATTAAAGATTTAGATATCACTGGAAAAACTGTATTTATTCGTTGTGACTTTAACGTTCCAAAAGATGAAAATGGAAACATAGCCGATGATAGAAGAATTCGTGGAGCGTTACCCACCATTCGTTACTGTCTTGAACGAAACTGTAAAATTATTTTAGCATCACACTACGAAAGACCAAAACCAGGTGTTTATGAAGAAAAATACTCTTTGGCTACCGTTGTTACTCGATTAAAAGCATTATTGAAAATGGCTTCAAATGTTACGTTAGCCAACAATGTTATTGGTGAAGACACGAAAGCCAAAGTGGCTGCTATGGAACCTAGCGAAGTTATCGTTCTTGAGAATCTTCGATATGAAGCCGGTGAAACACAGAATGATGAAAACTTTGCTAAAGAGTTGGCTTCTATGGCTGATGTTTATATCAACGATGCTTTTGGTGCATGTCACAGAGCCCATGCATCCATAGATGCAATGGCAAAACTTTTTGATGCCAATCATAGAGCAGCAGGTTTCCTACTTTCTAAAGAAGTAAACTTCTTTAAAAAGACACTAGAAAATCCAATGCGTCCATTTGTAGCTGTTGTAGGGGGATCTAAAGTTTCAGGTAAACTTGAAGCTTTAAGACAACTGCTTGATAAAGTTGACAAAGTCATTATTGGTGGAGGAATGGCATTTACCTTTCTTAAAGCCCAAGGATATGAAATTGGTAACTCACTGGTTGAAAATGATTTACTTGATGAAGCTCGAACCGTTATGATTAAAGCTCGAAAACAAGGGGTTAAATTTTATCTTCCTGTTGACTTTGTTATTGCTCCTGAATTTTCAGAACAGTGTGTGGCAAAATATGTTCCATCACAAGAGATTCCAAAAGGATGGATGGGCTTAGATATTGGACCGGCAAGTTCAAGACTGTTCCGTGAAGTTATTAACGATGCACAAACCATTATTTGGAATGGACCGATGGGTGTTTACGAGATGGATAAATACGCCAAAGGAAGTATTAAAATGTCACACAACATTGCTGATACCCATGCAACCACCATCGTGGGTGGTGGTGACACGGCTGATGTGGCTCAAAAAGCCGGAGATGTAGATGAGATGACCTTTGTTAGTACAGGTGGAGGCGCAAGTCTTGAGCTTATCGAAGGTAAAGCTCTTCCTGGAATTGAGGCTCTTAAAGCTTAAATTCGTTCCCAAGCTCCAGCTTGGGAATGCCTATAAGAGTTAGAATAACAAAAATAACTCTTCATACCAAATAGATACCAAATATACGTACCACAGCTGGAGCTGAGGTACGAGGTAAAAAACAAAAGGTAAACATGATATACGCAGCAAATTTTAAAACAAATCATACACGGAAATCTACAGAGAATTATATAGAAGACCTCCAAAGACACTTACTTAATAAAAATTCGGAAGACAGAGTACTTATTTTTCCACCACTCACAGCACTTGACAACTATGAAGGAGACTTTACAGTAGGGGTACAAAATGCTTACCCTGTAAACAACGGTGCGTTTACAGGAGAAGTCGGTTTAGAACAATTAGCAGAATTCAATATTAACACCATTCTCATAGGTCACAGTGAACGAAGAGATATTTTAAATGAATCGCAAGAAGATGTAGCAAAAAAGTTTGCATTTTTTAAAGAGCAAGGTTTTGAAATCATCTACTGTATTGGTGAATCACTTGAAGTAAGAGAGCAAGGGTTAGAGGCTGTTATGGAACATTTGCTCTCTCAATTTGAAGGCATTGATACCACTTATGAGCACTTTATGGTTGCTTATGAGCCTATTTGGGCTATTGGTACAGGGCGTACTGCTTCCGTTGAAGAGATAACCTCTACACACGATGCACTTAAAAAAGTTGTCAACAAACCCCTACTCTATGGAGGAAGTGTCAAAGGAGCCAATATTGCTGAAATTGCTGCTATTGAAAATGTAGATGGTGTTTTGGTTGGTGGGGCTTCACTGAAAACAGAGACTTTTTTAGAATTGGTTTTACACTAAACTTCCAACCTACAGTAAGTACCTGACCATAATAAGTAAGTAGACACAATAGGTTTCATATTATGGTCAGGTACTTATGAATTTTAAAATTTAAAATCCACACTGTAGGTCGGATAGGTCGTTCCTCCGGCATTTCTAAAAGCACCCAATGAAAACTTACTCTCTTTAATTATAGAAGGAAGCCATGTAAAAGAGAAGGGTACCCTTAAAGCCATGTCATAAGTTACTCCTAAATTCTCTTCATCACTGTGATTATAAACATTTACCACACTTCCTGCTACCTCATAAGTAGAAGGTAATTTAAAGGTATAAAGCACTTGTGGAAAATACGAGTGTTTTTCACCTTCACGATGCCGAATACCGTATGCTGTTGATACATCCAACCACTCATTTTGAAAAAAAATCCCCATGAATCCCCAATAAATTTGGTTCACATTGCTTTGTGTTTCATGAGAGACATAACCATGAAAATCAATCTTGTCCGTGATACCATATCCCCAGACCACATAACTCTGACCTTTATCAAACATCTCCATAGGATTCCATGTTAAATCTAAATCCACATTTCCTTTTCCTGCTGGTGTACCGTTATCGTACCCCCCTGAAGCCATAAGTAATGACGTTGATAGTCCAAGGCAACTCAGCAATAATAAACGATTAAACATAAATACCCCCCCTAATAATTTTTATATTTTCTTAAGTCCGTTGTTTCACCTATGAAAACCGGATAATGTGCTCGTTTCCTACCCATGCAAGAAGAACATAAAAAAGTAATGTTAAAGCAGGTAGTAACCAAAGTATCCACTGCGTTCGAGCTCTCAAAATATAATAGATTAACCCTCCATATGCCAAGATTAAAGCCATGATATGTGCAAGAAAAAGAGGCATAATCGAACGCATCACATTTCCAACAACAGCATAAGCGATAATGACACTTAAGAGCGTCAAAGAAAATAACAATTTTTGAATATTCTTTTCTCTTTTATAGAATAAAAAAATCAAACCTATGGCTGCAAACAAGGCTAAAACAACAAGAACTTTCATCTGAACTCCTAGATTTTATTAACAACCTCAATACCTAAGATATCTAAGGCTTTTTTAATCACCTTGGCTGTCAAAGTTGCCAACTGAAGTCGGCTCATTTTTACCTCTTCTTCAATTCCCTCTTTTAAAATAGGGTTTTGCTCATAGAACTTCATAAACAGAGATACCAAATCATAAAGGTACGAAGTAATGGTGTGAGGTGTCGCTTCTATAGATGCTTTTATTAAGGTATCTTCAAACTTCAAAAGCATCAGTACCAAACGGTGTTCTATCTCATCCCCTACAACAATAGAACCTGTTATAACACCATCGTGCTTTCTAAAAATAGATTGAATTCTTGCATAAGCATACTGCATGTACAATGATGTATTTCCATCAAAGCTCAACATTTTGTCCCAAGAGAAAAGGTAATTGGACTCTCTACTGATACTCAAATCAGCATACTTAACAGCACCGATACCAATCGCTCGTGCGACCTTTTCTAACGCTTCATCACTGTGTGTTTTACGCTCTTTAATGGTCTCTCTAGCACGAACAACAGCTTCATCAAGTAAATCAATCAGTTTAACAACCCCACCATCTCTGGTTTTAAATGGTTTTCCACTTTTGTCCATCATGGTTCCAAAACCAATATGTTCTAAGGTTACATTTTCAGCAACCATACCGGCCATTTTTGCAATGGCAAAGACCTGTTTAAAGTGTTGTGCCTGACGTGCATCGACCACGTAACAGATACGGTCTGCTTTTAACTCTTGAACTCTAAACTCCAATGCTGCTAAATCGGTTGTCGCATAGAGAAATCCACCATCACCTTTTTGGACAATAATAGGCGTCTCATCACCTTCTAAAAAGACACACTCAGCTCCATCTGAAATGGTTGAAATATTTTTCTCTTTGAGCGTCTTAATGACCGAAGGAAGTTTGGAATTATAAAAACTCTCTGCACGCACATCATCACGGGTTAAATTGACCCCCAATTTATCATACACCTCTTCACAATGCCCCAATGAAGCATCGATAAAACTTTGCCAAAGTCTTAAACAATGTTTATCTCCTTGTTGGATTTTAACCACATAATCTCTGGCTTTATCTGCAAACTCTACACTCTCATCAAATCGAACTTTTGCATCTTTATAGAACTGTTCTAAATCTTTAAGATTTTGAGTCACTCCATCAGTTCCTTGTTCTTCTAAATAAGCAATTAACATACCAAACTGTGTTCCCCAATCACCTATGTGATTTTGACGAATCACCTCATCACCTAAGAACTCTAAAAGTGTTGCTAAGGTATCCCCGATAATACTCGAACGTAAATGCCCCACATGCATCTGCTTTGCCATATTTGGACCGGAATAATCTACAACAACTTTTTGAGCCTGATCAACATAGCCAACGCCTACACGTTCATCATCTAAAATAGCCGTTGCTTCTGAGCTAAGCCATGCATCACCCAACCAAATATTGATAAACCCCGGACCAGCTATTTCTACTTTAGCAATGATTCCTGTTGTATCAATATGTTCAACAACAGTTTGTGCAATTTGTCTTGGATTTTGTTTTAGCTGTTTAGCAAGTTTCATAACACCATTAAATTGGTAGTCACCAAACTCTGGCTTGGTCGCATCCGATATAACGACATCATCGGCTTCTATATTGGCATTTTTTAATGCATTCTCAATAATTTTACTAAGTTGTAATTTGATTTTCATAAATGTTCCATCTGTGTAGAGTCTGTTGGGCGAGTGCCGTAATTGGATAGGTTAATCATACATGCTCCATCTTTTATTAAGTACCAGACCATAATAAATGGTCTGGTACTTAAGATAGAACACGATATTTTAATGATTATGCTTTAGGAGGAGTAGTAGTCTCTTTTACTGCAGCAGCTGCTTCTTTTACTTCGTCTTTAATCTCTTTTACGCTCTCTTTAGTATCAGCGACTGTCTCATCATCTTTAACAGCACTTTTAAAATCTTTAATTCCTTTACCAATCCCTTTTGCAAGATCTGGTATTTTTTTGGCTCCAAAAAGTAATACTACTATCGCTAAGATAATAAGTAACTCCGGCATACTTGGCATTCCCATATTGTTCCTTTGAGTGTGTTTCTCTCTAGTTATAGAGTGATTTAATAAAAGATTATACTCAATTTAGGTTAATTTTTCCAATGAAGTACTATTTTTTCTAATTCTTCCCTATTTTGTTTCAATCTGGCTGCATTTGCTATCGTTGCAAACTGTGCTGATGCCACTTCAACACTATCGTTAATGATTACAAAATCAAACTCACCTATGGCATTGATCTCCTCTTTCGCATTTTCAACACGACGTTTGATAATGGAGTCATCATCGGTTGAACGGGCATAAAGACGTTTCTCTAATTCTTTAAGTGTGGGAGGGGTAATAAACACAGAGGTAACATAGTCACCCATTTTAGCACGTACCAAACGGTGTCCTTGAACATCAATATCAAAAATAACCAATTTACCTTCAAAGAGTGCTTGTTTTACCGGTTTTAGAGAAGTTCCGTAATAGTTTCCATGTACCGTAGCATACTCTAAAAAATCTCCGGCTTTAATACCTTCTTCAAATGCTTCTCGTGTTACAAAATAATAATCAACACCATCTTTTTCACCTTCTCGAGGTTCACGTGTGGTGGTTGAAATAGAGAAATAATACTCACCTATTTGAGAACTGGCATGATTTATAATGGTACTTTTTCCAGCCCCACTTGGACCGGAGAGAACTAAAATGGCTCCCTGCATTTTTAATCTTTTGGAAATTTAATACTGATATTGACTCTTGCTCCTGCAAGAAGCTTTCTAAGACTCTCTACAGGTAGATTCGCAAGTGTTTCTAAAGAGACATCCGAGTTTAATTTTGAATGCTCTTTAACTTTTTTACTCTTTTTCTTTTTTTCTACTTTCTCTTCTGTTGACTCTAAATTGACCATTGTAGGAGTAGCTGTAGACATTAAATCAGACAACTCCATGGTATCGCTTGTATCATCTTCAAGAATATCTTTAATATTTGCAATTTCTGCTGCATCTAAAATTTTGGTTACTTCTTTATCTGATTTATTATTCATTTGTTCTTTCTGTTCATTTTTAGATTCATTATTAAATAATAAATCATCTGCTAAGAGATCCACCTTTTCACTGCTAAAATCAAGTTCATCATTGTTCTCAAAATCAAAATCTAATAATTCATTATCTGATGGAACCTTACTCTTTTTATCATCTTCAGTAAAGAGGTCTTCATCAAGCGTGAGTTTATCATCATTTAATTCAAGTTCAAATAAATCATCTTTATTTTTTAATGAAAGATCCTCATCCTCAACCTTTGGCTCATCAAAAAGATCCTCATCAAGTTCAATATCTTTTAATGGGAAAGCTTCTTTAAGTTTTTTATCAAAACTCTCTTCTTCACTTGACAGGTCCTCTTTTATTTCCTTATTCTCAAACTTAGATAAATCTGTAATGTCCTCATCTAAATCAAATAACGCTTCTCTTTTCGCCTCTTCTTTATTGGCAAACAGATCATAATTTTTATCCAATTCCCTTTCATCTGATTCACTCTCTTCAACACTTCTAATTACGGCTGAAACCTCTGAAGGTAGAAAAGGTTTTAATATCGTCATATCAAATGATTCATTGTCCTCTTTGTCATCTTGTGCATAAAAGAGTACCTTTTTTTGAACTTTTATATTTTCAGATATAACATCACGTACATCTTTACTCAATGAATCTGCATCAACAAAAACAATATCATAATGGTCATTACTTAACTCAGTAACTTCTTGAATTTCATCTATCTCTATCTCTTCTTTTCTAGCACTCAATGCTGTCAATCTTGACACTACTGGATTATTGTTTATTAATAATATTTTCATTTTTACTCCAATGTTTATCTTAAATTCTATAGTATTCGATAATTCTAGTATAATTCGCGTTTAACTTAGATTAATTAGTATTTAATATTAATACTACATTAAAAATTTATATTAA
>JAHJJU010000058.1 GCA_018822805.1 bacterium
AAAACATTAAAATAAAAGGAATTAACAATGAATTTATCTCTACAAACAAATAACGACAAAACTATCGTAACAATCAATAAAGAACGGTTAGACGTATCAAGTATGCAAAATTTAAAAGAAGAGTTGACGCGTATTGTTGATGAAGGAAATCATAATCTTACCATTAATCTTACTCCGGTGGATTTTATTGATAGTTCAGGATTGAGTATTCTTATTGGTCTCTTTAAACGACTCAACACGATTAATGGTGGGAAGCTACAACTTTGTGGATTAGGAAAGCAACCAATGGAGCTTTTAGAAATTACACAGTTGGATAAAATTTTTGCAATTACTCATTGTGATTAATATAATTATGATACGACTATGGAAAGCAAAAAGCTTATAATCGACAGTAAACTTGAAGCATTAGATCAAGTATATACATGGTTAAAAAAGATTCTTGAACCGATCACTACAGAAAAGATTAAAGATAATATTCTATTAATTACTTATGAAATAGTGACCAATTCTATTATTCATGGAAATAAAAAGGATCCGAGTAAATCAGTTAATATTAATCTTAATATAACGGAAAATCAAATAATCATTACAGTAAAAGATGAAGGTTCAGGTTATGAGGGCTTGCCTTCAAAAGAAGAAGCTCAAAATTTAAATTATCTTGAAGAGGGTGGTCGGGGCTTAAAGTTGGCCATGCTGATATGTGATGACATAGAACTTAATAACAATAGTATTAAATTAGTCTTTAATAGAGAAACAAAGGAAAAGTAATGAAAGCAGTAATATTAGCCGGAGGAAAAGGAACACGTGTTCGACCATTAACTTATATGGTACCAAAACCTATGGTACCAATTGTAGAGCGACCAATTATGAGTTTCTTATTGGACTTGTTAAAAGAACATAATTTTGATGAGGTAATTGTAACGGTTGGATACATGGCAACCATGATTGAAGAGCATTATAAAAATGGTGCCGATTACAATATGCAAATTGCCTATTCACTAGAAGGGAAAATGGAAGAGGGAGAAATTGTCCCTATCGGTCTTGGTTCAGCAGGTGGACTTAAAAAGGTTCAAGATTTTTCAAAATTTTTTGATGAACCATTTTTGGTTATTTGTGGTGATGCTTTGATTGACCTTGATTTTACTGAAGCAATGAACTTTCATAAAGCCAACAATGCAACGGCTACCGTTATCTGTAAAGAGGTTCCTAAAGATGAAGTGTATAAATATGGTGTTGTTGTAACCGATGAGAACAACCGTGTACTTAGCTTTCAAGAGAAACCATCGGTAGAAGAGGCAAAAAGTAATATTATTAACACGGGTATCTATATCTTCAACCCTGAAGTATTCGATTATATCCCTGAAAATGTAGAGTTTGATATTGGTGGAGAGTTGTTACCACTACTGGTTGAGAAGGGTGAGCCATTTTATGCAACAGCTCCAACTTTCCAATGGGTTGATGTAGGTTCTACAAAAGATTTCTATACAGCCAACATGATGTTGGTGAATCAAGAGATCAATGGTGTTAAGCCTTATGGTAAAGAGGTAAAACCAGGTGTCTGGACAGGTATAAACTGTGATATTAATTTTGATGAAGTAGATGTTCAAGCACCTGTATACATAGGAAGTAGTGTACGTCTTGAAAAAGGAGTTAAGGTCATAGGTCCGGCGATGATTGGTTCAGGTTGTATTATTAAAGAACATGCAACGATTGATAAATCGGTTGTTTTAGGCTATACAAAAGTGAGTACTCATGCCAATATTGAAGAGAAAATTATTGCAGGAAAGTACATTATTAACCCATTAGGAAACTCTATAGACATTGATGAGACTGACATGAGTTTCTTGGTTGATGATGCTAGAAAAGATGAAAGTGAAATGAGTGCCGAGCAGAAAGAGATCATGGAGATGATCAAGAATATTAGTGAGATGCAAATTAGTAAATAATGAAAAAGTTTATCACATTGTTACTTACCCTATTACCACTGTTAGTCTATGCCAATGTGAGCTTCCCTAAAAGTATGTCATTAAATGGTGTGTGGAAGTATCATGTTCAACAACAACCGGAAGCAGTCGATTATTATTATGACTTTAAAGGTTCCAAAAAGAGTATGAACCTTCCTGCTAATTGGTATAAAGCCGGTATTAACCATGGAGGTATTGTTTGGTTTAATCGTACTTTTTCTATGAGTGAGCTTCCGGCTTCTTCTCATCATTTTTTAGAATTTCATGGCGTGGATTACCTTTGTGATGTATGGGTTAATGATAAGTTTGTAGGTTCACATAAAGGATACTTTCAAAAGTTTGATTTTGATATTACCCCATATTTAAATAATGGAGAAAACAAGATTACGGTTAAAGTAAATTCTCCATTAGAGAACTATCCTGAGCACTACAGCTTACATAAAACCTTACTTCGTGGTATTTTTTCGCATCATGATACACGCCCGGGTGGTGCTTGGTCTGCAGAGGGTCAAGATAAAAACTCGGGTGGTATTTGGAACGATGTTTTTATTAAAAGTTATGATGCTCATAAGATTAAAAAACTCAAAATCACACCTGAAGTGACAGAGAGTAAAAGAGTCATTGATATTGCATTTAATGTTGATGAATTGCGTAAACGTTTTTCACGTTATAATCAAACTCAAATGAGCGTTACTGTAACACCTTCTAATTTTGAAGGAAAATCATATAAAGAAAGTTTTACATTAGATAACAGTAGTGAAAATCAACAGTTTAAGATGGAATTACCCAATGCAAAACTTTGGCAAACACATGATCGTGGATTTCCTTATCTTTATACTGTAAGCATTTCGATGGGTCAGACAGAAATAACCCAACAGATTGGATTAAAGAGTTTTATTCAAAATGAGAAGAAACAGTATATTTTAAATGGCACCTCACTTTATTTGAAAGGAACCAATTATATCTCTAGTCAGTACATGAGTGAGATGGACAGAGAAGCGTTAAAAGCAGATTTGCAGTTAATGAAAGATGCCCACATTAATACCATTCGTGTTCATGCTCATGTTGAGCCTGAACGATTTTATAAACTTTGTGATGAGATGGGTTTTTTAGTTTGGCAAGATTATAACCTTCAATGGGGTTATTTAGAGTCAGAAGCATTTACCAAAGAGGCTGTTAGACAAGCCATAGAGATGGTAGATCAGTTTTATAATCATCCAAGTATTTTTATGTGGTCCATGCACAATGAACCACCATGGAATTCAGACTGGATGAAGTGGAAATACCCTGACTATAATGCATCGCAAAACAAAGTTTTAGATGAAGCACTCTATACCACCATTAAAGCGTATGACACACATCATTTAACCAAAAAGCTCTCTTCTAATCTTGAGCATCCTTGGTTTGGGTGGTACAGTGGGAAGTATCAAGACTTTGCAAAAGTTTCTAAAGTAGCTGTGGTCAGTGAATATGGGGCACAAGCGTTGCCAAATATTGAGTCGTTACGTAAAATTTTACCTAAGAAACATCTTTTACCACAAGGTGACAAAGCAAAAAAAGCATGGGAATACCATAACTTTCAATTCAATTGGAATGAGAAAAATGGGATTAAATTTACCGGAGATTTAAAACAATATATTAAAGATTCACAGACCTACCAAGCTGATTTAATTAAGTTTGCAACGGAGATGTTACGTATTCAAAAATACAAACATACTACAGGAATATTCCAATTTATGTTTAATGAGGGTTGGCCATCAATGAACTGGGGAATTGTGGACTATTATCGTCAAACAAAACCGGGGTATGATGCCTTGAAAAAAGCTTATGCACCGGTTATTGTTGTTGCAAAACGAATCTCTGAGAAAAAAATAGAGCTTTATGTAGTCAATGATTCGGTAGAAGATATTAACGGTGCAAATTTATTGGTAAAAATTAAAAGAGACAATGTCACAAAGGAATTAAGTACACCGGCAAACATTAAAGCTGATAGTGCACGTTTGGTTGGGGTGATTACACTGAAAGGTGCAGCCCAATTGGAGTTAACACTTCAACATAATGGTGCAGTTGTGACCGAGAATAATTACAACTTTGAGATGAAAGAGCTAAAAGAATGAATGAACTTTATTTTCTAGAACCCAAATATGATAATCGTGTTCCTGAAGCTCCACAAGAGCAGTCAGAGTTTACACAAACGCTGTTTCGGTTCTTTGGTTTGGTTGCTATTATGTTGGGTTTTTGGTATCTTCACTATCGTTGGACGGCATCACTTAATATGGATGCCTTATGGTTTGCCATTCCTTTGGCATTTGCAGAGACCATGATGTTTATCGGTACCATTTTGGTGGTGGTTAACTTTTGGCGTATTAAAGATACACCAAAACAATCAGCCCCTCATCTAATGACTGAAGTGGTAGAAGATGAATTGAAACCTTACTATCTTGGTAAAGGGATAAAAATAGATATTTATATTCCTGTCTTTAACGAAGACCCGGCACTGGTAAGAGAGACCATTTTGGCAGCCAAAAGAGTTAAAAAATTACCGGAGTGGAATGTTTGTTACTACCTGCTTGATGACAGTGGTGATGAGAAGATGGCCCAAATGGCAAGAGAAGAGGGGGTTCCTCAAGTGTTACGAACCTCTTCAAAAGGTCGAAAAGCAGGAGCCATTACCAATGCCATGGATGAGACGGGTGGAGATTTTATTGTTATTATTGATTCCGATACCCGTCTTTTCCCTGATATTTTACTCAATACTTTGGGCTATTTTAAAGATGACTCTGTGGCGTGGGTACAGACACCACAATGGTTTTGTGATTTAACTGAAGGTGAAGATCTTGAAAATTCTTGGAAGAGAAAAGCAGGCAAAGTGGGTGAAGCCTCAGCCAATTTTTTCCAAAAGTTTTTTGGAAAAGTAAAAGTAGGTCAAGATGTTTTTGCCAATGATCCAGCAATGTTTTTCGATGTCATTCAACGACGAAGAAACAACCATAACGCTTCATTTTGTTGTGGAGCAACCTCGATACATCGAACTTCTGCACTGCGACGGGTTGCCATTTCACGATGGGTAGACAGAGTATTGGCAGCCAAAGATCAAAAAGCAGCCATAGAAGAGTTTGATGTGGAGTACATCTCGTACCATACATCAGAAGATATCTATACGTCGCTATTGGTACATGCCCATAAACAGAAAAAGTACAAATCGGTACTGCATCCCAATGTAGAGTCTAAAATGCTCTCTCCACTAGACCTTGGAACGTGGGCAACACAACGATTTAGATATGCAGGGGGAACCATTGACTTGGTGACCAAAGAGTTTGGACGTTTCTTTAAATCAGGGTTGAGCCTTGGGCAGAAACTGATGTATTTTTCTACTTTTTGGTCGTATACAGGAGCGATTTGGTTGGTCATATTAATTTTTTCTCCCATTATTTATATGTTTACCAACATTGCACCCGTGACCAGTTATTCAATGGATTTCTTTATTCACTTGATACCATTTCTATTCTTTAATCAGTTGGCATTGATGGTTGCGACGTGGGGAATCAACTCCAACCGTGGAGGGCAGTTTTTTATTGCGATTTTCCCGATTGTACTTAAAGCCTTTTGGGATGTGGCACGAAGAAAACCGATTCGTTTTGTGGTGACAGCCAAATCGGCTAAAACAGGAAACTTTTTATCCTTGATAAAAATACAGATGGGGCTTATTGCTCTCTATACCGTGGCAATTGTTTACGCAACCACCATGCATCTGATAGGGGAAAGAATTTTCTTAACAGGTTACAGTGTTAACCTCATGTGGTCATTTTTTAACATGATTTCACTTTGGGCGATTGTCCAAGCAGCACTTTATAAATTTGAAGGATAATCTATGGATAACTATAAAAATCTTAAACGAGCACGACATCATTTGGTCTTTTTGGCAGCATTGGTATTTGGCTCGATATTTATCTACTTTTTAAACAATCTCGATATGAGAAAACAGGGGCTTGGCGTGATTACGATTAAAAATGCCATTGCTCCAGAGATGACCATTGTCAAAAATAAACTTTCTAAAGAGGATCTAAGCAGTGCTAAAACAGCATGGCAATATTTTGTCAATAATTATCAAGAGAGTACGGGATTGGTTAATTCAGTTGATAACTATCCTTCAACCACCCTTTGGGATACCGGAAACTATTTGATGGCATTGATCTCTGTTGAGCAGTTAAATATTATTGACAAGGTTGAGTACGATAAACGTATGAAAAAAGCATTAACAACTTTAAGTCAAGTGGAACTTTATAAAGGATTATTACCAAACAAAGTTTATAACGCTCAAACGCTTAAAATGACAAACTATGAAAACAAAGAGACTGAAACAGGAATTGGTTGGTCGGCCATTGATATTGGTCGTATTATGATCCCACTTGCCTACATTCAGTTTAATCAACCCGAGTACAGTCAAGAGTTGCACAACATACTTGCACGATGGAACATCAAAGAGATGACCAAAGAGGGGGCGTTGTTTGGAGCCGTGGTTGAAGAGGAGATAGAAGAGCTTTTACAAGAGGGACGTTTGGGGTACGAGCAGTACACCTCTAAAATGTTTGCTACTTTTGGTGTGGACATTACCAATGCCTTGCGTTATGATAAATATTTAGAATTTATTGATATGTATGATGTAGAGATTCCTTATGACAAGAGGGATAAAGAGCACTCAAATGCAAACAACTATGTCGTTATGGAACCGTATATGCTGGATGGTTTAGAGTTTGGATGGGACTACTTCTCAAAAGAGTTCTCTTATAGACTTTATAAAGCACAAGAAGAGCGTTACAAAGATACAGGAATTTTAACAGCAGTAACGGAAGATCACTTAGATAAAGCCCCATACTTTATCTATAACTCGGTTTATGTTAATAAACAAGAGTGGGTTGCCATTGATGAAAAAGGTAAGGTACATAATGAGATGAAACAGTTAAGTACCAAAGCTTCCTTTGCAATGGATGCACTTTATAATACAGCCTATACAGACAAACTACTGGAAGCCTTAAAACCACTACAGAGTGATAGAGGGTGGTATACCGGTATTTATGAAAAAGATGGAACGATTAATAAGTCGGTAACGTGTAATACCAACGCCATTATTTTGGAGTCTCTGCTTTATAAAAAAGAGGGTCCACTACTTAAAATGATAGAGAATAGATAAAGGAAGTCATGATGTCTAATACCATACCTGAAATGAAGCCAATGGCTTCATTTTTATCAACATTTCACTATCCATCCGATGGGCATAAACGGGATCTACGTGTAGACTTTATACGTGGATTCGTTATGTTGGTCTTGATTGTGGTGCATATTAATATGACCTCGTACTACAACTACATCGCTTGGGAGCGTTTTGGTGTTGTTACCGGAGCTGAAGGATTTGTTCTTTTATCCGGATTGATTTTAGGACTTTTATCACGTTTACGCATGGAACATGATGGTTTTGGAAGTACGGTCAACAAACAGTTTAATCGAGCTTTTTTATTGTATCGAACCAGTATTGTGGTTATTTTGTCTGTTTTAGTGGTCAATCTTTTTGTGGATGCTTCAGCTGTGATGACCTTTACAACCTCGGATGGGGCAACGACCTATAAGCTTTATCCTGATTTATCACTTTTTGCACAGTATCACGATAAAATTATTGCTAAATTTGTTATGCTTCGTTATGGACCTCACCAGTTTCAGATTTTGGGACTCTATGTTGTTTTGTTGCTGTTTTCACCGTTTATTCTTTGGCTTTTAAGTAAACAGAGAGTGGGTTTGGTACTGGCACTTTCATGGATGATCTATTTTGGAAACAACGGTTTTCATGTACGACCGACAGGAGCTCAGTTTGAGTATGCCTTTCCTATTTTGACCTGGCAGATACTTTTTGTTCATGGTTTAGTAATCGGATATTACCGTAACGAGATTTGGAACTTTTTTCACAGTAAAAAAGGAGCAGTAGTTTTTGCTTTTAGTTTTATAATGTTTTTAGTATTTCTCTTTTTTACCTATAACAATCCATTGGATAAGATTCCTGATTATTTACGGTTACACTATATTGACCCCGATACCTTTAGAAGCATCTATAACAATTACTTCCCAAAGAACACTTTAGGAATCGGTCGATTGATGAACGATTTTGTGATGTTGATTGTCTCTTATGCTTTGTTGTCTTATTTGTGGCAACCGATTTATAAAATATTTGGTTGGTTCTTTATTCCGATTGGACAAGCGTCATTGTATGTCTTTATTTTGCATGTTTATGCCTGTATTGTGATTGCCAATATTGCATGGTTTGGTGGAGAGAACATTTTGGTGAATACTTTGGGTCATACAGCTGTCTTTATTTTCATGTGGTTCATGGTGAAATATAAAGTAGGCTTTAATTTTATTCCTAGATAAAGGATAACTATAATGAAAAAAGAAAATATGAATGGTGGAATGGTTCTTAAATCAATTCTTTTTATAGCCATTGTGATGCTTCCGTTACTTTTCTTTTTTCTTCCTTATCGTGAGATGAGAGATTATATTGTTCTTTTTGTCTTTGTTATCTTTTCATCGGTACTCTTTTTTTTATCAAAATCACTTATGAGAAGAGAAGAGGAACTGCTTGATGTTAAAGATACCCTTAGTGAAGATATTACAAAAAAAGTCTTGGTTGAAAAGACGCTCGAAGAGGAGCGTAAACTTAATCAGATTATTCTTGATTATCAAGAACAGATTTTAATCCTTTCAACTAAAAAGTCTGGAATGATTAATATTAACAATAAGTTTTTTACAACTTTTGATTTTAAAGATTTAAATGATTTTAAAGAGTATCATCAATGTATTTGTGAACTCTTTATTCTAAAAGAGGGTTATTTACAAAAAACAGAGGGTAGTGATTGGACATTAACGGTTCTTAATAACCCAAATACCATGCATAAAGCACTCATGCTCAATAAAGAAGGAGAAGAGACAATTTTCCTTGCACGTGTTAAAAAGGTCAATGTAGGAGAAGAGGAGTACCGTATTACAACCTTTACCGACATTACTGAGTTGGAAAAAGCACGAGAAATGGCTGAATCATCGGAGCGTGTAAAAGCCAACTTTATGGCAAATATGAGTCATGAACTACGCACACCACTGAATGGAATTAATGGATTTACACAACTTTTAAGTCAAACTTCTATGAATGAAAAGCAAAGAAAATACATTTCATTGATTGAGACATCCTCTAAAAACCTTTTAGGTATTGTTGATAATATTTTGGATTTCTCTAAAATTGAAAGTGGAAATATGGAGCTTGAATCCAAACAATCAAATCCTTTTACAGAGATAGAAAACATCATCAATCTGTTCAATGCAAGAGCTAAAAGCAAAAACATTACTTATCAATTAGATATGGATTCAAATATCAGTCCCTGTCTACTGATGGATACCTTACGTCTTAGTCAAATACTTTCTAACCTTATCTCTAATGCCATTAAGTTTACACCTGAAAATGGAAAGATTATTGTTGAGGTTAAATCTCTTTCTAAAACTAACGATTTAGAAAAGCTCTACATTGCCGTAACGGATAATGGTATAGGCATTTCTAAAGAGAGACAACAGGTCATTTTTAAAGCCTTTACACAAGCCGATACCTCGACAACCAGAGAGTTCGGTGGTACGGGACTTGGGCTGAGTATCTCTGTTACATTGGTTCATCTTTTTGGAGGAACTTTACAACTAGAGAGTGAGGAGAACAAAGGAAGTAGGTTCTTTTTTGACATTGAAGCCAAACGCTGTGATCAAGAAGAAAAAAAGCAAAAAGTATTGATTGTTGAAGAGTGTGAAATGACCAAAATTGTTATTGAAGAGCTGTTGAAACAACATGAAATTTTAGTTGAGTTTGCTAATGATGAAGAAAATTTTCTCAATAAACTATCAACCGAAAAGTATCAACTACTCTTTATTAACATCAACATGCCAAATATTGATATAAGTAAAACGCTACCATATATTAGAGTGCTTAGTCCGACACTTCCTATTGTTGCTTTGGGTGACAGTGAAGAGGATAAAAATAGGGTAGAGACGGTTCTAACAGACATCAATGAGTATTTAGATAAGCCGATTCAGATTGAACTGTTTAATGAACTTATTGTAAAACAGATGCAAAAATAAGGTGCTGTTCAATTGGATACCAAGCTAATTTTTAAATTTTTTAGGAGTTTTTTTCTAATCTTTTTTGCAAGTACTTTTTTGCTTGCAGAAGATTCAAAAATTTTTATTTCTGTCTCACAATCTCCTACTCAGGAGATTCTTAACCCAACTTATAAACAAATCAATATCCTAATTCCTATGGTTCAAGAGGGAAAACTTGATGAAGCTATTTTTACCATTCAAAATAAGATTCGTGAGATTATTGTAGATGGCATTGAGAAAAAGAGTATGCCCAACATTGTTTTGTATGGACAAGGATTTGATGCTGGTTTGTTAAGTATTGCACAAACCAATCTATTACCTGAATATCGACAGTATATTAGAGGGCTTATTTTGGAAGATGCTAGAGTCAATTTACCATTAAAGTGTAAACCAAAAGAAGATGCAGCACCATGTCAAATCCTTCAACGTTTTAAAGAAAGGGTAGGGAGTAGGGCATCTTTTATTGAAATGAGCAAAGCACTCTCTCCTCAAGTACAAATAGATTGGTATTGGCCACCGGTATTGTTGATGGGCAGTCAAGATCAAAAAGAGTGGAAAGCGTTACTCGAAGAGAATGGAATAGGCTATCAATTGGTTAATTTTGAGAGGCTACATCCCAAAAAAGTTGCTTTAGCCAAAGTTGATGCCATTCAAACTTTTTTAGCCACAGTCAAAAAACCATCGGTGCTTCTCTCTTCTTCCGATATGCCAAAGCATTTTGGTGCTCTTTTACGTTTTCATTTGGGAAAGATTGTATATCGTTCCAAAGAGAGACTCAGTATGGTTAAAAATGTTACTTATGGAAGTGATGTTCAACAGCAGTATGATGTCTACTTTAAAGAGCATTCTAAGAATAATCCTCTATTTATCTATATACACGGTGGTGGATGGAGTCAAGGTGAGAAATCAAGTTTTGAAGATCTGTGTAAACAATATGCAGATAAAGGATACACAGCTGTTGCTATAGAGTATCGTTTGCTTCAACTTCCTCAAGTGGGAATGAAAGAGATGGTTTCTGATGTAAAATTGGCACTGGATCATGTATTATTAAATGCAAAAGCTTATCATGCCAATGGCAATCAAACCATCGTTATGGCTGAGTCAGCAGGGGCACAATTGGCATTTATGGGGATTAAGTCGTTAAGCAAAACAACACAAGGTCAGATTAAAGGAGTTGTTTTTAATAGCATTACAGCTGATTTAAGAGAGCATCCAAAGAAAAAACAGATACGACTTTCAGGTATAGAGCTTGATACTTTACGAAAAATATGGCTAGATGAGTACTCTCCACTTATTCAACTGGACAATTTTTATGTACCAATTTTTGCTTTACATTCCCTGACCGACTACGTTGTACCGGCTGTTCATTTAGACAAACTCCTTTTTCAAGCGAAACAGGAAAAACGTACTATTACACCTTTATGGATAAGTAATGGCGTTCATCCTATTGCTCCGGATAAAAAATCGCTAGAACCAAGCTATCAGGATATTGAACGTAAAATAGATATCTTTATAAAAAAACATCTAAAAATAGAAACCATTATAAAGCAATAGAAAGGTATTGGCTTTTATGAAACGGGTTATTAATTTTAAAAGAAATGGATTTCTTTTGGAGAAAAATGCTTTACAAGAGTGATTTTTTATGATAGACTTAAACAAAAATTATAATTTATAATTAAAAGAAAAAGTATAATAAGATGAAAAATTTAAAGAAAATACTATTATTAATATTGCCCTTCTTATTTTTATTGTTGGTATTAACCTTTGTATACAAGGTATTTTTAGCTGATGATATTACAAGTCAAGTAACAAAAGCATCTTCTACCATGATTAATGCAGATAGCAATAAAACAGATTGTTTCGCACATTTAAGAAAAGAAGATAAATGGTACGACACCTTTTATAAAAAAATAGGTATAGGACCTGGTGAGTGTATTACCCCATCAGATTTCATTAGTCCATGTGAATTACGTTGTGCACCAACAACCGAAGAGCTTAAAATGGCTCGAATAGCATGGAAATATATAGAGAACAATTATAATGAAAAAACAGGTTTGATTAATGCTGCACATATGTACCCCTCAGCTGCAACATGGGACTGGGCAAATGCTGTTTATGCACTTTATGCTGCTAAAAAGTTCTGTATTATTGATGAGGTTGAATATGAAGAGATGATGAATAAATTTCTTACAACCATGCAGAAAATGGAACTTTTTAACAACGAACTTCCTAACAAAACCTACAATACTAAAACAGCACAAATGGTGGATTACCGTAACAAAGTTCAAAAAGACGGTATTGGTTGGTCAGCAGCCGATTTAGCACGTTTACTCTCTTCTTTGAATATGATTGAACAGTGTGAAGAGAACCTTGCTCCACAAATAGAGAAGTTGACCCTCAGGTTTAGATACTGTAGAGCCTTAAGTGTTGAGGGTGACCTTTATGGTGGTAGTTATGAACATGGAAAGTTACGTATTACCCATGAAGCCTTAACGGGTTACGAAGAGTATTTAGGACGTGGCTATGAGCTTTGGGGGCATAATGCCAGTGAAGCACGTAGTTATAAATTTATGAAAGAGGTGGATGTTTATGGGGTGAAAATTCCTATCGATACGCGACCTTTTTTCTCAAACTTTGTTGAAAGTGAGCCATTTTGGTACTTAGGATTTGAGTACGGAATTGATGATCCGGAGACAGGAAAATACATTAAAAATATGTATCAAGTTCAAGAAGAGCGTTATAAACGTACAGGGCAACTCACAGCCGTAACCGAAGACAACATTGACCGACGACCATACTTCCTTTTTAATACGGTCTATACCAACAATGAACCATGGAAAACCATTAACCAAATGGGTGAAGATTACGATGAATATAAAACGGTCAGTACCAAAGCTGGTATTGGAATGCACTATCTTTTTAATACCCCCTACAGTGCCAAAGTTTTTAACTATTTGAAAAACAATTATGACCCTAAAAAAGGGTACTATGCAGGGATTTATGAAAAACTTCCCGGTGCCAATAAAGCAATGACTTTAAATACCAACTCGATTATACTTGAGGCGATGTTATCCAGTAAAATGGGACCATTACAGAATTTACATAAATTGGAGAAGCGTGGTATTTATGACTCTTATCGTAATACGGTAAATAATTTCCGTTGTTTACCAACTGATAATCCTATGCCTATTTTAGAACCCTATAAACCTGAAAATGTTGAGGATAACGGTTCGGACTGTAAGTGTGATAAAGAGAGTAAAAAAGCTGCCAAGATAGCATGGAGTTTTTTTGAAAACAACTATCATGAAACAACTGGTTTAGTGAATGGGGTGAATAAATATAAGGTTGTTCGTCCTGAACATATTGGTAAAACCATTATGGCGACCATTGCAGCACGTGAGCTTGATATCATCTATGTGGATAATTTTGATACACGTATGACTACGTTATTATCAACATTAAAGAGTATGGATCTTTATCATAATGAGCTTCCAAATTTATATTATGATGCCACAACAGGTAAAATGGTAAACAATGCAGGTAAGCCTGTTAAAACTGAAGGTGGTTGGGATCTTTACTCTATTGCACAGATGGTAACGGGTCTCTATCATTTACAAGCAAATTATCCTAAATATCGTGAAGATGTTTTTAATATTATTGCAAAATGGGATCTAAAAAGAGCACTACTTGAAAACAGTATGGAAGACCGTTGGTTTAACGGTAAAGATAAAGGTGGAGCAATACCGATTGAAGATCCGGCAAAAGAGTATTATATTCATAATGCATTTAAGCTCTTTAATATAAAATCTTACAGCCATTTTGTAGATGAGCGAAACCTTGACTACAAAGCACCCTATTCACATGAAGTACCAATGGGATATAAAGAACGTATTGCCAATGGTGAGACCTATTTGTGGAGTATGATGGAGCATCCCTATTATTTAAAATACAAACATTATTCGTCAAATATGTATTTAACGTTAAAAGATCGACTGGAAACAACAGAAAAGTTTGCAACTTCTACAGAAGAAGCATTGGACAGAAAGCCCTACTTTATCTCGAACAATATTTATAACAACGGTAAATTATGGAGTGATTTAGATAAAGATAAACAGAGCCAAAAAAATAAAAAAGTCTTAAGTACAAAAGCAGCATTTATTTATCAAGCATTGTATGGTTATACCGATGACTATGCAGGGAAGTTAATGGATGAAGTAAAAACACTTTATAAAGAGGGTTACGGTTGGTATGGTGGTAAATATGTGAAGTCCGGACAGACCAATAAGTCCTTAAATATATTTACCAATGCAGCTGTTCTTGAATCGTTATACTATAGAAAAGTTGGTAACTTCTATTATCAGTATGATAAAGATGCATATGAAAAAATTAGCCTACATACCTTAAAGGTAAAGGGTGCATATTTTATTGAGACTGAGGCAATTGAGCTTCGATATGATGCTCAAAAATTGATGGAAAAGTTTGCTGATGAGAATGAGATTGCTAGAGTAGAACGTGATGCAGATAGAAACTTTGTGGTGCGTATTGGTAATTTTGAGACAGAAGAGGAGGCAATGGCATACTTTAAAAGTCTAAAAGTAAATTTACATGGTGCTAAAGTTGTCAAAGGTTCTATTGATTCTAAAAACTTTATGTTGGCAAATCGATTTGTAAAGTATGATTATCATCAACCTTATAAGAATGAGGTTTTATCCAAAGAGAATAAACCTTATGCCCTCTTTTTACCTAAATATATAGAAAAGAAGAAAAAAGAAGAAGCATTACGTAAAAAAGAGGCAGAAGCAAAAGCAAAAGCTGCTAAAGAGAAAGCTGCCAAAGAGAAAGCAAAGAGTAAAACAACGACAAAGCCGGAAGCAAAAAAAGTAGAAAAACTAAAAGAGAAACCAAAAACTCCGGTAACAACAGCTACCCAAAAAGAAGCAAAAAAAAAGACTTAACTCAATATCCTCTTATAGGAGCAACAAAAGAGGTCAATTTATCGACTGTTATAAGCAGTTTGGATGAAATTGGTTTCAATTCTGCTTCTTATGAAGAAAATCTTTCTAGTTATAATATAAAATCTGAAATTAAAAAATTAATTATAGAAACTAGCGAAATTGTTAACTTAAAGAAAGAAGCTCGAGAATTAGAGCTTTTAAGCTCTATAGAATTGGAAGATTTTGCCGATGATAGCAGTTTCTTATTGCAAGAAGCACAGGAAGAGGAACGAAAAGAGGAGTTAGCAGCTAAAAAATCAGGCAAAAAAATTGCTAAAACAGATTCATTAAAAGATTTTTTTAAACTTAAATCATTAGATTCATGGGTTAAGGGTTCTCTTAGTTATAGTACCACTCCTGGCAATTTAAGCAATGGTAGATTGGGTCGAGAGACTTTAAATTTCCCGATTACCATTACGCCTATTAAAAACTTTTTTTTAGGAGCAAGTTTTAAATACGATTTAAACTCCTATGAGAATATCTATTATCAACCTGATTTTTCATATGCTTTTGGTTATTCAGATTGGCATAGTGACACATGGGGATTGACCTACTCTAATTATGCCAATAACAAGTTCAGTCCCAAAGAGGGTGAAGATCGTTTCAATTTTGATAGTGGACAATGGGATTTAAATTATAAAACTGAAGTAAAAGATGTAAAAGTAAAAGGCTCATTAAAGTATACGAAGAGAATAGATTCAAAAGAATTTACATTAACAGGGAGTAAAGTCTTTTACGATAAAGTTGCTACTTCTGTGATGTGGAAACACTATTTTGATTATCCTCAAGAACGTTTGACTGTGTCTGCTAAAAGTTATATTTATAAAAAATTCATGGTGGGTGCATCAGCTTATATCTATTCGGATTATAGTAAACAGACAGTTTTGGAACCTGATTATGCCTACTCTTTTGGTTGGTATGATACACGTCCCTATTATCCAACTATTACTTACTCTAATTACTATATGCCGACGCGTTGGTCAGGAAGAAAAGAAGATGATGTACCCTTCTCTTCGGGAGTTGTGTCTGTAAAAATGAATTTCTAACTTTAATATAATTTTAAGAAGATTATAATTTAGGATGAATATAATTAATAT
>JAHJJU010000059.1 GCA_018822805.1 bacterium
ACAATTAAATACCGTCATAACAACCCTCTCCAACCGAGACCATTACGGCTTTAATGAAAAACACTTTCATGTTATTACCCTTTCACTTCTAAGTTTTGCAGAGTTTTACTTTATTGACTCTCAACCTGAACTTGATAATAAATATCCTGATATTTTACTCATAGGAAGAGATGAGAAGGTACCCAATAATTATCTGTTTGAACTGAAGTGGTTAAAACAAAAAGATGATTATAAAAAAGTAAAAAAAGAGGGCTTAGTACAGATTGAAGGGTATCAGAAACTAGAGAAAGTTAAAGCCATCCCGAAACTTAGAAGTTTTTTACTCATTGGCTCTAAGGATGGGGTGGAGTTTTTAGAGGTTTAGATAGGTTTTTTTATACCCTAACACCCTACAGTTTTTTCACCGTTTCTCAAATTGGGGAAGCAAGAAAAGAGCCACAATGACTTTGAGGTATTTAAAAGGTACAGAGTAGTTGCACTTCTCTAGGCTTACATGATAGTCTTGATTGACTTTAGCCACTTTAAACTGTTTATAGATATAACGGTTTGCAGGTAGTGCTGCAACACCTTGAAAATGCCAAGATTATCAACAGTATACGAAGTAGAGAGAAGGGCTATAATATCATGAGTAAACCTGAGAAGCTTTTTATGCAAAATACGAATATTTCGTATGCTTTGACAAAAAGTATTGATATCGGCAGTGCAAGAGAAGCTTTTTTTGTAAATCAAATTAAAAATTACTATGCTTCTCAAAATCTTTTTATGGATGAAGCGATTTATACCTCTAAACAGGGGGATTTTTTAGTGAATAACATTTATACCTTTGAAGTTGGAGGTAAAAATAAAAGCTTTAAACAGATAAAAGACATGGATAACTCTTTTGTAGCTTCGGATGATATTGAGATAGGGTTTGGGAATAAGATACCTCTTTGGCTGTTTGGTTTTTTGTATTAAAACAGCTGATAGGGGTGGTTTTGTTGGTATAGTTAGAATGGCTGTTTTAAACAGTTTTAAATCCTATTGTGGTATGATAAAAGTATGAACCAAATAATACCAACACGATAGGAGTTCAAAATGGTTAGAAAAACAATCACTATTCAAGATAATTTATTGCACAATTTGGAGTCAAGTCAGATTATTGGTCAATATCAATCTTTTTCTGAATTGGTTTCGTCTGCACTGCAACTGCTGATAGAGAAACAGCAAAAAGAGCAGTATAGAAAAGCGTTAATCCAAGCATCTAATGATAAACTTTATCTCCAAGATATGCAAGAGATAGAAGAGGATTTTAAATTTTCAGATTACGAAAGAGGCGTAGATGAATCAATATGATGTCTATCTTGCTGATTTAAACCCAACCATCGGCAGAGAGCAACAAGGAAAACGACCTGTATTGATTATCTCAAACAATTATGAAAACCTACTGGATGTCATTACCATTTTACCCATTACCTCACTAAAAAAAGGAAGAAGGGTCTATCCAAATGAGGTGCTTTTAAAAATAGAACTGGAAAAACCCTCTATTTTACTCTGTCAACAGATTAGAACCATCTCTAAAAAAAGACTCATCAAAAGATTAACCACCATTGAAAACCCTTATACCAAAAAAGAGATTGAACGGATACTTTGCCGTCGATTTGAAGAGATGGAGTGATGCGATGGAAATTTATTTTGAACTGTTAGAAGAGGAAGAGAATCCATTGGTTCAAGCAATATTAGGACATCATATGTTTGGTTTTATCCACCCTTATATGGATGGTAACGGAAGAATGGCACGATTTATTATGAATGCTTTATTGGTCTCTTCGGGGTATTCTTGGGTGATTATTAAGGTTGAAGATAGAAATGAGTATATGCAGTGTTTGGAAGAGGCTAGTGTGGATGGGGATATTGAGAGGTTTGCTTGGTTTATTTTGGATGAAATAAAGAAGAGTTTGACTGATTGAAGTGAAAATTAAAAAGGGGAAGGGGTTTTATGTCAAAAGAATTTCAAATTTACAAAAAAAATACAGAAGCTATAGCGACTAATCGAGGTTTTTATTATCAATATTTAAAAACAGTTGAGTTGTGGATAAACAATTTTATTGAAAAAATTGATAATGATATATATTGTGAACGAGAAGATGATATTTTTGAGTATAACATAGAATCCGAGAGATATGTATTTCGTCAAGTAAAATGTTATTCAAATAATGTAGGTTTAAATAGTTTAGAAATTAAGTCCTCATTACTCCACTTTTTTGACCTTTATGAGAATAGACGGTATAAAGATAAAAGTGAATTTTATGTAGAGTCAAATCAAGGATTTATGCCTAAAGCAGGTACAGAGTTAAAAGACTGGTATCAAGAACAAAAAGAAGGTAATTATTCTGGAGAAAATTATATTGATAAAACTAAAGAAGTTTTAAAAGAGTATGTTGGAGACTCATTAGCGAGTTATAAAAATAAAAATAACTCTGAAGATGATAAGAAGAAAGCAGAAAAAAAAGTTAAAGAATTTAATGAAAAACTAGAATCAGATAGCTTTAAAAAATTTGTTTCATGTATACGATGGAGTTTTTCAGAAGAGTCAGATACCAATAAAGAGATAGCTAATCTATCTCAAGATATTTTAGAAACTATCTTTAATGAATTACAATATGACAATAGAGTAGAGAAAGAATTGCTTTTAGGTTATTTAGTCAATGAAGTTTTACAAAAGTCGATAGAAAAAGATGAAGATAAAAGGCTTTTGAATAATGAAATGTTACAAAATGCTTTAGAATTAACAGAGATATCCGATAGTGCTTTTGATAAAGATATTAAGGAGTTGTTCAAGAACTCCTTTTTTATTATTAATGAAAAGTTGGATTCCATAAAGGAAGATACTAAAAACTTAGCTCCAATAGAAAATGAAAACTTAGAAAAAAGACTAAAAGAAGAATACGAAACATTTGAAGAGATACCTTTACTTTTAGATGAAACAAAACAAAATAATATTGAAGATGACATCTCCAACATAATTTCAGGTATGAAAGAAAAAGATGAAAAAAAACAAAATAAGATTAAAGATTTCATAATTAATTTAGAGACTGTCATAAAGGTAGAAGATAATGAAAATAAACAAAAAGAAGAAAAAGAAACTATACAAATAGATAATTTGTTAGAGAGGTTAAGTGAAACGCCAAAACTACTCATTTACGGAGATGCAGGTATTGGAAAAACCACTCTTTGTAAATATATAGCTTATAAGTGGGTAAAAGATAAGTTGACAAAATTTGACTACGTTATCTACCTTCCTTTAAGAGTATGGGAGAGTAAAGGGTTAGCTGGGGCTATTAAAGATTACTATTATAATGAGGAAGAGAATAGAAGTTTTGAACTTATTGATAATATTCATAACTATAGTCAAGACATACTCTTTTTATTTGATGGTTATGATGAACTTAATGAGAAAAAGAAGTCAGACCTTAAACAGAATCACCTTCCTAAACTAGAAAACTATATTATAGTAAGTCGTCCTATTGGCTATAATGAAAATGAATTTAATATTGACAAGGCTTATCAAAGTATTGGCTATTTGCCTAATGATATTAGTGAGTATATAGATAAGTTTTTTGATAGCTCTCAACAAAACTTAGACTTAAAGCATTTTTTAGAACAAAATACCAGTATCGCTTATCTTGCTCATATTCCCTTAATATTAGAAATTATCTGTGTATTATGGAAGCAAAAAAAGTCTAAATTATCTGATTCTATGACTATGACGGAACTCTATAGAGAAGTAGTAGAGAGTATTTTAGCAAAACATTTTGAGCAAGATCGAAGTGTTTCTACTTGTTTGAAAAAAACACGCGTTAAATATGAATTGGGTAAGTTAGCTTTTGATGGGTTAAAGCAGCAAAAAATATTATTTGATTGTAATTTTTTAGCTAAAGTGGTTGATTACAATAGCATTGACTTTTTTGAGACTCATGTTATAAAATCAGGATTTTTAAAACCTGAAAATACACCGATTGAGTTTCTTCACTTAACTTTTCAAGAATATTTTTCTGCTTACTATATCAACACACTTTCACAGGATGAACAACGAGAGATTATAAAAGAGTATAAATTCTTTCCTCATATGCAGATGTTTTTTGCATTTTTAGCTGGTTTGATTGAGGATAAAGAGTTTTTGTTGCAGGAGATTGAGAGTGAGCCAAAGGATTTAGTTGGCATTTATGAGTTTAATTTAGTTTTGCAATGTTTAGGAGAAATTAGAGAGGTCGAAAAAAATAGAAAAAAAGAAATTTTTCAAAATTTTTTTGAATTGATAGAAGCTAAAATAAATGGATTGTTTATTAAACTGATTATCCCTGTTATTAATGATGATTTTTGGATTAAATTTCATGAGAGAGATGCATATAATAAAAAACAATACATTAAGTATCAAGATATGTATACTAAAATGAAAGATAGGGATATTAGAAGTGAACGTAATAAGTATAATGGTAGTATAAAAAATCAATATTTAGAAATTATTCGTTCTTTTCTTCAGTACGGTAAAAATCATGAAAATATTTTAAAAAATATTTTAATAATACTTGAAGATACTAATAGTGATAAAGGTACTCAGTTAAACATAGTAGATTTTTTCTCTAATGCTTTAGAATTTCAAATAAGTCAACAAGTAGTTTTAACATTTATCAAGATGATTAAAAATAAAGATAGCTATGAAAAAAATTTTATAGGGAGAATTGCTTTTACTCTTTTATTATTTGAAAATAATATATCTGAATGTAGAAATGAATTATTAGAAATAGTAGAAGATAGAAAAGTCTATAAGCCATTAAGAGAGCAAATCTCAAGTTTACTAATAAGTATTGGTGAGAGAGATAATATTCTTCAAATACTTTATAACAATCTTGTAAGTGAACAATATAAAATAGGTAAATTGCATACTCATAAAATACTAATTTATTTAAATGACTCTATTGTAATTGTTAATGCAAACCAACTTTATCAAGATATTGAAGATTATGATATTTTGATTAGAATTTTACTTTACATTGTTGATAGTAAAAAAGAATTTTTAGATATAGAAAGGTGGGTTGTAGGAAGATTTTTATTTTTTAATCCTATTCAACTAAAAAGAATAGATCAACAGTTTATAGAAGTTTTATTATCAATTATTAGTCGAATTCAAAATAAGGATTTAAAATACCATTTTATAAAATTTCTTATCTATTTAAGTTTTCCTCAACCTTTGATTTTTGATAAAATTTTTGAAATAATAGATAGACAAAACTTAAAACTTAGAAATTATATTCGACCACTATATCCTAAATTTTGGAAAGGTTATTCTTTAGATAAAAAACAAGCTTTGATTAAGCTAATTAGAATAGTCAAAAATAAAACTATTAAAAATAAGAATCGAGGGGAAGTATTAAAGAGTTTGATTTTTAGAAGTATTGATATTAAATTTCTAAGTCAAGTTAATAGTATTAGTAGTGATGATGGTATATATCAATTAATTCAAGAACTTAAGTACCCAAAAAATACAAATATTTTTAAACCAATAAAAGAAGAAGCTGTCATTACTGTATTAAAACAAGTTTCTGATTGGAATTCACAAGATAAACTAAAAGAGACATATACTCTAAATGACTGTTTAGGTAATGAAGATTGTTTGCAAAAGCTACAAGAATTAAGTAGTGAAATTATTAAAACAATAAATGAAGAGTCGTCAGGTTCATATATAAAAGAGACAACTTGGTCTGCATTATTGATACTTTCTAAACATATTCAAGGTGTTGAAAATATTGTAATTAAAAAGGCTATACAAGAAGAAAAACCACTCTATTTAAAAGGTAATAAACTTTATATTGAAAATGGAAAAGAAGTTGGAATACTGGAAGAACTAAATAGAACTAATTTAACTCAGTTAATAAATGAAAGTTTTGGAAGATAATATGACTAATCAACTTTTCCACTGCACCAACCAAGGAAAAAAAGGCTTCACTCCAGAAGATATCGAAACCTTATGCAATTCAACCAATACCCACGAACGAGAGTTGATTTTAAAACTTTATCTAAATTTTCTTCTTACCTTAGAAATATTAGAAGAGGAGCAAACCTGTGAAGTTGATTTTGAAGAGCATGGATTTTTTATTGATAATCAACAGAAAGTACCTTTTGATAACCATTGCTTTTTGCGACCTGAAATGAATGAAGTCAAGTTTATCAATGAAACAGATACCTTTTTGCATCAAAAAATAGATGCAGACAATGACCTCTACTATTGCCCTAATAGTAAAAAATGGTTAGCTGATGCCGATGTAACAACACAGCAACCTATAGAGCTAGATGAACTCTACTATCAAAGTAAACGAAAAGCAACCGATATCCGTTATATTCCAATAGCTCAAGAGACTCCTTTTGTCGAAGAGAGAAATCCTAAAATTTTTGAAAATCGAATGCATAATAGCTTTCCAATAGGTGTGAAGTATAACTATAAACGTATTGATGGGATTGTACTTTATCTCAATAATAAAAATGAGATACGTTTTGCTAAGGAGTTAACTGATGAGCAGAAGCAAAAACTGGAAAGGTTAAATCTTTTTACTAAAAAGGGCAGTAGGTTTGTTTATAGTGATGAAAGCAAAAAAACTAAAGTAGAGTTAGATGGTTTACAGGCTTTTACAGAGTTGAGTTCCTTTGAGTCTAATAAAGTTTTGATTGATGGTAAAAGAGTAACGGTAAAGAGTATTTTTTATTTAGGTGAGAATGACCCTATAGAAGTGACTACGGATGAGATAGATAGAGAAGAAGGGGTTTATTACTCTGATTCTAAAACAGTCTATCAGTTTCAACAAGCTCATATTGTCTATACTTCAACTGATACTAATGAAGAGAAATATATCTTTTTTAAAAAGAAAGAGCTTAAAAAGAAGAAAATAACATATCACTTTGAGTCAAATACAAAAGGGGTATTTGATAAACAAGGAGACAATTATCAAGAGGCTATTTTCAGTAAAAAACTAACGAGCTATCGAGACTCTGTTACAACCCATGATTATAAGATAATCTATCAAAATCATCTTAATGAAAAAACAGTGGCATGTATTAATAGTGAAATTCATCATAAAAAAGTATTGATGATTGAGGGGATTAGTGTTAATATTTTTCCTAAAGTTAGTCATATTGAAGCCCTTGAAGTTGAAGTTGATCATATCTTGATACTTGACTCTGAAAGTACTGTAAATAATGAGTACATCAAAATACTTTCTTGTTTTAGAAACTCTATTGCTCATGGTGAGTTTAAAATCTTGGATGATGAGATACGGTTTTGTAATACTCAACATGGAAAAATAAAGTTCAAAGCTAGGGTTTCAAAAGATAGGATTGAGGGCTTGATGAAAGAATTAAGGAATAAGGTGATTTAAAAATGTTGTTTTGTTATAGGGCTGTAGGGTGCGTTTCCCAACGCACCAAAAATTCAAACCCAAAATCAAATTTTTTCTTTATGCCAACAGGTGGTGCGTTGGGAAACGCACCCTACGGGAGGGTATTGTAATGCTACTAGCCGACATAGGAAACACCCGAATACATATTTACAATGGTAAAGAGGTCATCCACCTAAGCCATCAAGAAGCCATGGAACAATATGCCAATCAAAAACTACAATACATTACCGTAAAACATCAACTTAAAGAGCAGTTGAAAACGTTAGAGAATTGGACAGATGTATCGGATAAGATGGTGTTGAAAAACAGTTATGATACCATGGGGATTGATAGACGAGCGTTGTGTTTGTCACACCCCAATGGGATATTTGTTAGTGCCGGTTCAGCCATAACGGTGGATGTGGTGGAAAAGGGCGTTTACCAAGGTGGTTTTTTGTTACCGGGGTTAAAAGCTTACCTGAATGCTTATGCTGAGATTTCTCCTGCTTTAGTGACGAAGTTAAATTCAAACATTTTATTAGATGCCTTACCACAGACAACAAAAGATGGGATAAGCTATGGTATAATCGCGTCGATAAAAACGCTTATAGAAAAACACCAATCAGATAAAAAACTTTATATATCGGGTGGAGATGGTAAGTTTCTTAGTTCATTTTTTGACAATGCACTATTTGACGAGACGTTAATATTTCAAGGCATGAAGAACGTATTACAATTAAAGGAACAGTAGATGTTAACAGTAGCACTTCCAAAGGGAAGAATTGCAGAAGAGACTTTAGAGATTTTTTCAGAGATATTTGGAGGAGAGTTTAAATTTGAAGGGCGTGAGCTCATTATGGAAGTGGGAGATTTTCGTTTTTTAAATGTACGAAACCAAGATGTACCAACCTATGTTGAGCATGGTTCAGCAGACATTGGTGTGGTTGGGCTTGACGTCATTACTGAAAAAGAGCTAGACATTGTAAAGCTGTTGGACATGCAAATGGGTAAATGTAAAGTCTCTATTGGAATTAAAAATGAAGACGAACTTGACTGGTCAAAACCCAATATTAAAATAGCTACTAAAATGGTCAACATTACCGAGCAGTACTTTGCTACAAAAGCCGTAGGTGTTGAGATTATTAAACTTTATGGTTCTATAGAGTTGGCTCCTTTGGTTGGTTTGGCCGATGCTATTGTAGACATTGTCGAGACCGGTGCTACCATGAAAGAGAATGGATTAAAAGTGGCTGAAGACATTATGGACTCTTCGGTTCACCTTATTGCGAACAAAAACGCTTACTATGCTAAGAAAGATGAAGTACTTTCACTTTATGAAAAAATAAACGCCGTGGTACAGAGCCGTGTCTAATGCTCTTGACTTGTATGCCAAAGTTGAAGACCTGTTAGGTGTTCAAGAAGTTACACCCATTTTAAATGAGTACTACTATGAGACCTTAGATGATTTGGAGTTTAATAGTTTACTTGATGTAGGATGTGGTTCGGGTGGATTTTTAGAGCACGTTGTTAAAAACTATCCAAAAGTAGAGGTGATGGGTGTTGATCTTAGTCCTATAATGGTTGAGATGACGCAAAAAAAAGGTTTGAATGCCAAATGTATTGATCTTTGTAAGGTAGAGGGTAAGTTTGATGTGGTTACAGCTATTTTTGATATGGTGAACTATCTTGACAAGAAAATGCTAAAACGTTTTTTACGTTGTGTTGAAGAGCATTTAGAAGAAGGTGGTAAATTTATCTTCGATATTAATACACTGTATGCCTTTAAAGTTGTGGCAGCAGGTTCATATATAAAAGATGGTGGCGATCGTTTTGTGACTATTGATAGCGATTATATGGAAGAAGAGGGCACTTACTATATGGACTTTACGCTTTTTGAAAAGCAGGGTGAGTGTTTTGTGAAGAGTCAAGATTCGATTACGCAGTACTTTTATACCGTAAATGAGATTCAGAAGTTAACAAAAATGAAATTGGTTTCTAAGAAACCTATAGCAATTTATGGTGATGAGGTAGAGAAATTTTATTTGGTTTTTAAGAAGTAGGGTCGGTTTCCCGACCACTTTAAAAAAGTATTATTTTTTCTCTTTAATCACTACTTTAGCATACATACCCGGGAAGACATTTTTGTCACCTCGGTCAAAAGAGATACGTATTTTAATTTTATGGGTCATTGGATTGGCATCGGGAACGATGGCTTTAATGGTTCCAATAGTTGTATACTTAATAGATGGAATACTAACAGTTAATTTCTCACCTTCTTTCACTTGAGCGATAATACTCTCAGAAACAGAAACATCAATCTCTAAACTTTCTGTATCAACCAACATAATGGTAAGCATCCCCGGCATAACCATATCACCTGGTTTAATATTTCTTTGAACAACAACACCATCTGATGGAGCTTTCATTTTAAGATAATTAAAAATTGTCGCCATCTGTTTGGCTTTAATGGAAGCTTGTTCCACCATGACTTGTGCCGAATCCAACATGGCTGATACATTTTCAGCTTGAGCTGTCAAATCATCTATGTCAGTCATAGGAATGTTTTTACGATTTTTAAATCGTTCTTTTCGTTGGTTGATGTTCTCTAAACGTTTTCGCCAAAATTCAACAACTATTTTTGATTGCTCTAACATTAAATCGGCTTGAGACTTCATAATGTCAAACTCTGCTGATTCCATTTCGTATAAATCATCTTCCCGTTTTACTCTGTCACCTATTTTAACAAATACTTGTTTGACATATCCCATGTATCTGCTACCTATCATCTTTTGACCATCAGAGACAACAGTACCGGTAATCGTTATGTCCTCTGCTCTAATTGTCATCATGAGTAAAAAGGTTACAATTAATAATTTTTTCATCCCCATCCTTTATTTGCTTGTTAAATTTACCATTTACGTAAATTGATATGACACTTTAAACATTGTCCTGAAATTTTACTGTATGCTTGTAATGCTTGTGTAGGATCACCATTTTCAAAACGCTCATCAATGTCTTCTGCTTTACGTGTGATTTTCTTTTTGATTTTATTGGTCATTTTTAGACTGTTGCTGAGCCATTTTTCATAAATGTCTTTATTGTTGATTTCAGAATCAATCGGACGTACCCTTTTTATGGTCTCTTTAAGTGTTTTTGTTCCATCTTTTACGATATCAATGTTGTTGTAAAAAAAACCGGTTTGTATGTCTTGCATGGCCTGTGCCATCTTTTGCATATCTAAAATTCTTTCAGCTTGGGTATAGGTTTGGGCTGAGGAAAAAGTTACTAATATGGTTGGAATTAGCAGTAGTTTTTTCATGGTCATTTGTCCTTTATTGTTTGTTTATTGATATTATTGTAACAGATTATCTTTAATTACATAAATGCAATTATACTCAATTACTTTGATAAACATTATATATTTTAATTATTTTTTTTTATATCTTTTAAGTATTATTTTAAATAATTGTTGCTAAGATTAACTTATCAACAAAATTAAAAGGATTTCTCCAATGAAAAAAATCGTAATTATGAGTGCAGTAACTGCAGCAATGTTAACCACAGCTTCGGCTGATTTTAGTTTCGGTGATATGTTTAAAGATATGAAGGATGCTGCAACAAGTATGAGTAAAGATGCAAAGGACAGTGTTGCTTCTATGAAAGACGGTGCTGTAGAAACTTCAAAATCTGCTGAAAGAACCGTTACTAATGTAAGTGCAGATATGAAAGACTCAACAGTTAAAGTATCTGACGATCTTAAAACAGCAGAACTTGCTACTTCTAAAGATATAAGAGATTCTACAGTTGAGCTGGCAGAAGACACTAAAGATTCTATTACAAACACAACGAAAGATCTTAAAGATTCTTCCACCATCGCTTCTAAAGATATGAAAGATTCTGCTATTGCTGTATCTAAAGACGTAAATGATGCAACAAAAACAATTTCTAATGATACAACTAAAAACGTAACTACTGTTTCTAATGATACGACTTCTTCTGTAAAAACAGTTTCAAATGACACAAGAGATTCAGTTAAAACCGTTTCTAATGATACAAATGATGCAACAAAAACAGTTTCTAGTGATACTAGAGATTCTGTAAAAACTGTATCTAATGATACAACAGACTCTGTTAAAACCGTTTCTAATGACACTAGAGATTCAGTTAAAACCGTTTCTAATGATACAAATGATGCAACAAAAACAGTTTCAAATGATACAAGAGATTCAGTTAAAACGGTATCTAACGATATGGATGATGCAACAAAAACAGTTTCAAATGACACAAGTGATTCTGTAAAAACCATCTCTAATGATAGTGCAGATGCAACAAAAACCATTTCAAATGATGCAAACGATGCCAGTAATACGGCAACAACCAATGCAAGTAATACAAGTAGATCAGCTACAGACAATGCAAAAGACTCTGTAACTAACGTTTCAAATGATGCTTCTAATGCAAGTAGATCAGCTACTGATAATGCAAAAGATGCTGTTGAATCAGTAGATAAAGACTAATCTTTTTACTAAACATATAAAGAGTTGGGCTTCTTTTAGGCTCACTCTTTATTACTCTTATTTTTTTCTTTCATAAGTTTTTTCTAATCCTTTTTTTCTAATCCTTTTTTTCCGACTATCTTTTATATAGAGAAATAATTGAGAGAAATATTGTAACATTCAATTACCCTTATGATAAATATCTATTTTAATGAGTGCTATTTATCACATTTAAGTCATAATTTAAATATTTAATGATAAGATTTTATTATCTATAAACATAAAGGGAATAAATGAAAAAAACCATATTAGTAAGTACTATCACAGCAGCAATGTTAACTACAGCGTCAGCAGACTTTAGCTTTGGAGACATGTTTAAAGACATGAAAGATGCAGCTACAAGTATGAGTAAAGATGCGAAAGACAGTGTTGCGTCTATGAAAGATGGTGCCGTTGAAACTTCAAAAAGTGCTGAAAGAACCATTACAAATGTAAGTGGTGACGTTAAAGATTCAGCTGTAAAAGTTTCAGATGATTTAAAAACAGCAGAAGTAAATACATCAGGACACATGAGTGATTCATTAACAGAGTTAAGTGATGATACTAAAGAGTCAATTAAGAGTACAACAACTGATCTTAAAGACAGTGCAACTATTGCCACTACTGATATGAAAGATAGTATTACCACTATTTCTACAGATGCAACTGATTCTGTGAAAACAGTTTCTAACGATACAACTAAAAATGTAACTACTGTTTCAAATGATACAACAGCAAGTATAAAAACAGTTTCGAATGATACAACAGCATCTGTGAAAACAGTATCGAATGATACAACTGACGCTGTTAAAACAGTTTCAAGTGACTTAAATAGCTCGGTAAAGACAATTTCAAACGATACAACAGACTCTGTTAAAACCGTTTCGAATGACACTAGAGATTCAGTGAAAACAGTCTCAAATGATACAAATGATGCAACAAAAACTGTTTCAAATGATACAAGAGATTCAGTTAAAACGGTATCTAACGATATGGATGATGCAACAAAAACAGTTTCAAATGATTTAGATGATGCAACAAAAACAGTTTCAAATGATTCAAGAGATTCAGTTAAAACCATTTCTAATGATGTAAATGATGCCAGTAATACGGCAACAACCAATGCAAGTAATACAAGTAGATCAGCTACAGAAGATGCAAAAGACTCTGTAACTAATGTTTCTAATGATGCTTCAAATACAAGCAGATCAGCTACAAGTGATGCAGCAGAAACAGCAAAAGACAACAAGTAGTCTTTAGCAACATAAACACCCCTCAAAGCTACCCGTAACTTTTGGTAGCTTTGTCTTTTTATCTTCTAAAAGCACGAATCTTACTTTCTCATATTCATCAAAAAATGTTATTATAATTATTATATTAATGTAAGGGATAATGATGAATGTTACTTATAACTTGAGATTAAAAACATCTATTTTACTGTTGAGTATGATGATGTTTTTATTACCCTCTTTGGCTATGGCCGAAACGCCTAAAAACCTAGCTGTATTTTATGAACTCAATGGAAAAGATGCTGAGGCAAAGTACAATAAATTGGTAGAAGAGACATTGCCAAGTATTGGGTTTAATTTGGCTGATCCACATAAACGTGTGAATGATCAGTATAAGACCAAGTATGGTTCAACCACTTTGGACTTGTTAAGTTTTATGCCTGTAGTGAATGATGAAAAAGTAATGGAACTCTTTAATGTGGATCCAAGATTAGCAGCATTTTCACCATTTAACATGTTGGTATATAAAACACTCAAAGAAGATACCACCCATGTAGGACATTTAACAGCTGAAGCAATTTTAGAGATTATCGGTATTGAAGATGAAAAAGTAAAAGCAGAATTCATTGCTTCATTTCAACCTTTAGGTGAGCTACTCGATAAAGAGTTAGGAACTCAAAAGAGTTATAAAACCTATACAAAACTCTCTGAAGATCGAATGTTAAACTTCGAGTATGAGTTTGAACGATCTGAAGATATGGATGATTTTGTAGATGAGTTTCAAAATGAGTTTGAGATGAGTTTTATTAATAAAGAGTATCTAATCGCTGGATTCCATAACTTTATGGACACCGATAAAGGGGAAGAGATACTTAAAGATTATGACCTATTTTGGGCATATTCACTCTGTCATTTAGGCTACTCATACAACATGTTTGACAATGAAGGTGCCAGACCGGATGCCGGTCTCTATGCACCATGTACCATGTACATGTATGTTAAAAAGGGAAGCAATAAGCTTGTTGTTGGAATGCCAAAGTTGGTTAATATTTTAGATACTTTAGAGCTTAAAGAGCCTTCACGGGTAGCATTGGTTAATAAACTGGACAAAGAGATTCCTGAGATTTTAACAGAGTTTGGAATGAAAGCTGTTGAAAATGTTAATCCTTTAAAAGAGACACCAAAGAAAGAGCTTAAAGTTGACAATGTTAAAAAGCCTGAAGTGACTGAATTAAATGCAAGTACCATTGAGATTATGATTCCAATACCTCCTAAAGTTCCAATACCTATCGTGGTTAAAACTAATGGTCAGGTAAACAATAATCATCTTGACCGTTCAATTAAATTTTCAAAACGTATGCCACCGAATTACCTTACGAGTGCAGAACGTTATGGAAAAGATGGAAACGGTGCAACGCTGAGTACGTCAACCAAGATGATAGGCGATGTAGATAAAGGGCGTATCTCAGCCTATTTAAGAGCTGATCTTATGGATGTAAAAACTGCCGGTGAGAAATTAAAAAATGCCGGTTTCGAGATTTTAGCAACAGAAGCATTGGATAAAAAGAAAACATTAATTTCTATAGTGTTTACCAGTGAGGATCTTAAAACAATGGCAAATAAAACCAACAGAGGTTTTATGGGTACATTAAGACTTTTAATTGATCCAAAAAATAAGCAGATTAGTATTACAAATCCTCTCTATTTGGCAAAAGCATTTTTAGAGCAAGATTTTAATGAAGAGGCTTCTGAAAAAGTTTTAACAGCAATTGTCAATGAGTTTACAGGTTTACGAAACTCTATGGATAAGTTAAAATTTCAACTTTTACCAAAGTACCAATTTATGAATGGAATGCCCTACTTTAAAGACATGCAAGTAGTGGCAAGAGGTAATGATTTGGTAGCAAAACTTCAAAACAATAAAAAAGTTGTTTATCACTTTACCTTGACCAATGGTTCAACCGTAGTTGGTGTAAGATTGGGTAAACGTACACAAAAGTTTCCTAATAGAATAGGAACCAACAATGCAGGAATGCTTCCTTATCCATTGCTGATAGAGAATGGTGAAGCTAAAATTCTTGATCCGAAATATTACTTGGCATTAATGTATCCACAGTTAACCATGGAAGAGTTCATGACCATTGCAACCATACCTGACGCCATTCGAAAAGATTGTACTAAAGTTTTTAGATAGTTTGAAAGTCAAAAGAGGGGCAGAGATGAAAAAATCTGCCCTTAAAAAAATAGAAGGCTATTTTTTAGCTTGTTTTTGTCGAAGTAGATCAAGTTTCATATCGTTAAGAAGTGCCTCTTTTTGATAAAGCTTTACTTTCTCCTCAGAGATCTCTTTAGCCAATACTGCTAAGTTAATTTCCATCTCTTCAATTGTAATTTTCTTTTTTTCTACTTTCTCTTCAGCTGTTACACTTTGAGTAAGTGTTAATGCCAATACAGTTCCAAATGCCAATGCTTTTATAGCGTTCTTCATGTTTTCTTCCTTTTACTGTTTATAGTGTCTCTTTTGCTTTTTGTAGTGCTTCAATAACTTGGTCAATATTGGCTTTTGGAATATGTACTTTCCAATCTGGTTCATCTGCATCTGATTTAAGGCTAATACCGATACTTGCGACACTTTCACTTTTTGGACCGTACGGTTGTGCTATCGTTGTGATAGTGATTTTACCTTTTGTACCGGATAAAACCATCTCATCAATGGCTGTTGTTGTACCACTCATGATGTGCTCCTTATAAATTTTTTTATGTGTAAAATGAGTATATCATGATTTGAATTAATAAAGTAAAGAAATTACTTTAATTTAATCATATAGAAATCTTTTGGACGTTTATAACTGTCACTCTCTCCTACAACAATAATAGAACCGTCGGTGGTTCGTGTAATTCCATGGGCAATATCTTTATTTCTTTCACCATAGAGTTTTGACCAAATAAGTGAACCTTTAGCATCAAGGGCAATGATATAGGTATCAAAATCTCCTTTACCCATAGAGTTGGTAGTCCCTGCAATGAGGTATCCACCATTTTTAGTCATGGTAACAGCATTACCTTCATCATAATATTTATAACCATAAATTTTATGCCAAATAAGCTTTCCGGTTTTATCAAAATACATCACAGAGAGATCCGTTTGTTCTGAACCGAATGAACGTGTTGAACCTGTAGCTACAACGCCACCATCAGGAGTAGGGGTTACAGCATTGAGAACATCATGGTTGGTTTCACCTAAGGTTCTAGCCCAAATTTTTTGACCATTTTGATCAAGTTTCATTAAAAAGAAATCAGAGTCTCCGGAACGTTCCACTTCTCTAGAACCGACCATCATAAAGTTTCCATCGGCTGTTCTTGTGAGTGCTTTTGCCTCTTCAGCCTTTGCTCCTCCGATGGTACGTTTAGAAATTTCATTACCATCTTTGTCTAGTCGAAGTATGAGAATATCTTTATAGCCTTTTTTAGAGTACGATTCTGTATCGGCTACAATTAAAGCTCCACCATCGTTGGTTCCGGCAATTCCTCCTGCATACTCATCTCGGTCACCACCGAATGCTTTTTCCCATATGACATTTCCATCTAAGGAGAGTTTTGCAGCATAGATGTCCCTGTCAGCATTGGGGTTAAATGATTTTCCTGAACCTAAAATCAGTAAGTTTCCATCTTTTGCACGAGAAATTGCCATACCACGGTCTGATTTTTCACCACCAAGAAGTTTACGCCATTTTGTTTGTCCATCAGTATTGATACGTGTAACACAGATGTCTGAACGTTTTGCACCATAAGATTTACATTCACCAATGATCGCAGCATCTCCATTTTCTAACATTACAACGTTATGAGCGATGTCATCTTCTTCTCCACCATATATTTTTTGCCATACGGTTTCAAATGCCGGTTTAGGTTCTTCTTTAACTTGGACAGTATCAGCAAAAAGATATGGAGTGAATAGAGCAGTGGTTAAGAGTAGTTTACTGTAGGTTTTTATTATCATAAAGTATTCCTTATGTTTTATTTTTATTATACTCTATAATGATTTATTTTTTAGATGACTTGTTCTTTTTTTCTATAAATATTTATTATAATTTATAAGTTGTGTTACTTATGATGAAATCTTGATGGAATATTATATGCACAGCTTTATGAATATACCGGATAATTTTTTTATATTTTTATCAGTATTTCAAATCTCCTTTAATCTATATTGGATTATAATCTATTATAGTTATGATAGTTATCAATTATATTTAACCATATAGAGAAGCTACATAGATTTGAGGAGAGAGAATGTATAAAATTGTTAAAAGAGAAGAGATGGCACACAAGACCATTATCTTAAATGAGATAGAGGCACCACAGATTGCTAAAAAAGCAAAACCGGGTCAATTTGTGATGTTAATTGCTGATGAGACAGGAGAGAGAATTCCACTTACCATGGCAGAAGTAGACAAAGAGAAGGGAACCATTACGATTATCTATATGATTATAGGTAAAAGTACTCGGCTCTTTTCAACTCTTAAAGTGGGTGAGGGGTATAAAGACATTGTAGGACCATTGGGTCAACCTACACATATTGAGAAAAAAGGAACGGTAGTTTGTGTGGGAGGTGGCACAGGAACAGCTGTTCTCCACCCCATTACAAGGGGAATGTATGAGGCCGGAAATAGAGTTATCTCTATAGTGGGTGCTAGAAATACCGACTACATCATTATGAGAGATCAAATGGCTGCTGCATCTGATGAACTTAGAATTTGTACCGATGATGGTTCAGAAGGACGACATGGTTTTGTTACCGATGAGCTTAGAGAGGTATTAGAGAACAATGAAGTAGCCGAAGTCGTTGCCATAGGACCTGTGCCAATGATGAAATTTGTTTCTCTGCTGACCAAAGAGTACAATGTACCCACAACGGTAAGTTTAAACCCTATTATGATTGATGGAACAGGCATGTGTGGGGGATGTCGTGTGACCATTGGGGGTAAAACCAAGTTTGCCTGTGTTGATGGTCCGGAGTTTGATGGACATCAAGTTGATTATGACGGTTTAATGCGAAGACTTCAAGCGTATAGAGTAGAAGAAGAGCATTCAGACAACTGCATGTTTGAGAGGGAGGCGTAAGATGACCTATGAAGTAGATGCAAAGTACCTTACTAAAAAAGAGCGACGAGCCATTCCACGACAAGCAATGCCTGAACAAGCTGCCAATATACGAAACAAAGACTTTTCAGAAGTTACACTAGGATTTGGTCTGTTGGAAGCCCAATATGAAGCAGCGAGGTGTATCCAATGTAAAGACCCTGCTTGTGTGGCAGGATGCCCCGTCGGTATTAACATACCTGGATTTTTAGAGCAAATTGTAGAAGGTGACCTCCATGGTGCCATTAAGACGGTATGGGATAAAACAGCACTACCTGCTGTTTGTGGTCGTGTTTGCCCTCAAGAAATTCAGTGTGAAGAAGTTTGTGTTGTTGGTAAGAAAAAGGGACGAGAATCGGTAGGAATTGGTAATCTTGAGATGTTCATTGCCGATTGGGCAAGAGATACAGGGGTAAGCAATGAAGTAGAGATTCCACCTAAAACAGGTAAAAAAATAGCTGTGGTAGGCAGTGGTCCAGCCGGTATTACCGTAGCAGGGGACTTAGCTATTAAGGGTCATGAGGTTACTATCTATGAAGCATTTCACAGAGCCGGAGGGGTTCTGCTTTATGGAATTCCAGAGTTTAGATTGGCAAAAGATATAGTCGACTATGAGATAGAACAACTTAAATCCTTGGGTGTGAATATTGTCTGTAATACGGTAGTGGGACGAACCGTTGATGTGGATGAATTGATTGATGAGATGGGTTATGATGCTGTCTTTATCGGTGTGGGGGCAGGGTTACCAAACTTTTTAAACATTCCGGGAGAAGACCTAAATGGAGTATTTTCTGCCAATGAGTACCTAACCCGAGCCAACCTTATGAAAGCGTTTGATTTTCCAAAATACGATACCCCCATTATTCCCGGAAAAAATGTGGCTATTTTAGGTGCCGGTAATGTGGCAATGGATGCTGCTCGAACAGCTGTACGCTTGGGAGCAAGAAGTGTAAGTATTGTTTATAGACGTACCAAAGAGCAGTCGCCATCACGACATATTGAAATTCATCATGCAGAACAAGAGGGCGTACAGTTTAAGTTTTTAACTTCTCCACTGGAGTTCATTGGTGATGCCAATGGAAAATTGGTAGGAATCAACTGTGAAAAGATGGAACTGGGTGAACCTGATGAGGGTGGACGAAGCCGACCGATTCCGACAGGAGAGCATGAGTACATCGACTGTGATTTAGCGATTATCGCCATTGGAACCAGTGCCAATCCACTATTGACCAGAACCACAGAAAATTTAGAACTCAATCAATGGGGAAACATCGAAGCCGATACGAAAACAGGAAAAACAACCAAAAAAGGAGTTTGGGCAGGTGGTGACATCACACTTGGTCAAGCAACTGTTATCTTAGCGATGGGTATGGGTAGAGATGCAGCCAACTCTATTGATGCTTATTTAAAGGGAGAGGAGTGGTAATTCACTCTTCTCTTAGTCTGCTACACACTCTTTGATATCAAGTTGTTTTAAGAGAGCTTCAACAAACTCTCCACAAGTACGACTACAGATATAATCCTCACCTGAAAATTCTACGGTTGAGAACCCCTGTTTTGCACTGTCTCTTCGGTGTAATACTTCCGGATAGATATCAAGATCTTTCTCTAAGCTTGTAATGGCTTTACAGATTTCAGATTTGTAACTTGGATCATCATATTGAATCGTTACTCGCATGTATCCCTCTTCCATTCTAACCGTTGCTGTTCGCTTTTCTGACATAAAATCTCCTTATGAATAAAATAATTTAATGCTATTAGTATAGCACTATTTTAATTTTATTTGTAAGTTTAATTGTCCTAAATTGATACAGAATTTTTTAATGTGGCATAAAAGAAAAAAGTTTAAGGGAATAGGATAAAATTAGTTCCCTAAAAGACATCTTTCATGAGTTGATTAATAATGTGGTTAACAGCACGGTTGTCTTGATTGCCCTGAGAATAGATAAGATGAAATTTTCTAATCATTGGATTGTTACAGATACGTGATTGATAAAGTTCATTGTATTTAAGTTCATTTTGAATGGCAAGTTGAGACATAATGGCTATAGTTGGGTTTTTAACATTGGGTTTTGCCCATTTGACACTTTGTATCATGGCTGTTGCATTATCAATTTCAGAAAGTGAGTTAAAACTTTCATAAGATAGATTACACTTTTTTAAAAAATCTGTAATAAAATTTCTGGTTAATGAACCCTCTTTTCTACAGATAAGTTTACATGCTTTTAGCTCCTCTTCTCCTAAAGAACTCGCAAGAGGTTTTTTAGAACAGATTACCAGTTCATCTTCTATCCACTCTTTGTAAATTAAGCTTGAGTCGAAAAGAGGAGACTCTATAAGTCCCAAGTCAAATGTTCCCTCTTTAATACCTGCAATAATCTCATTACAGGGAAGAATAGTAAGTTTGAGCTTGCCTTGTAGAATTTTTTGAATTGTATTTATGGTTTCACCAGGAAGGATATGTGAACCTATGGTATACGATGCTGCTAAATGGAAAGGTTTAAGTTCTGGTTTTATGATATCAATCATTATTATAGCCTATAAAAATTATTATGACTTATAATACATTAAATGTGATAACAGTGTGTTGGTAGGGGGAGAATATCGAGTTATGTTAATTATAGGTGTAGGTTATTGATACAGAAGTAGCTCTTTGGGCTACTTCTTAAGTAAAAAGGGCAAAAGAGATTAAACCTCTTCCTCTTTTTTGTCCATGGCTTTTGCGTTGTCCATCAATACAGGAACAAAGAGTAAGGATACAAAAACAGCAGCAACGGTACCTGAAATTAGTGCTACTCCAAGACCACCAAAGATAGGGTCACCGGCAAGTAGAGCAGAACCTAGAATAATTGCAACAGCTGTCAGCATAATTGGTTTGGCTCTGGTAGCTGATGCCACAGCAATGGCACGCTTTTTCTCCATGTCATGTTCGTTAATCAGACCCATTGCAAAGTCAATAAGTAAAAGTGAGTTTCTCGAAGAAATTCCCATCAGTGCAATAAACCCGATTAATGAGGTTGCTGTCAAGAAGAAGGTCTGTTCTGTGACCAAGTCAGCAACCCAGTGTCCTACAATGACTCCAATGAGTGAGAGGAATGAACCAATTAAAATAATACCACTTAATGAAAAACTTTTATAGTAGATAACCAATAAGAAGAAAATCAGTACCAAGGCAGCAATAAAGGCAGCCCCTAAATCTCTAAAGGTATCAAGGGTAACTTTCATCTCTCCATCCCAACGTAAAAGGAACGCTTCACCTGTCTTTTTGTCTTTTAAATTAAGGTCAAACATGTAAGTTGAAAAATCAGCTTTAGTAACGTTATAATCTTTTGCAAAGTATTCCAACATTTGTTCTCGGGCATCAAGTAGAGGGTAAACCTGAGATACCATATCGGTTTCTGCGATAACATTGATCATACGTTTCAAATTTTTATGCATGATCATTGGTGTTGATTTAACTTTTTGAATCTCGACAATTTCTGTTAATGGAACCATCATTCCTTGCATATTCATGAGGTTTAGTGAAGCCAGTTTAGATCTTATGGCATTATCACTGCTGTTACTTAAACGTTTGGTCTCATTGCTCAATACTAAAAATATAGGAATCTGCTCAGAACGATTTTCAGAGTTCTTAGTAGCAATTGCCATCCCTTCAAATGCCAAGTATAAGATGTTGTTGACTTGTTCAATCCCTAATCCTGAACGGGCAATTTTTTCAATATCCGGAACCAATTTATATTTGTCATAAATATCATCAGCCATCACATCGATATCAACCAATCCTTCTGTTTTAGCTAAAATATTACCCACTTCAACCGAAAGTTTTCTACTTTGTTCAATATTATGACCATGAACTTCAACCACAATAGAAGCCAAGGTAGGAGGTCCTGATGGTTGTTCTACAAGTTTAATAACTGTATTTGGAACAATAGGTGTACACTCTTTATTAATAATAGGTCGAAGACGTTGGGTCATCAAAAACGATGGTTCATCTCTGTGGTGCTTGTCGGTTAAGTTCACTGAAATTTCAGTAACATTTTCAGTACGTTTCATACTTGCACCCTTAACCAGTCCGGCATAATCTAAAGGAATACCTTGAGCATAAAAGAGTTCCATGTGCATCACTTCATGCTCTTTACTTAAGATATTGCTAACACAAGAGGTTATTTTTTTGGTTTGCTCTATGGAACTTCCTGTTGGTGTGTCGATGTAAACAGAGAAGGTATTGTCACTTTTTCCCGGTAACATTTTTGCCAATACAGCTTTGGTTGGAAACATGAGTAATGATGCAAAAAAAGCAACAGCCGTTAAGACAATGACCATGGTTTTTCTGAATTTTGTCTCTAATATATAATAGATAAAGTTTTCAAATTTGCTCATCTATTTCTCCCTTTCATGTTCTTCGTCATTTTTATGATGTTTTTTATGGTGATGATGTTTATGGTCCGGTTTTTTCAAAAGTTTAAGACTTAAATATGGTGTAAAAATATAGGCAACAATCAGTGAAGCAAAGAGTGCAACAGGTACATTGTAGGGAATAGGTTTCATAAACGATCCCATCATTCCTCCGACAAATGCCATAGGAACCATGGTCATAATAATGGCTAAGGTTGCAATGTTGGTAGGACCTCCTACTTCATCGGTTGCTTCAATAAGCAGTTCATCCATCTCTTTGTCATCAACATCATGGGCATGAAGGTGTCGGTGGATGTTTTCAATAACAATAATCGCAGCATCCACCAGTAGACCCAAAGAGAGTAAGAACGCAAAGAGGGTAATTCTGTTCATGGTTTGCCCCGTCATATAGGCAATAAATAGGGTAACGGCCAAAATAGCAGGAACCGAGAAGGTTACAATAATGGATTCTCTCCACCCCAAGGCAAAGACCAGCATGACAGCGATAATAATAATGGTAATGACCAAGTGGTGCATCAGCTCATCAACGGCTTCATTGGCTCTTTTACCATAGTTTCGAGTGACAATGTATCCCACACCCTCTTTTGCAAACTCTGCATCATGCTCTTTTAGCATCTCCATCACATCTTCAGCAACAAATACAGCATTTTTTCCAGCCAGTTTTGCTACGGTTAGGGTAACTTGAGGTTGTGCTTTTGTAAGCTCTCGACTCTGATTTCCATTAGGTCTATAGATAATATCAGCATCTTGGAAGTTCTGTTTATCAATGCCTTGTTCCACATGGGCAACATCACGTAAGTAGATAGGTGACCCCATATAGTTGGCAACCATGACATTTTTAACATCTTCAACACTTTCAATCGCATTAGAAATACCAAAAATAACCAATTTATTATCATTGGTACGCCCTTTTACATCAGGAACATTGGCAGCCAGTGATTGAATGGCCTGCATGATTTGTCCCATAGAGAGGTGATAGGCTGAGAGTTTTCCCATGTCTACCTCGACATTAAACTGCTCTTTGTGTGCCCCTTGTAGGGTTGTTTTTGCGACATTATCAATACCGTTGATTTTATGTTGTAGGGCTTTGATTTTTTCGGTAAGTTCTACGGTTGAAAGTTTCGAACCCTCTTTTTTATAGAGTGCTATAGAGATAATAGGGACATCAATATCAATATCGAATGGTTTGATAAGAGGTTCCATCACTCCCTTTGGCATCTGATCCATGTTCTGCATGACTTTATCGTAGAGTTTGAGGTTAGAGTCTTCTCGGTTTTCTCCAATATAGTACATGACATTGACAATACCTACATTGTCCATTGCCATACCGTAAACATGCTCTATTCCTCGAACCTCTCGAAGTTTTTTCTCTAAAGGTTTGACAATAATGTTTTCAACTTCAGCAGGTGTAGCTCCCGGCATGGCAACAATAACAGCACCACCGGAAATAGCAATTTGAGGATCTTCCTCTCTTGGCATGGTTGAAAGTGCAATCCATCCTAAAGCAAGAAGAACAATTCCTAAAACAGCTGTTAGTGGATTTTTTAGAAAACCAACAGCCAACTTACCTGCAACATCTTTGACTACATAGGGTTGTTTTGTCTCCACGCTTATCCTTTAATGTGAACTTTAGCATACATACCGGGATAAATCGATTTACCTTTGGTATCAAACTTTATTTTCATTTTAAATTTATGGGTCATAGGGTTTGAGCTAGGGATGATAGAGTAGATACTTCCAATATTGCTAAAGCCCATTGAAGGCACTTCAACATTAACTGCTTTTCCTAGTGTCATAAATTTAATATCGTTTTCAGCAATTTCTACTACAACACTAAGTTTGCTTAGATCAGTTAAAATAACCCCCGGCATACCCGGTATTGCCATCTCTCCCACACTTAAGTTTTTAGCGATGATTACACCATCATTGGGTGCAGTTAGTTTTAGGTAATTGTATTGGTTCATTACTTCTTCTTTCATGGCTTCTGCTTGTTTAACTTGTTTCTCGGCAATGGTAACCATATCTTTCATATTTTTAGAACCCAATTGTAAGTTTTCTAATTCATATTTAGAAACCATCCCTTTTTTAAAGAGTCGCTGGTATCGTCCAAGGTTTAAGAGTACATTGTTGTACTGGTTTTTGTTCATTTGCAAAGCAAGTTGTGCTTGTGAAATTCCCAGTTCTACTTGCTCTTTTTTTGAATCAATCTCTTTTGAATCAATCTCATAAAGCAGTTGATCTTTCTTTACAATATCTCCTTCAGCTACCAACATTTTTGTTACAATACCCATATACCTACTGGTAATCATTTTTTGGTTGTCTGAAATAACGGAACCACTCAGGTCAAGCTCAATGGCACTTAATGTACTGACTCCTAAAAGTAAACCCAGTACCAATTTTGTTGTTAGTTTTTTCATAATGTTTCTTCCTTGTTAATAATGCTTGTCAGTTCAAAGACTTTTGAATTTCTCTCATTTTTAGCTGTTAAAAGTTTTAAAAGTACTTCCAGTTCTTTTGATTGTTTGATCAGTACATCGGAGATAGAACTGATGCCCTCTTGGTATTGTGCTTGATAAGTCTCATACACTTTGTTGGCAAAGTCCAGTTGTGTTGTAAGATTTACAATATCAGCATCTTTACTTTTAATCTCAGTTAGTGTTTTTCTTACCTGAAGACAGATACCTGTTTTGGCTAAATTAACTTGTTCTCGCACTTTAAGATTGTCTACTTTAGCTTTTTCTAAATTGTGTTTATCTATAGCACCATTAAAGAGGTTCCATTCTAATTGTAATCCTACGGTATAAAAATCTTTATCTTTAAATTCATTAAAGGCTTTGTCATCAGCAGAACCGTACTCACCAAAGGCACCTAATGTAGGTAAAAAATTTGCTTTTTGTAAATCAATTGCCATATCTGTTATCTTGAGTCCAAGTTGTGCTTTTTGGATGTCTAGATTGCTTTTATGTACCTCTTCTTTATTAACTTCCGGAATAGGTGCTAAATCATTAATGTCTTGTATAGATTCTACATTTTTATTGAGTAAAAATGAGAGATACTGGTAAGCAAGATCTTTATTGAGTTTTGCTTGGTTAAGCATACTCTCTGCTTCAGCTTTTCTTGCTTGAACTTCCAGTTCATCAATGTTCTTAGCAAATCCTTCATTTTTCATGCTGCTGACAATCTCAGAAAGTTTATCAATGTTGGCAATAATACTACTCAGGTTTGTTATGTAGTTATTGACTAAAGAGATATCATAAAAAGTTTTTCTGGTTTGAAAAATTTTTTCATTAAGCAGTTTAGAGGTATCTAATTGACTCATGGTTTGAAGTGCTTTTGTAATCTTACCGTATTGACTTAGTTTACCACCTGTATAGAGAGGTAACATATAGGTCAAGGTAGTTTGGTAATGATTTCTTGCATCAGGGTAATTTAGATCTTTAGGTTGTAAAGCTAAAATTGCATCACCTTGTGTAGCTAAACCTTGCGAGAATGCTCCAAAATCTCCATTTGCTTGTTGTGCACCTTGTCCTATGGCTCCCATAAAATCAGAAAATCCAAAATCACCAAAAGTAGCTTCTCTACTTTTAAGTTTAAATCCAAAAACATTTCCTGCATCATTTGAACGAAGTGCTTGTACTTTTAAATCCAATTTTCCATAGTTGTGACCCTGTGCCATTTTTGCTTCGTGAGCTTTCATCTGTTCGTTAAATTTAGAAATTTTTAACTCGAGGTTATTGGCTTTCATTATCTTTAGGGCATGTTCTAAAGAAAGATTCGAGAAAGAAGAATCTGTAGTACATTCTGCATAAAGTGTATGCGAAGAGAGCGAAAGTATTACAAAAATAAGAGACTTTTTAAAAATCATTAGAGACCTTGTTATAAGAATTTATTATTTTAATTATAAAAATAGGAATCTTGAAATTGTTGGCCTATTACCATTTAAAACATCTGATTTACCTGTAGAACTTGGTGAAGCTTTAGTTCTATTTTTGAATGATAATTTA
>JAHJJU010000060.1 GCA_018822805.1 bacterium
CTCGGTATGATTTTGTACAAAGTAAAAGCCACAGAGAGACGAAAATATGTTGATTTTTATCTACTTTGGTTTAGTCTGTGGTAGAATTAGAGATAGTAAAATTGTAGTTGATGTTGGAATTGGGTTTTTCAGGGTTGACTAAATAGTGCAACAGTACATGATTCTCTTAATTCAACTTTGCTTTCATCGCTACCTTCCATTATCATTATAGCTTTACAGGTTGAACTATTACTCATACATATATAAACTGTATCTCCTTTTTCAAAACTAAATGCTAATGTTACTATTGAGCTGATAGCCACTAAACTAAACAAAAACTTTTTCATAAAAAACCCTTTTAAATTAAAATTCCATTCAATATATTCACTATAGGGAATGGTTAAAATATTCTATCTATTCTAAACTTAAAATAAAATTTCACTATAGGGAAAATTTATTGGATAACTTAGAATTTACAGACAAGGAAGTTAAAGCTTTTCATCGTATTATTACTGAAAATATTAAAAACTTACGAAAGTCAAAAAATATAACACAACTTGATTTGGCACTAACCATTGGTCATAAATCAATGAGTACGATAGGTAAGATTGAAGCAGGATTAGAAGACAAACATTATAATGTGGAACAACTTTATAAAATAGCTAAAGCATTAGATGTCAATATCTGCGAATTCTTCCAAGACACCAAAATTAAAACAACCGATTCTCATCTTTAACCTGATACCCCATCTCCTTATATCCTTTCAACCTCTTACCCAAACTACTCTTCAACATAGCTACATTCTCATCCACAAAATCAATAGCCAAACACTTTTGTCCTCTTCTACCAACTCTTCCCAGATATTGTACTATTCGACCAACATAGGAGATAGGCATGGTAAATACAATCGTATCTAAATGAGGAAAGTCAATCCCCTCACCAACATAGGAGCTAGTGGACAAAATGATAGAATGATTTGGTGCATCTTTTAGAGCCTTTTTTTGTACTTTGTGACTTAATCCACCATGTAGAAGTAGTGAGTTAATTTTTTTTGCATCCAAATAGTGGTAGAGCATATTAAGGTGTTCAATTCGTTCACTCAAAACCAGTATATTTCTATCTTTTAATTTTAAAATCTCTTCTACTATTAGTTTGTTTCTATCTTCATCTTCCATTATCTCATTTAAAATTTCTGCAAAGCTATCTTGAAAAGTATCAAACGAGGTATTTACTGTTTTGAGTTGATGGATTGGTCTTTTTTTTGCTTTAAGTTCATAAGCTATCTCTCCACATAGCATAAACATGATGGGGTGCATTCCATCTTTTCTTTTTGGTGTGGCACTTAAACCTACGATGTATTTTCCTCTAAAGCGTTTGAGTGGAATTTCAAAAGAGACAGCAGGTATATGATGAACTTCATCCACAATAATTTGAGTGTAGTTCTCTATCATCTCTGGTCTATTTTTTAGTGATTGTAGCGTGGCTATGTCAATGTTTGAAGTGATTCTTTTTTTACCTTTTCCTAACATACCAACTGTTTTTATATCTACGCTAAAATATTCACTTAAACGCTCTGCCCATTGTTCAAGTAGAGTAGTTTTATGTATCAAGATAAGTGTATTGATGGCTCTTTTGGCAATAATTGCTGATGCAACTGCTGTTTTCCCAAAACCTGGTGGAGCGATAAGTAGAGCGTAGTTGTTTTTCATAATAGCAGAGAAGGCTTCTTTTTGTTCATCTTTTAACATTAGTGAAAAATTTGGCTTTTTTATCTTGTTAGTTATCCGTCTATCTTCTATTATAAATTCAACACCGTTAGCTCTAAAATAGGATTTTACTTTTTTTGTTAATCCCCTTGGTAGAATAACATAGCGTTCATTTTGTTCATACAGTGAAATGACTCTTGGTATGTTGTAGGTAGATTTTCTTAGGTTCTGGCGTATGTAAAACTCTGGATTATAGAAAGAGGAAAATCTTTGAAGTTTACTTAAAAGTGCCTTGGAGAGTTCAAGTTTTTCAATATGAAGTGCGTCAAATAGCGTAGCTTTTACTCTCTTTGGAAAGAGAGTTGGTTTAACCTCTTTTATCTCCCATGGCATAAGTGTTTCATCTCTATTTGGATTTGAGATGATATGGTTTGTAATTAGGGTTGAGAGTTGTTTAGCTGTTATCTTTTGAATATTTTGAAGTATTTGCCACTGCTCATCAAAAGGTTGTAGTGTTTGGATGTCAATAAAAACAGTTTTGTTCTCTTGCCTTGAACCAAAATGAAGAGGTAGAGCTACAAGATTACCCAAAGCATCAGGAGCTACAAAATCTTGTGTGGGAAAGAGTCTATCATAGCTATTCATATCTATCCCACTAGCTATATTCATCGCTTTTGTGATAAGAATATCACCCAACCTTCTAGCATCAGAGGCACGAACCAAAGTATCAAAAAAGAACCAAATATGAATGCCATTTCCTGATTTTGAAATCTCTATGAGAGGATTTAATTTTAACTCTTGACAAATTTTATAGATGGCTCTGCTATCTTCTATAAAACTTGCTTTGTCAAGGTCAATTACTAAAAATTTGCTCATTACTTGTGAAACTATAGCGTAAGATCCAAGTCGTATTTTTCCTTCAAGATGTCGCTGAATAATTTCATCATTTATAGGAATATAGTCATTACCTCTAAAAGTATAAGTGGCAGGAGCATACCCTTTTTTACTTCCATCTTTACTGACCCAATGTGTGGCATAGACATCATCTCTGGTGACAAAGAGGGATTTGAAGAGTTGGACTTTTTGGGTTTTTGTGAAAGGAGATAGTTTTTCTATGGACTGTTTTAGATGGTAAATCTCATTTTCTATATTTTGTTTCTGTTGTTCTAAGGCTTGGAGTCTTTGATAGAGTTCTTTCTGTTGCATATATTTTTAAACAGCTTCTCCTATTATATCAGTAAAAAGCTCCCAAATATGCTCATAGTACATATTAGTGTGTGTTCTTAAATAGTTTCGTACCTTTTGAATTTGCTCTTGTGTGGGGTTATTCTCTATTAAAAAATGAAGATAGTTATTTAAATGGTCATAAACCTTATCTTCATAAATTTCAGGACCACCACCATAGTCATTTAAATAGGTCATGTATCCATCAAATGCTATCCACTCCATCTTACAGAGTATTTTTTTACTGATTTTACTTTTTTTGGCTTTTGTTAAAACAGCATTTACTTTACGAACTTCGATATCTTTTGGATAACCTTTAGGTGTTTGACTCTCTGTTGCTTTTGTGATTGCTTTAATATATTCCTCTTCACCATCACCCAAAAGACGCATATCTAAAAAACTTTTCATATCTTTTGAAAAGCCGTATATCTCTTTAATTATCTGCTCTTGTTCTTTTGGCGAAAGTGTGAAAAAAACTTTTTTTATCTCTCTTAGTGTTGCCATATTATTCTCCTAATTGTTGATGGTTTGGTATATTTTTGTAAAGTTATTCATGGCATTACTTTTTGAATATATCATAACAAAAATTAAGACTATTTGAGATTGTCTTTAATCTCTTCAGCCACCTTCTCAGCCCTCGTCCCCAAAACCACTTGAATAGTCGTCTCACTAGGCTTAATCACCCCCTTAGCCCCCAATTTTAAAAATGCCTCATCACTCAAATCTTTAGAGGATTTAACCTCCATACGAAGCCGTGTAATACAGGCATCGGTAGAGACAATATTCTCTTTGCCTCCTAGAGCTTCAATAAAGGCTAAGGCTTCATCGCTTTTTTGTTCTGTTTGCTTCTCTCCATTACTACTAAAGATAGTCAGTTTAAAAATCTTAATCGTGTAGTACGAGAGAACAAAATAGATAAACCCAAACGCCAACCCTAAAGGTAAAATAAGCAGTGGATTGGTAGCCAATTTATAGTTAATCACATAATCAAAGAATCCAGCTGAGAAGCCAAAACCGTGATGGATGTCTAGGGCGTGAGCTGTAGCGACGGCAAGTCCTGCAAGTATGGCATGAAGTAGAAAGAGCAGGGGAGCGATGAAGAGGAAGAGAAACTCTAATGGTTCAGTAATTCCTGTTAAAAATGAGGTAAACGCAACCCCTGCTAGAATTGCTCCTGCTTTTTTGCGTTGCTCTTTGGCTGTGGTGAGGTAGATGGCGAGTGCCATAGAGGGTAAGCCGAACATCATAACAATGTAGAACCCACTCATATAAATTCCAGCCGTTGGGTCACCTGCGAAAAAACGGTGTAAATCTCCATTGGCAACAACCGTAGCTCCCTCTTTGATGTAGGTATAATCGCCCAATTGAAACCAAAAAACGGAGTTTAGAATATGGTGTAAACCTAAAGGAATAAGTAGACGATTGAGGGTTCCATAGATGAATGTTCCTACTTCATCAAGACTGATAATCATGTGAGAAAAGCTGTCAATCGCCCCTTGGGCGTAATGCCAAAAGTATCCTGCTAGAATCCCGATGACTATAGCCAATAGGGCTGTAGCAATGGGAACAAAGCGTTTCCCTCCAAAAAAGCCTAAAAACTCGGGAAGTTTAATGGTGTGGAAACGGTTATAGAGGGTTCCTGCTAAAACTCCAATAATAATACCGATAAAGACACCCATGTTTAAATTTTCATCTATCTGTAGATAGACAGCTTTGGCGATGAGGATACCCACCCCTGCAGAGAGGGCTGCTGCTCCGTCATTGTTCTTGGCTAAACCGTACGCGATACCGATGGCAAAGAGTAGGTCGAGGTTAGAGAAGATGGATTCTCCTGCTACTTTCATAATGTTGGCTATATCACCTGTAAAAATATCACCAAAACCAAGGCGTAGTAAAATTGCAGCAATGGGCAAAACAGCAATGGGGGTCATAAGGGCTTTACCCACTTTTTGTAACAGATTAAACATTTCGGATTCTCTCTTTTAATGATGGAATAAGTTTGGATGAGACACTAAGAGAAGTGTATCCCATATTTATGAGTTTTTCGGTAGCCTCTTCAACTCCTGCCAATTCTCCACAAATACTGATGGGTTTTTGGGTGGTTTCTATTATCTGTTGCAGTGCATTCATCATTATGGGTGAGGTGGCATCGGCTGTTAGGCTTGGATGGGTTCTCTCAATAGCGAAGAGGTATTGAGTAAGGTCATTGGTTCCTATGGAGTAGAAGTCGACCAGTTGGTCGAACGCTTTTAGAGCAAAGATAACGCTTGGAACTTCTAGCATGATTCCGAATTGGATGAGGGTGGTGTCTATATTGTGTTCTTTGGCTATTTCTTGGGCGATGGCTTTAGCGTTATTAAACTCTTCCGGGGTGGCAACCATGGGGAACATGATTTTGATTGTTTTTTCGTTCGATGAAATCGAACCTACGGCTTTGAAAATGGCTAGAAGTTGCTCTTTAAATAGATCCTGCTCTTGGAGTGAGAATCGGATTCCTCTGACTCCTAAAAATGGGTTGTCCTCTTTTTCGATATTTATATAAGGTAAGGATTTGTCTCCACCGATGTCTAGGGTTCGGATTGTTATTTCATCAAAGAGATTAAATATCTCTGTATAGGCTTGAATTTGCTCTTCTAAAGTGGGTTTGGTCTTTGTGAAAAGGAATTCCGTTCTAAGTAGTCCGACTCCGTCTGCTCCTTGTTCTTTTGCCTCTTTGGCTGATGGTATATCGGCAATATTGGCTAATATTTTTATCTGTTTTCCCTTTTTTGTTTGGGTAAATTCAAAACGCTTTTGGTAGCTTTGTTCTTTTTGGGTTTGAAATACTTTTTGTTTCTCTTTGGCTTTTGTTATATCGTTGTCTGTTGGTTCCAAGATAAGATTTCCACTATTGGCATCAAGTATCGCATTAAGAATTATTTCTATGGGCTCATTAACAATCATTGAGGGAATTCCAAAGGAACGTAACAGTATAGAAGTATGCGAAGTAGGTGTTCCTTTTTGTAAAACAACACCCTGAATAGGCGTGTCATTAAGTTCAGATATTTCACTGGGTAATAAATCATCAGCCAATAAAATATAAGGTGTATGAGGTAGATTGATTTGTGTGGTTATACCCATATGTGTGAAGATTCTCTGTTTGAGGTCTTGATAGTCGGCGATGCGTGATTCAAATTTTGTATTTTTGAGTTTTTCTATCTCTTGGTCTATCGTATTAAAATTTTTCCTAAAGAGTTCAGAGTTGAGTAGCTCCTTTTGAGCTAAAAAGATTTGAGCCTCATCTTTTGTTTTATTGTTTTCATAGAGTTCTAATAACTCCTCTTCTGTTTTTAAAATGGCATCCTGTAGGGGCAGAGCCATGTCTCTGCCCTTCTGTTCAACCTTTTCTAGCATAACAATAGGAGCAATAGCAATCCCTTTAGCAATAGTTTGTCCTTTAAGAGCAGAAGATTCATAACTTTCTTTTTCTTGATCAATAGCTTTAATCTTCACATCCTCTTCCATGAGTTGCTTAAAAAAAGAGCTAAGATGAACACTTGCTTTTTGAGCTTCTTCTCCTATTGATTTTAAAATAAATGTTTCATTTTTTTCTAAAGAGAGCGATAATATTTGAGGGATTTGTGTTGCAGATACTTCTTGGTTGTTGGCAATTAATGTAATGGTTGCATCAAACTGTTTAACTTCATTGGCAAATTGGGCGATAGGTCTTAGGTGAAAACCGTTGGATGAGGTGATGGTTAGAGTGGTCTGGATAGATGATTTGGGTTTTGAAAATAATTTTTTGAGTATGTTCATTTTATGCTTTCTCTATTTTTTGGTCAATAAATCGACCCTCCGGGATTATCGTATTTTGATTAACCATCGCGTAAGGTCGTATTTTTTATTTCTTAAAATAGTAGCATAAAATTAAAAGCTCTTAAAACCTTTTTGTATGGTTATGGCAATAAGGTTTTAAATTTCGTAACTTATAATAACTTTGATGCTCATACTCTGCTCTATAAAATTTATGTTCGTTAGCATTTATTAATTGTGTGGCAATAATCATGCCATTATCTTCTAACCGGTTAATAAGCTTCATGGCGATATCTTCCTCTTCTGCATCGTTATAGAAAATGGCTGAGAGATATTGTGGTCCGATGTCTGGTCCTTGTCCATTGGTTTGTTCTGGATTGTGGATTTCAAAGAAGAGTTTTGTGAGCTCCTCAAAAGTGACAATAGTCGGGTCATAAGTCACTTCCACGGTTTCTAAGTGACCGGTATCTTTGTAGCAGACTTCTTGGTAGGTCGGATCTTCTAAGTGACCTCCCATGTATCCTGAATCAGCTGCCAATACACCGTTTTGTTTCTCAAACCAGTACTCTACACCCCAAAAACATCCAGCTGCAAAGTAGGCTTTTTTAAGTTTGCTCTCTTCTTCTAATCCTTGAAAATCAAGTGAGACAGAGTTAACACAGTGTCTTGTACTTTTAGGGGTCATCTGTTCTCCTCTAAATACATGCCCTAAGTGTCCACCACAATTTGCACAGACAATTTCTACTCTTCGTCCATCGGCATCAGGAATTTCTCGTACAGCTCCTTCAATGGCATCATCAAAACTTGGCCATCCTGAACCGGAGTCAAATTTGTCCTCTGAGTTAAAAAGAGGAGTATTGCATTTTTTACAGGTATACGTTCCATTTTTATAAAAGCTGTTAAATTTACCGGAGAAGGGCATTTCTGTACCTTTGTTCTCTATGACACGTATCTCTTCAGCGTTTAAATCATTATAGTTCATTGTCTCTTCCTTTATTCGGACTAATTTAGTCTTATTTATATGACAATATAACATCATTAGTTAAAAACTAGCCATGAAAATTAAAAGCTATGAGATAAAATTTGTTGGAATTAAAAAATGCATAATATTTGCACAAAAATTTAAAAAAATTAAACTTTGTCAGCTTTTTACTATGGCAAGCATAGTAAAATTTTTTTGTGATTTTAATACGATATCAATGGTATAAAAATAGAAAATTTAATAAAAAAAGAAATAAACATGTATAAGCTTTAATACAGTATAAAAATTCTAAAAATAAGCGAAAAAAATCACAAACTACAAAAAATTCACAATTATGCTATAATATCGTCTGAAATAATAAAGGAATAATAGATATGAATCAACGAACCATTAGTAAGCCAGTTGAAGTTGTTGGGATAGGATTGCATAAAGGTGAACCTATTAAACTTCGTCTTGAACCGTTGGGAACAGATGCAGGAATCATCTTTTATCGTGAAGATTTAGCATTAAGTATTCCTCTTGCTCCATCCTCCGTTATCGACACTCAAATGGCAACGGTGATTGGTTCGCAGAAGGGTTATATATCTACCATTGAACATTTCCTTTCAGCTGTTTATGCTTATGGTATTGACAACATGCGTGTGGTGGTAAATGGAAATGAGATGCCGATTATGGATGGCTCTGCCAGTTCATTTTGTCTTCTTTTAGATGAAGCAGGAATTCAAGAACAAGATCTTGCGAAACAGGTAATTAGAGTTAAGAAAACGGTTGAAGTGGTTGATGGTAATAAGTTTGTACGTCTTGAACCAAGTGATGAGGTTACCTTTGATTTTGAGATTGATTTTGAACATCCGGTTATTGGTCAACAGTCTGAATCTTATAGTTTTGGAACAAAACCTTTTATAGAAGAGATTGCCAGAGCTAGAACTTTTGGATTTGCACGAGACATTCAATACCTACAGAGTATTAATTTAGCATTGGGTGCAAGTTTAAATAACGCCATTGGACTTGATGACGAAAAAGTGTTAAACCCTGAAGGTTTACGATTTGAAAATGAGTTTGCACGTCATAAAATTTTAGATGCTATGGGTGATTTGATGGTAACAGGTCATAATATTTTGGGAGCTTATAGCTCATTTGCAGGAAGTCATAAGCTCAATCATGAATTAACCGTTAAGTTGCTTTCAGACACATCTAATTATGAGATGGTTGCTCTGAATATGGCACAAAGTAGGGAGTTTGCAAAAAGTTTTGCTTAGTTCTTACAAAATACTGATTATTGCTATAGCTTCTCCTTTGTTAATAGGAGTTTATAAAGATGGTGAATTGATCGAAAGCATTGAGAGTGAACATAAAACCTCTGAAGTCCTTTTAAAAATATTGACAGCGTTATCTGATAAGTATGACTATAGGCACATGGTGTATACCAATGGTCCCGGTTCTTATATGGCAATTAAGTTGACTTACATCACATTACGCTCTTTAGAGATTTTAAAAGGTATATCTTTTGAGGGATGTGACGCATTTGACCTAAATGGAGCAAATCCTATAAAAGCAATGGGGAAACTTTACTTTATCAAGGAAAAAGAGACTATAATAACGAAAAAATTTGATGAGGCGATAGAGCAACGGTTTAAACTACCTTCCATGTTGAGTGAAGTAACTATTTTAAATGATAATAAACCCTTGTATATTCTACCAGCCGTGTAAGAGACTAAGGAGAAGCGATGCTTTGTTCCTACAATTTACAACATCAGCAAAGGAAAAAGTACTTTGTTTGTATCTGTACCAGCAACATCAGCCAATCTTGGTCCGGGATTTGATACTTTGGGATTAGCCATTAACTTACGTAATGAAATAACCATTAAACCTTCTCGTTTTTTTTCTGTATCAACACGTGGTGAAGGAGCAGAAAATCCTCATATTCGTAAAAATATTTTGTTCATGAACATTTTTAATAAACAGTATCAAAAATTAAAAGGACAAAAAGAGAACTTTAGATTTGAATTTACCAATCGCATTCCTATCTCAAGAGGTTTAGGAAGTTCATCAGCTGTGATAACAGCTGCATTGACGTCAGCCTATGTGGCAGCCGGTGAACGTTATAATAAACGGAAAATTTTAAATTTGGCGTTAGAGTATGAACCCCATCCAGACAATATTACTCCTGCCGTTATGGGTGGATTTAATGTAGCTTGTGTGGAAGAGAAAAAAGTTTATAGTAAAAAAAGAAAAATACCAGATTATTTAAAAGCTGTTTTGGTCATTCCAAATAAAACAATTTCGACAGCAAAGTCACGGAATGTTTTGCCGGATTTATACCGAACTGAAGAGATGATCTATTCACTTTCACGTGCTTCGTTTATGACTTCATTGTTCATGACAGAGTCGTGGGATTTGTTGCGTATTGCTTCAAAAGATAAAATTCATCAAACACGAAGAATGAAACAGATGCCTGAACTTTTTGAAGTTCAAAAAACAGCTTTAGAACATGGTGCATTGATGAGCACACTTTCAGGATCAGGATCAACATTTTTTACACTTTGTTATGACGATGATGCAGCGAAGGTTCATCAAGAATTGGCACAAAAGTTTCCTAAATTTAGAGTAATTACCAAGAGTCTTGACAATTACGGCGTCACTTCAAAGAACTAATAACAAAAATTGGGTATAATTATGCGAAAAAATGAACCGGTGCGCATGTGCATAACATGTAGAGAAAGAGATCTACAAACAAATTTAATACGACTACAAGAAGAGAATCATCATATTTTCCCTTATCGAGGTTACGGTAGAAGTTTTTATTTGTGTAATATTTGTCGTGAAAATGAAAAAAAAGTTAAAAGTTTAACAAAACGTTTTCGACTCTCTACGGAAGATAGTGAACAGTTTGTTAAGTATTTAAAGGAGTTAGATATACATGGATAAAGTTAAAATCCAAGAGATAGCAGATGAAGCAGGTGCTTCAAATGCTGTACTTATTGAGAAAGCTAAAGAGTTAGGGTATGACGTAAAAGCAGCCAATAGTACAGTAACGGTTGAAGAAGCTGGAATCTTAATTGATTATGCTATTAATGGTGTTAAGCCAAAAACAGTAGAGAAACCTAAAGTTAAAGTAGTTAAAAAAGCAGCAGTGGTTAAAAATGCTGAGATTAAAAAAGATGAATCCATTAAAACGGTTTCCAAAGAAGTTACAGAACCTGAAGTTAAAGAAGAGGTTACCGTAAGTAAACCGGTGAAAAAGACTGCTTCTAAAAAAGGTTCAATTACAGCAACTCCTAAAAAGAAGAAGATTGAAATTGTTGAAGTTCCTAAAGTAGAAGAAGTTAACGTTGAAACTTCTATAAAAAAAGTTGTTGCGTCAACTGATGTTGAAGAACCTAAAGTAAAGACTTCCGTTGTTGAAACAGTTAAAGAACAAGTTAAAGAAGAAGCTCCTGCTGTTGAAGAAGAGAAGCCTAAAATGAAGCGTAAACGTATTGGTATTACAGTGGTTAAAAAAGCTGATAGAGAGAAGCCACAAATTAGAATCGTAGAAGAACGTAAAGTTGAAGAGCCTATTGAAGTTACGAGAAAAAAAATGGGGGGCACACCAACACCTCCATCGAAGAAAAAAACTAAAAAAATGGCAGTTGCAAAAGAAACCGGTGAAAAACTTGACTTTATGGCACACTCTAGTTTTGGTGGATATGGACGTAATCAAGTTACAGAAGTAGAAGAAGAACCGGAAGTAATGATGCTTGATTTCTCAGATAAAAATATCTATGAAGATATGATGAGACAAGAGCAAAAGCGTAAAGAAGAAGCTAAAAAAAGAGCTGCAGTCGGTGGCGTAGTTCAAGGTCGAACCGGTGGACAACAAGGAAAACGAAAACCATCCGGTCTTAGACGTGGTGGTAAACGTAAAAAGTATGTTAAAGAAGAGAGTACGGGACCTATTACTTCTATTCAAATTCCTGAAAATGTAAGGGTTTATGAATTTGCCGAAAAAGTGGGTAGAAGTACAGGTGAAGTGATTAAAGTACTCTTTACTCTTGGAACCATGTTTACTCAAAATGACTTCTTAGACAAAGACTCTATTGAGATTCTTGCAGAAGAATTTGAAGTTGAAGTACATACCATCGATCCATTGGATACATTGGATTATGTAAAAGCTTATGACGACATTCCTAATGAACATGAAGAGGAGCGACCACCGGTTATTACCATTATGGGTCACGTTGACCACGGTAAAACATCATTGCTTGATAGAATTCGTTCAACAAAAGTGGCTGCCAAAGAGGCAGGTGGAATTACCCAGCATGTTGGTGCGTATCAAGTTGAAAAAAATGGTAAAAAAATATCATTTATAGATACTCCGGGTCACGCAGCCTTTACCGAGATGCGTGCTAGGGGAGCTCAGGCAACCGATATTGTTATTATTGTTGTTGCTGCAGACGATGGTGTGAAGCAACAGACCAAAGAAGCTGTTTCTCATGCTAAAGCTGCTGGTGTACCAATTGTGGTTGCGATTAACAAAATGGACAAAGAGGGTGCAAACCCTGAGATGGCTAAGTCACAGTTGGCTGAACTTGGAATTACACCGGCTGAATGGGGTGGAGAGTATGAGTTTGTTCCTGTTTCAGCACATACCGGTGAAGGAATTGATGATCTACTTGATACGTTGTTATTGACATCGGAAGTGATGGAACTGACAGCTGATCCGAGTAGAAATGCTAAAGCAGTTGTGGTTGAAAGTTCTGTAGAAAAAGGTTTTGGTGCTGTTGCAAATGTTATTGTTCAAAATGGTACATTAAATGTTGGAGACAGTTTTGTAGTGGGTACAACATTCGGTAAAGTTAAGACCATGATGCTGGATGATGGTACACGAACAAAATCAATTGGACCAAGTACTCCTGCTGCTGTTGTGGGACTTTCAGAAGTACCAACAGCCGGTGAGGTGATGGTGGTTATGGACTCAGAAAAAGAGGCAAGAGACCTTGCTGCAAAAAGAGCTGAGTATGCAAGAACCAAAGAGCTTTCTAAAAGTACGAAAGTTTCTCTTGAAGATCTTAGCTCAATCATTGCCGAGGGTAACCTTAAATCACTTCCGGTTATTATTAAGACAGATGTACAAGGTTCTCTTGAAGCGATTAAAGGAACATTGCTTGATCTTAAAAATGAAGAAGTTAAAGTTAATGTTATTCATGAGGGCGTTGGTGGTGTTACCGAGAGTGACGTACAATTGGCAAATGCTAGTGAACACGCTATCATTTTAGGTTTTAATGTTAGACCTACAGGTGCTGTTAAAAACAAAGCCAAAGAGTTAGGCGTTGAGATTAAAACGTACTCAATTATCTACGAGCTTCTTGATGATGTTAAAGCCCTTCTTGGTGGTATGATGAGTCCGGTTGTTTCAGAAGAAGTGACAGGACAAGCAGAAGTTCGTGAGACTTTCTCTGTCGCTAAAGTTGGAACCATTGCCGGTTGTAAAGTATCTGATGGAACCATTGTTAGAAATGCCGGTGCACGACTGATTCGTGATGGTGTTGTTATTTATACAACAACCATCTCTTCTCTTAAACGATTTAACGACGATGTTAAAGAGGTTAAGAATGGATTTGAGTGTGGTATTATGCTTGCAAACTACAATGACATTAAAGAAGGTGATGTCATTGAAACCTTTAAAATGGTAGAAGAACAAGTAAAATTAGATTAATCTAATTTTACTGTAGGGGTAGAGCCAGGTCTCTACCCTCTATATGTAGGAACATAAATGAGAGAAGAAGAAATAAAAAGAAAGAGAACGGAGTCAAGACTTGTAGAGCTGATTCCTGAAGCACTTTCAGGAATGAATGACAATAGAATTAATGGTCTTTCCGTGACAGAAGTGGTCTGTTCACGTGGTCGTTATGATGCTAAAGTTTATCTTGATAAATCTTATTTAGATAAAAAAGAACAAGCAGAAGCATTAAAACAACTACGGGCTGTTTCAGGTTATCTTTCAACCTATATTCGTGAGAGTGAAGGGTGGTATAAGGCTCCTAAATTTACATTTGAATTTGATGACCAGTTAGAGAGAATTTCGAATATAGAAGCACTTTTTAAAGAGATAAGCAAGAGAAAAAGTAAGGATGATACAGATGAGCAGTCTTAATGAACAAATAGAAAAAATTGTTAAGGCAAATGGTGCCAGTTTCTATGGAACTGAGACAGTACAAGAAGATGGTAATACTATCTTTAGAGTTTACATTACTCAAGAAGGTGGAGTAACTCTTGATTTATGTGCAGAAATTTCAAATGAACTTTCTGTATTTTTTGATGTGAATCCTCCGATGCATGGAGCTTATTTTTTAGAAGTAAGTTCTCCGGGTATTGAACGAAAGTTGGAGAATCCTACGCATTTTATGTCGGCAATCGGTGAGCGTGTCAAATTCAAAGTTCACGGTGGAGACAAAGAAAAAGGTTTGATTCTTTCTGCTGATGAAGCTGGTTTCAGCATAGAAAAAAAGGGTGAGCCTGTACGTTTTGAATATGCAAATATCTCTAAAGCAAAAACGTATTTTGAGTGGAACAAAGCGAAATAAATAACCTTTTTTATAAGGATTTTTAATGAACAGTAACCAAATCTATATGAACCTAGCCATAAAAAAAGCATGGCAATACCAAGGCTTAACCTATCCAAACCCTGCTGTAGGGGCAGTAATGGTCTGCAAAGATGAGATTATTGCCCTAGAAGCCCACCAAAAAGTAGGAACATCACATGCTGAGGTTTTAGCATTGCTAAAAGCCTATGAAACCTTATCGAATCAAACGATAACTTTTGATAGATTTAATGCTCATAGGGCTCATGAATTTTTATACACCTTACCCAAAGAATTTTTTTCAGAGTGTACGCTTTATGTGACATTAGAGCCATGCTCTCATATTGGGAAAACTCCTTCTTGTGCTTCACTTTTAGCACATATCCAACCTAAAAAAGTCATCATTGCTACACTTGATCCTATAAAAGGGCATGATGGTGGATTAGAGCGACTAAAAGAACAAAGTATAGAGGTTGAGATAGGGGTAAGTGAAGAGGAGGCTAAAGCTTTGCTAGAGCCTTTTTTAATCTGGAAAAAACAGGCTTTTGTGCTTTTTAAATTGGCTCAAACGTCTAATGGTAAAATAGGTGGTGGCTATTTGAGTTCAAAGGAGTCCCTTGCGCATGTACATCAACTGCGTTCAGTCTGTTCTGAAATGCTTATAGGGGGAAATACGGTACGAATGGATAGACCCACGTTAGATTGTCGTTTTTCATTAAAGAGTTTTTGGGGTGATAAAGCACCTGATATTATGATTTATGCAAAAAAAGACAATTTTGATAGAGAGATACCTCTTTTTTCTGTACCAAATAGAGAAGTGGAAATTAGCAATGTTTTAAAAGATTTTGATAAACCTTCTTTTATTTTTGTAGAGGGTGGAGAGGGGATGTTGAATGCTCTTAAAGATAAGATAGATTGGGTTTTACAGTATCAAACACCTAAATTTTCTACGGATACTTCTACCTATAATGTAGATATGCAATTGGAGTTTTTACATCAAGACACTAAAGGGGTAGATTTAATGTTATGGAGTCGAAAAAAGTAATCAGTCCTTACTTAAATTGCTTCATTAATATATCGTTCACCTTTTATTGTCCATTGGTTTACAAATAGTCCCTATAATACCAATATGAAAGATATGGAATCAAAACTCCTCCCAAAAAAGATTCCATTTTGGAACAGTACCTTCCAAAATAAGCTGAAGTCTCTGTAAAATAATTTCACAGACTCCTTTGTATACAACCTCCCTTAAAATAATACTTCAGCTTATATCTTTCCTTTTGTTAAAAAATCTTAAGCGTTTGAATCAAAATAGGAAAATTTATGAAACTTGTTTTTACTGTTCCCTAATAGCTGTTAAAAGTTTTTCTTCGGTCACGGGTTTGACTATAAATGATTTAGCTCCTAAATTGAGTATCTCTTTAATCCGTAAATCATTTGAAGAGACAGCAATAATAGGTACAGGTGTTAAGTTTTCGTCTGAAAGATAATGTTTTAAGAACTCAGAACCATCCATATTTGGCATTTCAACATCCAGTAAGATAAGTTGAATATCAGCATGTTCTTGACATTTATTTAAAGCATCACGTCCATCGACAGATTCAATAATGTCTACTTGATAGAGTTCTTTTTTTAACAGTGAAACAAGGAGGCGACGATTAATATAATCATCATCGACTATTAGTACTTTAAAAACCATTTTTATAATTACCTTCGATACTTTTTTATAAGCTCATCTATTTTTTCTCGTTTAATAATACCCACATGAATCTCTTTAATCAGTTGGTTATTATAGTACTCATCGCTTGGTCGACTGTGTGTCAGCATGATAATATTCATTGCATCATGTTGTTTGTTTAAAACATTTTCATTAAATGCTTCAAACTCTTTATCAATCAATAAGATGTCGTATTTACGATTTTGTATCTGTTCTTCAAGCTGCTGAGTGTTGGCAACAATTTCAATATTATAACTTAAGTTGTTAATCACTTTTGAAAGAATTTGTGCTTCAAGAGGATTTTTCTTTGCTATGAGTATACTTTTGTGACTGTAGTGATTCGTAGTAGGTTTTTTTTGTTTTTCTACGTGAGTTTCACGATAGATATCCTCTTTTTTCACTTTCTCTTTTATTGGAGCAATTAGAGAAATATTTGGGATATCCTCATTAAAATCTTCCAACAGCATAAGACCATTATCCAGATTAACAGTTGGTGTCACCGGTACTTTTTTCTCAGTGACTTCTTCATCCTCATCTAATAGATGAAGCTTTGATTTTTCTCTTTTTAGAGGTTCATCACTCTCTTCAATTATCTCTTCGTCACTTTTTTGTTTTAAAAACTTTTTCAAGATAAATAGAAGTTCATTGGTCTCAATTGGTTTAGGAATATATTCATCCAATCCTTCTGTAATAAAACGTTCACGGTCACCATTCAGTGCGTTGGCTGTTAGTGCAACAATAGGTATGTGTGTTAACTGTTCTTCAATTTCATAATTTAAAATTTCATGAGTTGCTTCAACCCCATCCATAACAGGCATTTGAATGTCCATAAAAATTAGATCATAATGTTCTCTTTTACGTTTTTCAAATGCTTCCAATCCATTGTTGGCAAGTTCTACTTTAACACCATATTTTAAAAGAATTTGTTTAATCAATTTTTGGTTAATAAAGTTGTCTTCTGCAACCAATACAGTTCCATTAAATTGAATGTTTTTAAATGGAGATGAGCTTCTAACTTTTGATTTCTCTTGATCTGACTCCTCTTCAATAGGGTTAATGGTCTTTAACCCTTGAACGATTTTGGTTGGTGTGATTGGTTTATAAAGAATTTTAGCAGCATTGATGCCCAAAGATTCTAACTTATCACGATTTGAGAAACTTGAAAGAAGAATCACTTTGTGTGAGTTTAGTTTATAGATGGTATTGAGCAGTTTATCGTCACTGTTGTCCACATCAAGCCAAATACTGTTAAGTTCTTTATTCTCGTTACATTTTTTAAGATCAGCCGGTGTTAAAAATGGTTTACTTTCAATATGATAATAATTTAAATATTTTGAAAGATAGATATCTTGTTGTACCGGCAATTGATAGTCGAATTTACAAATGCTAATGTCATCGAAGTCTGCATCTAAGCCCAATTCGGTGCTTTCAAGCACTTCTTCAAAGATAATATTAAAGTAGAATTTTGTTCCCTTTTCTTTTTGACTTTCAAGTTTTAATTCAGAATCCATCAATTCTAAAAATTTGGTTGAAATGGTGAGTCCTAGACCGGTACCACCATATTTTCGCGTAATTGAAACATCAGCTTGAGTAAAGGCAGCAAAAACATTAAGTTGTTGCTCTTTGGTCATTCCGACTCCATTGTCTTCAATGGAGAATGCCAACTCTGTTTTATTGTCAATTGAAGAGATTTTATTGATCTCTACATTGATTTTTCCTCCAAAATCTGTAAACTTAATGGCATTACTCATTAAGTTGATTAGTACTTCTTTAATTTTAACTGCATCTCCAAGAATCTTTTTGTTAATGTTTGGATCGAGGTAGAAGTTAAGATCAATATTTTTTTCAGAGGCTCTTACACCATAGGTCTCTATGGCACTCTCAAACTCAATAATAGGATCAAAAATGGTCATATCAAGTTCTGTTTTGTTGCTCTCTATTTTTGAAAGATCCAAAATGTTGTTAATAATACTCAAGAGGTTTTCGGAACTTTTTTCAATAATGTTGGTAAATTCTCGTTGTTCCTCATTTAGGTCTGTACTCTTAAGAAGTTCAGTAAACCCTACAATTCCGTTTAATGGTGTACGAATCTCATGAGACATGTTTGCTAAAAAGAGTGACTTTGATTCATTGGCCTCAAGTGCTTGCATTTTATCAGATTTGGCATTTTCGATCAGCAGCTCAATAAATTTATAGGCATCTTTCATTCCTTGACGGCTGTGGAGATTGATGTTGCTTAGTGCTGAGATGCTTGGTTGATCAAAAGCATTATCGGCTTCTATGGCAGCATTATTTAGAATCTCTTCCAAATCTTTCATGTTGTTGTTGAGTTCTTTACGTGTTGAAATCCCTACAATTGTTAAAGCAAGTGTTAAGAGCATCACCAATGCAGCAAGACCAAGAATGATTAATTGTTCTGTATTGAATGCATCTATCTTAGCTAGAAGTGTTTTTTCTATTTTTCTGTTTAGGGTAGAAAGATGATTGATTTTTTTACTATTTAAGTTAAACCATCTCTCAGCAGTTATTTGAAATTGACCATCTTTAAAATTTTGGTTAATGTTTATAAAGTTTGTCTCAACATTTTGAATTTCTTTTTTTACTTCCGGTGTATTGATGTAAATGAGTATTTCATCTTTTAATTGTTCATCATTAATATGTTCATGATTAAAGTTACTGTTTAGATTTCTAGCATGGTTTAAAAAATTAAGATGACTTGTGGTTAGTAGTTTTTGACTGCTTATAAAATAGCCTAAATAGTCACGTTGTAGTGCTGTATAGTGTATGTTTTGATTGACTTGATTTAATGCTTTACTTAAAGTATCGATTTCACTGTTAATAGGAATATTAAGTGATTTTTGTTGCTCTTCTATAAGTGGATTGATAATACTTTTACTGTAACCATCATGAAACAGCATTTCCAAATTCATTTTGTGGTTATTTAAGTTTTTACGTATGCCAATAATATTATTTAATTCATTATAAGGTGTTTTTGTAAAGAGAAGATCATTGTCGCTAATTTGTCGATGTAAAGAGGGATTATGAAGATTATTTGTTGCTAACGCAATCGTAGCAAGTCCACGCTCTTTACTCACCTCGTTAATTATGTTGCTTAGGGATTCATGTTTTTGAATTATGGCATGCAAAGTGGTACTTTTAGTATAGGCACTGTATGCAGTATACATAAAATAACTTGCTATGAAAAAAAGCAGTACAAGAGGTAGTGTACTAATGAGTTTAATTCTATTGTGAAGTTGCACGGTATAATCCTTTTATGCTCTACTGATTTGTTTCATATAGTCTTCTAATGAAAGGAAATGACCCCAAAATTTGATAAAAAGAGGCTCTAATTGGTCATGATCTGAACAGAATTGAATCTCTTCTAATATATCAGCCAACTCATTGATACGTAAGTTACTTGCAGCACCTTTTAATTTATGTCCCAACTCATGAATGTTGTCCATATCTTTTTGATAGTATGAGGCTAAGAGGTGATCTTTATCGTGACGTGCTTGTTCAATAAAATCATCAACAAACTCTTCAATCAGTACCACGGGTAGATTCAACTCATCAGCAGCTGTTTGAGGACTGTATGAAATAGGTAGTGCCAATACATTGTCTAAGACAATCTCTTTAACATCATTATTAGATTTGATTTTTTTCTCTAAAGGAACGTTTTTCATAATTTCAGTACTTTTTTCACTCATGGTTGGTTTAGCAAGGGGTTCATTATCTAAATCCAAATTTAGAGACAACGCTTCATCAAGGGTTTTATTTGCCTCTTTTGGTTCATCGGAAATGTTTTTGAGCAGATCTGTAAATCGTGCATTAAGTACTTCTTCTTTATTCTCATCTTCAGAACGCTCTTTTTCAAACAGTTCATCAAGCTTATTTTTATCGTAATCTTCAGGTTTTTCTAGCGTAAGAAGGGCCAGTTTGGTATAGTATTGATCAATTAATGGCATACGTTCACGATGAGAAAGTTTTTGGATTTTTAGAAGCAGTATGTTAATGTGAGGTATTTTTAATGTTAATGCAAGGTTTGAAAGGTTTTTAATGACCTTGTCATTTCCTTCTAAAAGTCGTTTTTCATCAATAATTGACTGATCGATAAAGCTATCAAGATAGAGTTTATAGTCACTTACACTTAAGCCAATTTCTTCAGAAATTTTATCAACATCAAGATAAATAGCTTTATAGTTTGTTTTTAATTTTGCTTGTGCTGTTGTATGTGTTTTATCAACATTGATATTTTTGAGCTCAACAAGGTAAAATTCACCCAGTGTTCCACAAACTTCATGGTGCATAAAGTCAGCACTGATTTTTTGATGTTTTTGTTCTATAGATATTTTTTTATTTTCAAATTTTAGACGATTAATTATATCTACTTCTATAAGTTCATTAAAAGTTGTATAGCCTAAAAGTTCAATGAATGCCTCATCAGCCATTATAAGTTGTTTATTATCATTATATCCGTAATACATTTTTGCCTCGCTATTATTATATATGATATTGAGCGTATCGCTCAATTTCTTCTTCCATATTCAGTTTAGATGTTGGTTTATGTACAATAATAAAACCACACATGTTTAGATCATTGTCATATTTAACGGTGCAGTGAATATCTGACCAAAAATACATGCCGTCACGACGCATGTTCTTAAGGGTACTAAACCACTGCTTTAATCGCTTTTTTGTTGACCAAAGGTTATTATACAGTTCATCAGGCACATCAGGATGTTTAAATATTGAATGGTTTTTACCAATGAGCTCCTCTTTTCTAAAGCCGGAGACTTCACAAAAGTATTGATTGGCATAGGTTATTATTCCATCTAAATTTGTTTCATATATTAAGTTCTTTGTAAATGTGTATTCAACGTCTAAAGCTATTCTGTGATGCACATCAATCCTTTTGTATAAATTGCTAACCAATAAATAACTTTATTATAAAAAGACTAAGAATAAATTTAAAATAAACTTATTTATATGATTTAGATTGTATAGGTAAGTTATTAATTACATAAAATATTTATGGGTGTTATGTTGTATGCATAAATATTAATATTTAACACTATCTGTTTTTAATATTTTAGCAATTTTTTGACTGCTTGCCACTGAAATCTCTTCATAGCTTGCATTTTCAATGGCTTGGAAGGTTCCAAAATAGTTCAAAAGTTTTTTGATTGTGGCAGGACCAATCCCTTTTTTTTCTAAAAGAGCGTTTTTATTGTCCTCTTTACGTTTTTTATTTTGGTGGTAAGTAATGGCAAAACGATGTGCTTCATCCCGTTGTCTTTGAACCCAATGCAGACGTTTGTCTGTGGTTTTTAGTTCAAAAACAGCGTGTTTCGTATAGATGATGTCTTTTGCTGCACCTTTTGCTCTGTGGGCTTTGGCATCAAGTTTTTCTTTGGCTATGGCAATGACATCAAGCCGTATTCCTGCTTTTTGAAGGAGCGTTACTGCCAGTTTTCGTAAAGTTTCTCCTCCATCTAAAATCCATAAATTCGGTACAGAATTTTTATCAAAACTTGCAATGCGACGTGTTAGCATTTCTTTCATTTGTCCATATTCATCTTTGGCTTCCAATTCATAACGTCGGTAATCATTTTTTTCCCATTGATTTTCATTCCAAATTACCATGGCACCTACGGTTGCTACCCCCATCATGTGGGAGTTGTCAAAAGTTTCAACTCTATAAGGTATCTCTTCTAATTCAAAAAGTTCAGCAATTTTAGGTTCAATTTCCTCTTGATGATCTTTTTTGAGTTTTAAGACCTCGTGACCGTTGGTTAAAGCCAATTCTATTAGTTTGGCTTTTGAACCTCGAAGAGGATGAAGAATTTCTATTTTCTTAGAAAAACGCTCTGAAAATAAGCTACTGAGCTCTTGTTGGTCTTCAAAAGGGTGAGCTACTAAAATGGTCTTGGCAATTTGTGGAGTTTCATGGGTATAAAACTCTAAAAGGGTTTGTTTATAGGCTTCATTAAGGTCAAAAATATCGGAACTTCTAAAGGTAGAAAAAGAAGAAGATATAATTTTCCCTTCTCGCATAAAAAGCTTAATAATGACCCCTCTGTTTTCAGCGTTTAGAATGGCAAAAATATCCAAATCTTCACTTTTAGCCAAATCAATGTTGGAAGTAATGGTCAACGCCTCAATGGTTTTGATATTGTCTCGAAGGGTGGCTGCCTCTTCGTAACGTTCATTCATGGCAAACTCTAGCATTTTATTATTAAGCTGCTCAATGAGAATGTGGCGTTTTGCAATGGCATTTTTGACATCATCAATGATTTTTTGGTATTCGAGGGGTGTTATTTTTCCTTCACAAGGAGCCAAACATTTACCTATTTGATGAAAAAGACAGGCTTTTCCTTCTCTAAGACAAGATTTTTTTTGTATCAAAGGAAAGAGCTCATAAAGGGTGTCTAAAAGTACTTTTCCTCCATTTGGAAAAGGTCCATAATAAGAGATTTTTTTACCTTTAATGACTTTTCGTGTCAGTTCAAAACGGGGGAAATTTTGACTTTCATCGATGTAAATGTAGGGGTAAGTTTTGTCATCACGCAGTAAAATATTGTATTTTGGATTGAGTTGTTTTATTAATGAGTTCTCTAAAATAAGGGCATCAGCTTCTGTATCAACAACAATGTAGTCAATGCGAACAGCTTGTTCCAACATACGAAGAATACGAAGACCTTGATGGGGGTTGGGGCGTAAATTGGGTCTAAAATGCCAATAGTTTTTTACACGATTTTTTAGGTTTTTTGCTTTGCCAACATAGAGCAGTTTATCATTTTTGTCAAAATATTGATAAACACCGGCTTGGTCGGGTAGATTTTGAATAACGGTGATCATCTATGGCTACTTCTTTTTATTGTTGTTGTATGGAAGCTCTAATTTTTTCAAAGGCTTCTAAAATTTTTGTATCTTCACTCTGTATCGTAAAGTTACCCAATGCCATCTCTTTATAGTGAGGTACTGAATTATAGGGATTCTCTTTCTTTATGATGCTATTGTGTTTGGAGTTAAAGAGCACAACTTTGGATGCTTTGATACTTTTACACTTTTCATCTTCATTTCCCAAGAGAGTTAATAGATTTTTTAATAAATCTCTATTATAATTGAGCTCCATCTTGAATCCGGGGTGCGAAAGAGCTATAAATAGGGTCTCTTGTCGAACATAGACAAAGGCAATAGCTTTTTGGTATCGGGGGTTTAATAGGGAGATAAACTTTTGATAACAGTAGTGACTCTTAAGTGATTTAAACTCAGGTAGGTTGTGAATATGCGAAAGTATGGTATTGGCTCTTTTCATGGTTTGATTATAGCATTTTTTCTTTTATTATTTGTGAATGGATGTGGATATAAAGCTGATCCCTATTGGGTTGATAAAACAGAGAAATCTGAGAAATAGTTGGTTAGGGCACTTATGATGAAAAAGTACGATGTATTAATTATTGGAGCAGGGATAGCAGGACTTTATGCTGCCATGAATATTCCAAAAGAGAAAAAAGTTTTGGTGGTGTGTAAAGATATTCCGTGGGAGTGTAATACTTTTTACGCACAGGGTGGAATGGTAACTGCACTGAATGAAGAGGACATTGAATCGCATGTAGAGGATACCATGGCAGCAGGGGCGTATCATAATGACCGAGAGGCTGTTGAGATTATGAGCCGTACTTCTATTGCCACGACTCAAGATATCATTGACAAAGGTATGGAGTTTGATACCAACGATAAAGGAGAACTGCTCTACACCAAAGAGGCAGCCCACTCTGCAGAACGTATTATTCATGCCGGTGGAGATGCCACGGGGCGTTACATGCACTATTTTATGATGGTTCAAAACAAACATCAACTGCAACGAAACACCTTGGTTTATGACCTGCTTATCGAAAATGGTCGATGTTTTGGTGTAAATGCTTTGGTGAACTATAAACAAAAAACCATTTTAGCCGATGATGTGATTATCGCTTCAGGAGGAGTAGGCTCACTCTATGAGTTCAATACCAATTCGCGAACGGTATCGGCAGATATACATGGTATTTGTGTTGAAAAAGGGATCGAGTTGGCCGATATGGAGATGATGCAGTTTCACCCAACGGTGTTTGTAAAAACACCATTTGCTCGAAAACTGTTACTAACAGAAGCACTACGAGGTGAAGGAGCACATGTTGTTAGTGAAGATGGTCGACGTTTCTTGTTTGATTATGATGAACGAGGAGAGTTGGCAAGTCGCGACATCGTAAGCCGTGCTATTTTTGACCATAAACGTAAAACAGGTGAAGAGGTCTATTTGGATTTCTCTATGTTTGAAGAGGAGTGGTTTGCCAAACGTTTCCCAAATATTACACGAAGTTTTGAAGCCATAGGGTATACGTTTCCACAAGACAGAGTGCCTATCTCTCCGGCTTTTCATTATGCTGTAGGAGGAATCAAATGTGATACCGATGGTTGTGTGGAAGGTATAGATGGCTTGTATGTTATTGGTGAAGCTTCATCAACAGGCGTACACGGAGCCAACCGTTTGGCATCAAATTCTCTGCTTGAAGGGGTTGTTTTTGCCAAAAGAGCTGTAGATCATCTACTAGCAAAAGAGAAAGTAGTGGTGCCTGTTCCAAAGTTTGATAAAGAGTATAAAAACATTGTACATCATGAAAATGATAAAATCTATAAACGCCGTTTACGAAAGATTATGTGGGATGACATAGGTGTTATACGAACCAAAAAAGGTCTTTTAGAAGCAAAAAATGCCATTTATGACATGAAGAACAGAGACATAGGAAGATTGTTAGAACTAAGGCTCAATACAGCTTCTGCTATTGTTGAAGCTGCTCTGAAACGAAAAGTATCTTTGGGAACACACTATATTGAGTAGAGGATTTTAGATTTGACGTGTGACATGGTCACACCTACGGAGTTTTTCCGAAAAAATAATCTTAGGTGATTGTAAATCTACATAGTATTAAATTAATTTAACTATAATTATAAAAATTATTACTTTGGAGAAACAATGCACACAGACTTAACCATGACATGGGTTGGGATAGCTTCCCTTCTTATTTTTATAGTAGGTTACTACTTTATTGCTACTGAAGACAAATACCATATCAATAAAGCAAAACCGGCTTTAATGGCAGGTACGTTAATCTTTATGCTTATTGGTATTTATTACGCTATGAATGGTTTAGATGGCAAACATCTTCATCATGAAATAGAGATACTTATTATTGAAATCGCAGGAATTTTCTTCTTCTTATTTGTTGCCATGACCTATATTGAAGCGATGATTGATCGAAAAGTATTTTCAGTACTTCGTTATAATCTTGTCTCAAAAGGGTATGATTACAAAAAACTTTTTTGGGTAACGGGTCTTTTAGCTTTCTTTATCTCACCTGTTGCAGACAACTTAACCACAGCACTTATTTTATCAACCGTATTAATTACGATTGATAAAGAGAATAAAGCATTCATCGTTCCGGCAGCCATCAATATTGTCGTCGCTGCCAATGCAGGTGGTGCTTGGTCTCCGTTTGGAGATATTACCACCCTTATGGTATGGGTCGACGGTAAAGGTGCATTTGTAGACTTTTTATACCTTTTCCCGGCATCTATCTTAGGATGGGGTGTAACAGCATACTTATTGGCTAAATTTGTACCAGAGGGTAAACCACCTTTTGTTGAAGGTGAAAAAGCAGTTCAAATTGCTCCCGGTGGTAAAATAATTATGGGTCTTTTTGCTTTGACCATTGCTTCTGCTGTTATCTCTCACCAAGTATTGCATTTACCGGCAATGTGGGGAATGATGTTCGGTTTGGCTATTTTAAAACTTTATATTTATAGAATGAGTCAAGAGGTACGATATGACAGTGACGGTATTGTTTGCCCAAAAGTCAACGTGTTTAGCTTTATTGCTAAAATCGAAAACGATACACTGCTCTTTTTCTTTGGTATTTTGGCTGCCGTTGGTGGTCTTCACTTCTTAGGTTTTTTAGAGTATTTTACAGCACTTTATAGTCAATTTGGTGCAACCACAGTGAATATTGGTGTTGGTTTCCTTTCAGCCATTGTTGATAACGTTCCGGTAATGTCAGCCGTACTAAAATCAAGCCCAGACATGGGAATAGATGCCCATGCACAATGGATGTTGGTAACCCTTACAGCAGGGGTGGGTGGTTCACTCATCTCATTTGGTTCAGCTGCTGGTGTTGGTGTTATGGGTAAACTCCATGGTATCTATACCTTTTCATCACACATGAAATTGGCTTGGACCGTACTCATTGGGTACATTGTTTCTGTGGCTGTTTGGTATTTACAGTTTCAGGTGCTTCATATAGGAGCTTAATGTTAAGTACCTGACCATTTATTGTAGTCTTAATCAACATAACGCTAAAATCACTCTTATGATAACAAACGAACTTAAAAACCAAGTAGATAAAATATGGGAGACCTTCTGGACAGGGGGAATCTCGAATCCTTTAACCGTAGTAGAGCAGTTTACCTTTCTGATTTTTATAAAAAGTCTTGAGACAGCACAGCAAAAAATAGACAAAAAGAGACTCTTCTCACCCGATACAAAAGATATCTTTCCCACCGAGAAACAGCACCTGCGTTGGGAACAGCTCTCAAACTTGGCAGCAGCTGAGATGTTTGAAGTGTTTCAAAATGAGATGTTTCCGTTTATAAAAACACTCTCTTCTGAACAGTCAGCATTTGCGAACTACATGAAAGATGCCTCTTTTCTTATTCCTACTCCTAAGCTTTTACAAAAAGTAGTGGACTTGGTCTCTAAGTTAAATTTAGAGGACAAAGATATCAAAGGTGATTTGTACGAGTATCTGCTAAGCAAACTTGCCACAGCAGGAACAAACGGGCAGTTTAGAACCCCTAGACATATTATTAAGATGATGGTAGAGTTGATGCTTCGTGATGTAAACATCAATGAAAACTACAGCATCTATGACCCGGCGTGTGGAACAGCAGGGTTTCTTATTAACTCCATAGAGTACATCAAAGAGCAGAGAGGTGAAATACTCAATGACTTAAGTGTTTCAGAGTTTGAGTCACTTTTCCATGGAAATGATTTTGATATCTCTATGGCACGAATTGCCTCTATGAACATGATGTTACACTCCATAGGGTCAGCCAACATCTCTAACACGGATGCCCTCTCTAAGTTTGACCAGACCCAAGAGGAGCGTTACGACCTCATACTTGCCAATCCCCCTTTCAAAGGTTCACTCGATTTTGATGAGGTAGCAAAGCCTATTTTAGAAGTTGCCAAAACCAAAAAAACAGAACTACTATTTCTCTCACTCATACTCAAGTCGCTTAAAGTTGGTGGACGATGTGCCGTTATCATCCCTGATGGTGTGTTGTTTGGTTCAACCAAAGCCCACAAAGAGATACGCAGAGAGATAGTAAGCAACCAACAGCTAGATGCCATAATATCTATGCCAAGTGGGGTTTTTAAACCCTATGCAGGGGTGAGTACAGCAATCGTTATCTTTACCAAAACCAATGGACATAAAAACGAAAATGTTTGGTTTTACGACATGCAAAACGATGGTTATACGTTAAATGACAACCGAACGGCATGTGAGGGTTCAAACATACCTGATATTTTAGAGCGTTTTGCCAATCTTGACAAAGAGAATGAACGAAAGCGAACAGAGCAGAGCTTTTTAGTCCCTGTAAGTGAGATAGAAGCCAACGAGTTTGACCTAAGTATCAACCGTTATAAAGAGATAGTTTATGAAAAAGTAAAATATGATGAACCTTCTAAGATATTGGCTGATATTGAGGAGATAGAGAAAGAGATAGCTATAGGGCTTGATGAGCTAAAAGAGATGATAAGCACTTAAGTTATTATAGTATAATATGTGATGATTTAGAATAGATTTTAAGGAAAGATACCATGCAATTAACACTAAATATACCTGATTTTGCACCTTTGACACTAAACAATGATATGACTGAACTTAAGCAAACTATCAAGCTGAGCAGTGCCTTGATGCTTTTTAAAAATGCTAAATTTTCTATAGAACAGGCAAGTAAATTTGCAAATTTATCGATTTATGAGTTTATGAATGAGTGTAAAAAAAATAATATAGCTGTCATAAGTTATGACAAAGATGAATTAGAGAATGAATTAAAAATGTTGGATAGTTTATGATTTTGATTGCAGAATTCCGTAGGGTCGGTTCACCGACCAAAAAGATAGATAAAAAGGGTGTATTTGGTGCAGGGATGTGTGAAAAAAATGTTTGATAAATCGAACCTACGGGTTTTAGGGTCATGAATGTTGGTTAAGTTAGAAGAGTTAGAGGCTCAAGATATAATTACCATATCTAAAGGAAAACAGTTATCAAAAGAAGCTAGAGGGAAAGGTGACTTTCCCGTAATAGGTGCTGGTAAAAAGTCGCCATACAATTCAGAGAAAAAAAACTATGATGGAAATACTATTACGATAAGTTCTTCAGGTGCTTATGCTGGTTATGTATGGTTTCATAATTATCCTTTCTGGGCTTCAGATTGTACAGTTATTCAAGTAAGTAAAGATGATATAGATATAGGTTATTTGTATTTATTTTTATTAAGTAAACAAAAATTTATATATTCATTGCAAACAGGTGCAGGACAACCTCACGTGTATTGGAAAAATATTAAAAACATTGAAATTTCCTTACCACCCCTAACCCAACAAAAAACCATAGCCAAAACCCTAGACAAAGCCAAAGAGCTTATAGAGCTACGTAAAGCATCTATTGAAAAGCTTGATGAGCTTTCTAAATCTGTTTTTATTGATATGTTTGGGGATCCTGTGGAGAATCCTATGGGGTGGAAGGTTGATAAATTAGGTTCTGTAATTAAAATTGATGCTCCAATGGTTCAACCAAATATCCCTGAATATGAAAACTTATACCTGATAGGGTCTGATAGAATATCAAAAAATACAGGTAAAATTTTACCTGCAAAAACAGCAAAAGAAGATAATGTAATTAGTAAAAAATTTCTTTTTGATGATAGGTATGTATTGTATTCAAAAATAAGACCTTATTTAAATAAAGTTGCGATGGCTACTTTTAGAGGACTTTGTTCAGCAGACATGTATCCTTTGCGACCTATTGAAGATAAAATAAATAAAGAGTTCTTATGGAAATTACTTCTTTCAAAACATTTTTTGAAATATACGGAAACATTACCAGATAGAGCCAGTATTCCTAAATTAAATAGAAAAGAATTATTAGATTATGCGTTTCCTTTACCCCCAATAGACATACAAACCAAATTCGCCAAAACCATCCAAAAAATAGAAAGCCAAAAAGCCCTCTATGAAAAAGAGTTGGTAAAGTTAGAGGAGAATTTTGAGGCGTTGTTGGCTAAGAGTTTTGGGTAGGGTGTAGACCCCGTCTACACCGTGTTATATAAATTTGCATGTTTAAAATATTCGTGTTTGGTTTTGACGGTGTTGTCAGGGGACAACACCCTACGAAAGAACAATTTTGTTGTTCATTATATCATAGATATTTATTCTAAAAACGCTAAAATAGAAATAAGGAAAAGGAAAAAGGGGAAATCCATGAGCAATTTTGCATTTTTAGTCCATGAGTTTGAGACACTGAAAACCAATTCGGTTAAATCAGAAAGCTATGCCGTAACAGACCCACTTGTTTCAGCCATTTGTAGTAGAAAAGCATTGGAAACCTCGGTTAAGTTTATGTACAAGATAGACAAAGAGCTGGAGACAAAGTTTGCTAAAAAAAATGAACTCGCCTTGCTCATACAACAACGTGACTTTTTAGAGATTCTCCCCTCTGAACTTCTTGATGAACTGCACTTTATACGAAAATTAGGAAATCAAGCTGCACATACCAATGATACAATATCGAGTAAAAACAGCATGTACGCTAACCAATGTTTGTACAAGTTCCAACGCTGGATGGTCGAGGTTTATAGTGCTTATGAAGTAGAAGAGAACTACGACATGACCAAAATGCTTCCTGTTAAAGCCACGGAAACCAAAGAAGAGATTTTAGCGAAATCCAAAGAACAAGAAGAACTTGAAGAACAAAATGCAGTACTCCAAGCTCAAATAGAGGCTCTAAAAGCACAGATACCAAACAAAAAGGTAGCCCCTGTACAGGTAGAGGGTCTTAGTGAAAAAGAGACACGACAAAAACTGATAGACCTAGAGTTGAAAGAGGCTGGCTATGCTATAGAGAAGTTTCAACAAGGTTGGGATATAGAGTATAAAGTGACTTTAGACGATGGTAGCGATGGGTATGCCGATTATGTTATATGGTCTGATGATGGCAAACCGTTGGCTGTTATAGAGGCGAAAAAGGCATCGGTATCGGTGAGTGCCGGTAGACATCAGGCACGGCGTTATACAGAAGCCTTAAAAGAGATGAACAAGTGTGATGTTTTGACCTTTGTAACCAATGGACGGGTGATAGAGTACAGCGATGGAGATTCTGCTTTTAGAGAGATACACAGTATATTTCCTAAAGAGGAACTGCAGAGAGCATTAAGAAAAAAAGTAGCCATGAGAAGAGCTTTACCCTCTTCGTTTGAGGTCGACAACAGTATTACCGATAGGGGTTACCAAAAACTGGTGATAGTATCTGTGTTAAAACATTTTGAGAGTGGGCAACGTAGGGCTATTTTGGTGATGGCTACAGGTACGGGTAAGACACGGGTGAGTGCCAGTTTGAGTGATGTACTCATACGTGCTGGTTGGGTACGAAAGGTTCTGTTTTTAGCAGACAGAAAAGAGTTGGTCAAACAGGCGTGTAACAACTACCGTGAGTACCTTGATGAGACCACGGTTAATCTGGTGTTAGAGAAGAAAGATTTGAATGCACGAATGCACTTTGGTACTTATGAGACGGTACATAACCTTATAGAGCGTGGAGCGTATAACTCGGCCTATTTTGACCTGATAGTGGTCGATGAAGCCCATAGGACAATTTACAAAAAGTACAGAGCTATTTTTGAGTATTTTGATGCGTTTGTTTTAGGATTGACTGCAACCCCTGCTGATGAGGTACACCGAAATACCTACAACTTTTTTAATGCCTCAGAGGGAGAGCCAACAGACGCTTATGGACTGCGTAGAGCCATAGATGATGGAAACTTAGTAGACTTTGAGCCGTATGAGATAGACTTAGGCATTGTCAAGCGTGGTATCAAGTATGCAGCGCTAAGTGACGATGAAAAAGAGCATTATGAAGAGACCTTTGACGAAGAGGAAGAGGAGATAAGCTCAAGTGAAATCAATCAACGCGTACTCAACAAAGAGACCAATGACAAAGTACTGCAATACCTCCATCAACATGGCTTTAAGATAGAAGAGGGAAACAAGATAGGTAAAAGCATTATCTTTGCTAAAAACAAAGGACATGCTGAGTACATCAAAGAGAGGTTTGACCTACTTTACCCAAGTCGTGCCAAAGAGGCTGAGATTATCCATTCTGGTATATCGCAAGTGGATGACTTGCTCGATAACTTTAAAAACCCAAAAGAAAACCCACAAATCGCCATCAGTGTGGACATGCTGGACACGGGGATAGATGTACCTGAACTGCTGAACCTTGTTTTCTTTAAACCAGTCAAGTCTAAAATCAAGTTTTGGCAAATGATAGGACGAGGAACACGGCTTTCTCCTAACCTATTTGGAGAGGGGAGAGACAAAGAGAAGTTTAAAATCTTTGACTTTTGTGCCAACTTTAACTACTTTGATATGAATGCAGAGGGGTTACCCTCACAACGTACCATTTCACTCAAAGAGCGACTCTTTTTAAAACGTGTCAAAATGTTAACGACCATGCCAAAAGGAAGAACAAAAGAAGCCATAAAAAATGTGGTTGCTTCACAGTTGGGTGCGTTGGATGCTTCGGCGTATACGCTTAAAAAACATAGACATCTTGTTGAAGAGCTAAGAGCTGTTAATTTGGAGTATATCTCCGATGAGGTGTTAGCGAAATTAAAAACGATTTCCGAGTACATAGAAGATGAGACCCATGTAGAAAAACAACGTTTTGAGATGTTGACGCTCAATGCCCAAGAAGCATTGGTTAAAGGTGAGGAGAGTCAAAAGTATGTAGATGAGATAAAAGAACGCTGTTTTGTCTTAAAGTCAAAAGCCCAAAACATCAAAGCCATACAAGAGCAAGAAGTAAAGATAGATGCTGTTTTAGAGGGAAATAATGAATTAAATAGCATTGAGTCGTTAGAAGTTTTAAAAAATGAGATTGCTCATTTAGCCAATTTGTCTTTAGGAAGAAGCGTAACACCTGTAAAGAGTGACTTTAGAGACAAAGTAGAAGATATTCGCATTTTAAAGAGTGAAGATTTCATAAAAAAAGCAGAGGTAGAGACAGAGGTTCAAAAAGTCTTTGCTGAGTATATAGAACGACTTTTGGCATTGGATGAACTCAAAAATGCTCAACTCATTAGCGACAAAGAGATAAATGAGATAAAGCATCAAGTTTTTGACTATGAGAAGATGGTAGAAGACAGATTAGAAAACAGAGATGAATTTGCCTTATTAATGAAAGAGGTGATGAACAGCTCAACCAAACAGATAGCCAATAAAATATTTGACAACTACATACAAAAAGGTACCCATACCCAAAAGCAGATAGAGCTAAGCAATGAGATTAAAAACATACTCTTTGGAAAGAAGTATGCGACCTTAGAAGCGTCACTTAACGGTGTTAAAGATGAATTGTTTTCCGAGATTCACCCTCTTGCCAATGTGTTTGAACGTCTAAGTGATGAGGAGCAAATGATGATTATAAACCTGATAACGCTTTTGGGAAGTGTGGAGCAACAGTTAAAATAAAAAAATTAAAATTTTATATAACCACGCTATAATAAAAAATAAAATAAAAATAGCGTGGTTAAAATGTATTATAAAAGAGATTTAGAAGAAAAAATAGAACAATATTTAGAAAGTTCAGAGATTATTGCTATATTTGGACCAAGACAGGTGGGTAAAACCACCCTTTTAAAAGAGTTCTATAAGAGGGTGAGTAATCCTATTTTTTTAACCTTTGAAGATATAGAGTTAAAAATCCTTTTTGAAGAGGACATCAAAAGTTTTATTGCACTCCATATTGAGCCTTATGAGCATATATTTATAGATGAGTTTCAGTATGCTAAAATGGGTGGTAAACAGTTGAAATACATCTATGATACGACCGATAAAAAGATCTTTATCTCAGGTTCATCTGCCATGGAGTTGTCGATTAATGCTGTGAAATATTTGGTGGGTCGTATTTTTGTTTTTAATTTGTACTCTTTTTCATTTGGTGAATTTTTACGGGTAAAAGATGGAACTCTTTATAAACTTTATGCCAAAGCCAATGAAAATATTTCAGCTCCTATTACTAAAAAAATATACAGCTATCTTGATGAGTATATAACGTATGGGGGATACCCTAGAGTGATTTTGAGTAAGAACAGTGAAGAGAAAAAAGAGGTGTTAAAAAATCTGTTGAGTATTTATCTGCTTAGAGACATTAAAGAGATAGCCAAAATTGCTGATGAGACGAAGATGTATAAGCTTGTCAAAGCACTCTCTTTACAGATAGGAAATGTGGTGGTTTATAGTGAACTTTCAAAGCTTATTGGGGTTAACTCGGTGCAACTCAAAGAGTATTTGAGTGTTTTTGAAAAAGCATTTTTAACCAAAACCATTAGTCCATTTTTTACGAACAAACAGTTAGAAATAGTCAAAAATCCAGAGATTTTCTTTTTTGATATGGGGCTTAGAAATGTGATTATTAAAAACTTTTCTGCTCTTGAAGACCGAGTGGATAAAGGGGCTATGCTAGAAAATTTTGTCTTTAGAGCGTTGGTTGAGAGAGATATAAAATACTACAGAACCAAAAATGGTGCAGAGGTTGATTTTATCATTGATGATAGCATTCCTATTGAGATTAAATCAAATTTGAGTTCTATGAAGATTTCAAAGTCCTATTATTATTTTTTAGAGAACTACAAGCCAAAAGTTGGGTATGTTTTGAATTTTAATCAGATGGGTAAGAAAGATTTTGGAGATATTGAGATGAGGTTTTTACCTCATTTTTTAGCAGAACATATAATTTAAAATAGAGGAGATGCTAAAAAATCTTAGTATAACCCCCTCTCATAAAAGATACAGTATAATTCCACCAAATTTTAACTCACACAAATAAGGAAGTAACTACATGAAACAAGTACCTATTCTCGTCCTCGACTTCGGTTCGCAATATACGCAATTAATAGCAAGAAAATTAAGAGAGAGTGGGGTCTACTGTGAAGTTGTTCCTTATAGAGAAGATATAGCAGACATTAAAGCACGTCAACCACAAGGAATTATACTCTCAGGGGGACCGGCTTCTGTTTATGCTGAAGATGCGTATAAACCAAATGAAGCAATTTGGGAGCTTGGGCTTCCGATTATGGGAATTTGTTATGGTATGCAGTTGATTACTCAGTACTTTGGTGGTGAAGTGGTGGCAGCAGACCATCATGAGTATGGCAAAGCGAAATTGAGTATTACCGATTCGAAAATTTTTGAAGGCATGAGTAACGGTGAAGTGGTTTGGATGAGTCATGGTGACCGTGCTGAGCGAATTCCGGAAGGTTTTGAGGTGATTGGTACTTCTGAAAACTCTCCGTATGCTGCCATTGCTTCAGAAGAGAAAAACATCTATGCATTCCAATTTCACCCAGAGGTTCATCACTCGGTAGAGGGAACGAAGCTGCTTAAAAACTTTGCAAAATATATTTGTGGATGCGACAGCACATGGAACATGGGTGGTTTTGCCAAAGAGAAAATAGCAGCGATTCAAGCACAAGTGGGTGACAAAAAAGTACTTTGTGGAGTAAGTGGAGGGGTTGACTCTTCTGTTGTGGCAGCGATGTTGAATGAAGCCTTACCAAAAGAGCAACTTATTTGTGTTTTTGTCGATCAAGGTCTGTTGCGTAAAAATGAGGCCGAAGATGTTCAAAACATGTTTAAGCTTTTAGACATTCCTTTAATTACCATTGATGCCAAAGCAGCGTTTATGGAAGCGTTGTCAGGTGTTTCTGACCCTGAAACCAAACGTAAAGCAATTGGTGAAAAGTTTATTGAGGTCTTTGATAAAGAGGCGAAAAAACATACCGATGTTGCATTCTTGGCACAAGGTACTTTGTATACCGATGTGATTGAATCTGTATCGGTTAAAGGCCCTTCTAAAACCATTAAATCGCACCACAATGTGGGGGGACTTCCTGATTGGATGACCTTTGAGTTGGTGGAGCCTTTAAGAGAGATTTTTAAAGATGAGGTTCGTAAATTGGGGCTTGAGCTTGGACTTCCAAAAGAGATGATCGGTCGTCACCCTTTCCCTGGACCGGGTCTGGCTATTCGTACGATGGGAGCTGTTACAGAAGAGGGGCTACGCCTGATTCGTGAGTCCGATGCCATTATGCAAGAGGAGTTAAAAGCAACGGGATACTACGACAAAGTATGGCAAGCCTTTACCGTTCTTTTAAATGTTCAGTCGGTTGGTGTTATGGGTGATAACCGTACGTATGATAACACGGTTTGTATTCGTATGGTAGAATCAGTAGATGGTATGACAGCAACCTTTGCACACATTCCTCATGATGTTTTAGAGGGAATGAGCCGTCGTATTATTAACGAGATTGATGGGATTAACAGAGTGGTCTATGATATTTCATCAAAACCACCTGCTACGATTGAGTGGGAGTAAACTCAAGCACCTATTGAGTTTTTGTCTTCTCTACAACATTTAAATCTCAAGCAAACTAAAGAAAATTTGGTTTGCTTCTCCTCTCTTTTTTTCTTTATTTTTACTTAATATTTTTACTTAAAAAAATAATTTATAACATAAAAATTAAATTTCATTATAATATTTAAAGGTTATTAATTTTAAAGGTAGAAGAGATGGGATTAAAATCATGGATGTTTGTGCTTTGGATGAGTGTGGGTGTTATGTTTAATGGTTGTGGTACAGAGGTTTCAAGCTGTTCTGAAGGTGAGATTGTTTTAGCAGATGGCAGTTGTGGTCTTGAACAAAGTGTATTGGATAGTGATGAAAGTAATACCGGTACAAGTTTGGCTGTATTAAATACGGATCAAGTAGCTGAAGATAAAAGAGAGTCAGAAAGTCAAACTGAAGAAGTTACGAGAGTCAATAATGTTAGCACTACAACAAATGAAACCAATACAAACCCTACTGATGAAAATAGTGACAACAGCACAGAAACATTAACAACATCTACACAGTCTGTAGAAACCAATACCGATACTCAAGAAGAAAATAGTGCAACCACTGTAAATTATAAAACACTACCTCAATCTATGTCCGAGAATTTAAATGTTGGTTTTGGTGGAAGAAATGCTTACCCTTTTGCAAAAGAGGGATCCGACAGTGCCATATGGGTAAACAGTGTAACGCTCATGTTAAATGAACATATTGCCGAGAATGCTTACTACCAAACGATTAGAAATTTTGATGGAGATAAATTTAAAACCCTTCAGCAGTATTTGGTCAAATCGAAATACATCTCTTACTGGATTACCGAAGGTTGGGAAGAGAGTTGGTACACGCCTTCAAAAATTCAAGAAGCAATGGATGCAGGGTACATTCCTGTCTTTATCTATTGGTATTTTGGAGATAAATTGACATCGGTTCCTAGTGGTGAAACATTGAGCAATTATTACGAAGACAATCAAAAAGTAGCGAACTTTTTAAACCAATTGAATGGAACCAAACTTTTTATTATGGAACCGGAGTTTAATAAAGATGCGATTTTAGAGAACAACTCTACGCAAACAGCATTTGCTACTATTATTTCTACTGCTATTGATACCATCGAGAGCAACAGTTCAGATATCTATTTTTCGTTGTGTATGACCGACAGAGGAAGTAGGGGAGCAACATCAACCCTGCCTTCTTGTGGATACGACAATTGTGCCTTAGGCGATAAACACTCGTGGAGTGAAACCGAACTCATTTATAAGACTTTAGATGAGAAGCTAAGTTTTATCTCTTTTCAAGAGATGGTCGCACAGTTTAGTCGGGATCCTTCTAATCCCGGATCATGGAATGAACCCAATCCTATTGCCTATACCAAAGATGAAACAGGAGTGGACTATTTGGCTCAAAGAATCGTAAATTTTAGTGCTTATCTTAATGAGAGCCATAATAAGCCGGTTTTTTTACCTTATTTGAGCATTGCTACAGCAACATGGAATGACAGTGACTCGACAGGAACAGTGAGTGATGGAGAGATCGATAAAGAGGGCTGGATAAATATTCCGGAACAGGTTTACGGAGCGTTAGCAAATGAGAGAGAAGCACTAAAAAACAGTGGATTATTCGGTTACATGCCCATGGCTCTCTTTGATAATCCAAGACAAGATTACGGTGGGTATCAATATTTTATGCAAAATGAGTATCATTTAGGATTGATTCAAAGCAGTGCAGAGGATGAGACGGACAAATACATTTATGGTGATTTGGCGTATAAAGGAGATGTTTTAGAGCAAATCTTTGGAGCATTGTAATGTCTCTTTTAGTTTCTTAATTTAAGCATTAAAGTAATTTTATGTTAGAATGAACAGTATATAACAATTAAAGGGTGAAATTATGTTTAAAAAAGCAATAGTAATTTTAATGATATCGAGTTTATTTCTTTTTGCAAATAATCCATTAGAAGGCATTGTACTTTCAAAAGCTGTTCTTAAAGAGCAAATAGAACTGAACAATTTGGGACAAAAAGTGCGTAAAATGGTTCCTGTTCAACAGGTTCAAGGAGGGGATATCTTGGTCTATATTAATAGAATTGTGAGTAAAGCAAACGTTGAAAAGAAAAATATAGTGGTGGATAACCCTATTCCTGCCGGAACGGTTTATCTTCGAGGTACAGCGACATGTGAAGGTTTTTGTGAAATTCTTTTTTCAATTGATGGTGGAAAAAGTTTTAAAAAAGGTGAAGATCTTTTTGTTATCTACGGGGCTAAAAGACGGGCAGCTTTTGGTAGTGAGTATACCCATGTAAAGTATATTTTTAAGTCCATTTTACCGTTTAGTCAAACACGTATGGCATTTAAGGCTGTAGTGAAGTAGAATATTGAAACGTTTTATTTCTCTCTTTAAAGAAAATAGGCAATTCTCCACCTCTATTTTAAGTAAAAAACACTATATTAATTAGAGTATAAAAGTTACTTATAATATATAATATAATGTAGGAGGAGTTAATGGAACATCTGTTAATAGGGCTTATTGTTACCATTGCTATTGCAACTGTTGTTAATGTATTTTTAAAAAAATTTGATATACCAACGGTCATCGGGTATATCCTTACAGGTTTAATTATTACACAAATCTTTGATTTTGGTAATCATTCAAAAGAGACCTTAGCACACTTAGCCGAATTCGGTATTGTGTTCCTTATGTTTACGATTGGGCTAGAGTTTTCCATTTCACATATGCGTGCCATGAAAAAAGAAGTTTTTGTTTACGGTACCTTACAAGTTCTACTCTCAGGAATTCTGTTTACTTTTTTAGCCCACACGCTTTTTGATATCAATCTTAAAAGTGCTATTGTTGTCGGTATGGCACTTTCTCTTTCGTCTACAGCCATTGTGCTTAAGGTACTCAATGAAAATGGCGATATTCATACGGGGTATGGACGGGTCACGTTAGGAATTTTACTTTTCCAAGATCTGGCCGTTATTCCAATGCTTTTGATGATCTCTATTTTTACTTCTGAAAATGCTTCTATCTCTGAACTGCTTATGCATACCGTTATATCGGCAATTATTGTTTTTGTGATTTTATTTGCTGTAGGAAAGTACTTTATAGAGCGTTTCTTTAATTGGGTTACCTCTTCGGAATCGGAAGAGATTTTTTTAGCATCGGTCATTTTAACCGTTATTGCTGCTTCGGTGTTGGCTGAGTTTTTTGGTTTCTCCTTTTCTTTGGGAGCATTTATTGCCGGTATGACCATTGCAGAGACCAAGTACCGTTACCGAATTGAAGCTGACTTGGTACCCTTTAGAGACATACTCTTAGGTATCTTTTTTGTTACGATTGGAATGCAGATAGACATTGCTATTATTAGCGATTACGGATTGGTTATTTTAGGACTTTTAGTAGCGATTATGCTCATGAAAGCACTGATACTTTTTGGTGCTTTAAGGTTTTTTATGCAGAGTCGTTCAGCACTTAAAAGTGCGTTAGCCCTTATGCAAGTGGGGGAGTTCGCTTTAGCCATTTTTGCTTTGGCAAGAACCAATGATTTAATCACGGAGCAGACCAATCAAATTATGATTGTGACCATTGTTCTTTCGATGATACTGACCCCATTTATTCTGAAAAACATTAAAACACTAGCCGATCTACTTTTTGTCGAACCCACACAGTTACGTGAAAGAGCGTTGGTTTCTACGGGTTATAAAGATCACCTTATTGTGTGTGGTTATGGGGCTGTGGGTAGGCAGTTGGTAGAACGTTTGAAGAAAAAAAATATTTTATACATTATTTTAGAACACGATGTGAAGTTGGTAGACCAAGCCATTGCCGATGGTGAAGAGTCTATATTTTTAGCCAATGCAGCACAAAAAAGTATACTGGAACACTTTAATATCAAAGAGTCTATGGCCGTGGTTACCACGGTAAATAATCCTCATCAGCTCAGACTTATTTGTGAAAACATTCACTCTTTTGGTAAGAAGATTAACTCCGTGGTAACGGTTAAAAATCAATCGCAAGAAGATAGCATTAAAGATTTAGATATTACCCATGTTATTAACAGACGTGAGACCATTACCGAACTTTTAGCGACACAAATTTGTGCTTTTAAAAAGGTGTAAGTAGCTGAGCATAATTCTATGATTTTAACGAGGAGTTTACTATGACAAAAAAAATTATTTATACGCTTTTAACACTACTCTTTGTCATTGTGTGGAGTTGGGCAGCCATAGAGCCTTTGCATTATAGTGACTGGGTTTTAGAAAATGTTTTGGTTGTGATCTTTTTGCCCATTATCTTTTTGACAGCACGTTCATTTGAGTTCTCGATGTTGTCATATGTGTTTATTGCCCTTTTTGCGATTTTACATGTGATTGGTTCGCACTATACCTATGCCGAAGTTCCTTGGGGAGTGACGCTTGGGGAGTGGCTAGGAACCGATAGAAACATGTACGACCGATTGGTTCACTACCTTTTTGGTTTGTGGTTGGTTTACCCTGTTCGTGAAATTTGTGTACGTTTAGGAAAAACCAAAGGATTCTGGAGTTACTTTGTTCCGTTTATGGTCATTTCTGCCTTTGCAGGTTTTTACGAGGTTGTAGAGTGGGGTGCAGCAGCCGTAGTAGATCCTGATGCAGGAACAGCTTTTTTAGGTTCCCAAGGTGACATTTGGGATGCTCAAAAAGACATGATGCTTGCCATGGCTGGAGCCCTCATTACTTTAACCGTCGTAATGGTGATCAATATGCTTTTTAATCGAAATTTTTTTCATGAATTTAGAGAGAGCTTACGCCTTCCAAAAGATGACAAACCCTTAGGTGAAATTGAACTTGAAGAGATGTTGGAAGGGAAATAGAGCCTTTTCTCTACAAAAAATGTTGCTCTATGTTGTAGATTTATTATAAAATTTAATTTCTTCAATTAAATATGAAATTCCCTCGTACTATTTGCTTAAAACGAATAGATTTTTCGTAAAAAATCATTATAATAAATGTTATGAACCATCATCACATAAAAATAGAAACCCAAACAAAAAAAAACCACAGCTACTTTACCGGCTCCATGTTCCGTGGAGCTTTAGGTTATGCACTAAAAAAAGTAGTCTGCATTAACCCCTCTTATATGTGTGACAACTGTTTTGCTAAAAATAATTGTCTCTTTTATGCGTTCTATGAAGAAAAAAATGTAGCCCATAACTACCGATTGGATATTGAGCTTGGCAAAAAAGATTACAGCTTTGGACTCTACCTTTTTAGTGATGCTTGTACAAAGTTACCCTATGTTTTAAGTGCGATTCATCAGATGTTTACAGAGCAGGGTTTAGGGCGAGATAAAGCGAAGATTAGCGACTTCACCATCAAGGTAGATGGAGAAGAAATCTACGACGGTAAAGAGTTCCGTAAGTTCGATTTTATTGAACAAAACTCAAAAGCACCCCAACTGGACAATTTCTGTCCAAATATCAAGATAAAATTAAAAACACCCCTTAGAATCAAAAAGAGCAATCGATTCCTAAGAGACGATGTAGATATAGAAGATATCCTACGCTCCATTTACCAAAGAGAGCAGGAGATTTTTTATGGGAACAAGGTATATAAACTAGAGTATAAACCAAGCTACCTAACAATATTAAAGATGTTGAAATATCAAGAGCTGATAAGAAAAAGCAACCGACAAAAGACAAAGATGAATATGGATGGCGTAGTAGGCGAGATAGCCGTAATGGGGATAGATGAGCAGAGTTATAGGCTCTTGAAACTGGGTGAGATAATCGGTGTTGGGAAACAGACGGTTATGGGACTTGGGAGGATTGAGGTTGAGGATATTTGATTTTTGGTCGGTTCACCGACCCTACGCGAACTTATGTGTATAACTGTAGGGTCGATTTATCGACCAATGGATTTTATCAAACAAATTTAAGAGAAAGGATGAGAATGGGAAAGTATTTATATGGTGCGAGTGTGCAGGGGATTCAGGGGTTTATTTTCAAAACTAATAAACTGCAAGAGATTGTTGGTGCGAGTGAGATAATCAAGAGTATAGAGGAGAAGTTTAGGGATTTTCCCAACTATAACAAAGAGGATAAACATATACTTCTTAATGCAGCAGGAAATGTTAAAGCACTTTTTGATGATAAAGAGAGTTGCGAAGATGTTGTTAAACATTTTTCTAAAAATATTCAACAAGAGGCTTATGGTATTACCGTCTCCCAAGCTCTTATTGAGATTTCAGGTGATAAGCCTACCAAAGAGGAGTTTAGGAGACTTGATGATTGTTTAAAGATTCAACGAAATAAACCCTCTATTCCTTTAGACGCTAGTTTAAATATTATGGAGTTAAATCCAAAAACTGCAAAGCCTATTTATGATTATGATAAACGAAATGAAAAATTAGACAAAGCTACTTTTCAAAAAAGAAAAGCTTATACTGAATGGTTTGAAGAAAATAGAAAAAAAGATAAAAATTTTAAAGAGTTAAAAGAACTTTCTGCTCTATCAAATGGTAAAAATAAATTGGCTGTTATTCATGCTGATGGTAATGGTTTAGGAAAGCTTGTACCTGAACTAAAAGAGAAGTTGAGTACATTCTCAGTAGCCTTAGATAAAGCCACACGACAAGCATTTGAAGATGCTAAAACAGAGGGTATGAAGATACGAGAGGTGATTTTGGGTGGAGATGATTTAACGGTTATTTGTGATGCCAATGAAGCTTTGGGTTTTACCCAAAGATACTTGGAAAATTTTGAAAAAAATACAGCAAATATAAAAGAGTTAAATGGTTTAACTGATAAATTAACTGCTTGTGCAGGTATCGCTTATACCAATGAGAAATACCCTTTTCATTATGCTGTAGATTTAGCAGAGGCTCTTTGTAAAGAGTCTAAAAATCATGCTAATCGTGAAGCCTCTTGTGTGATGTTTCATAATATTCAGAGTTCAAATTTCCAAAAGTGGAGTAAGTTTGTTGATGATGAGTTGACTATTACCAATGATAAATGTTCCATTCGTTGTGATTTTGGACCTTATTATTTAAATAAAGCTACAGAACCTTTGATTATTGATTTTTTAAACAGTGTTGGAGCATATGCCTGTGAGGGTAGTCCTATAACTAGACTTAGAAATTGGATGAGTGAACTGCATAAAAGCAGTGGTTATGCTGAAAATTTATTAAAACGCATTAATTTGATGATAGAACAGAGTGGAGAGTGGAACTGTGAAATAATGGATAGGAACTTACAAAAACTTAATAAAGAGCTCTCAAATGAGAAGTTGATTATTCAAAAAGATGGAGAGTGGAGAACACCTATCTATGACATACTACAAATACTCTCAGTAACGGAGGCAAAATAATGACTTTACACTATGAGATAAAATTTCTAGACTATTGGCACATGAGTTCAGGGTTAAGTGCTGGTGCGAAATTAGACAGTACAGTAACCAAAGATACAAAGGGAATTCCTTATGTTTCAGGAAAAACACTCAAAGGTTTAGCTCGGGAAATGGCTGAGATTTTAGGTGATAAAGCTTTTGTAAAAAAATGTTTTGGAGCTGAAGAGATTGATATGGGGGAGTGTTATTTCTCAAATGTAGAACTCTCTAAAGAGACTAGAGAAGAGATTATAGAGTATGGACTGCAAGAGAGGCTTTATGATGTAATAGCCTCTACAAAAATAGGTAAAAAAGATAAATTTAAAGATGGCAAACAGATTGAAAAAAGAGATATAGCTGTTGATAATTCATTAAGAGAGATTGAGGTAGTTGTACCTATCACACTAGAAGGTGTGATTGATGATATACCAGATGAGTATCAAGAGAAGATGAAGCAGTCATTAAAAATGATAAAACGAATGGGACTCAATCGCAATCGTGGTTTGGGTCGATGTGAGATAAGCATAGTGGAGGGTAAATAATGAAGTCATTACTATTTGAAGTAGAGTTTCTAAGTGATATCGTTCTTCCTGCAACCTCAAATACAGAGGGGAGTATAGAGAAGTTAGAGTTTATACCTGGGTCTAACTTTTTGGGAATGGTTGCTAATAAATATGATGATTTCCAAGATAGTTTCAATGTTTTTCATAGTGGATCTGTTCGTTTTGGAGATGCAAGACTCTTAGTAGATGGGCAAGAGTATATTAAGATGCCCTTTTCACTGTTTCATCCAAAACTAAATGAGAAAGCGATATATCATCACCATTTCTTGACAGAGAATAAGGGGCAGCTTGAACAGATGAGAAAAGGGTACATCTTTCCTGATATAAGTGATGGATTAAAGGTTAAATATATTGACTATAACTATGCTCAAAAGTCTGCGTATGATACTGCTAACCGAAGGAGTAAAACCAGTTCAATGTATGGATATTCAGCTATTTCTTCTGGTACAAAGTGGCAGTTTGTGGTTCGTTATGATGAGTCTCGTATAAGTAGTGATGATATAGCCCTAATCAAGCGTACTTTAGAGAGTTCAAAGCGTCTAGGAAAATCAAAATCATCACAGTATGGAGCTATAAAGATAACCTATATTGGCACAAGAAAAAATAGCTCTGAGACTCCTAAGATGACTGGAGAAGTTATACTCTATGCAAAGAGTAGGTTGGCTTTAGTAGATAAAGAGGGGAATGCTACTTATGATTTAAACTATTTGGTTGAAGGGGTAAATGTGGTTTATGATAAGTGTCAAATCAGAACCTCCTCTTTTACTCCTTACAATGGAGCAATGAAAACCAAAACCTATGAACGAATGGTTATAGAAAAAGGGAGTGTAATTGTCCTTGAAAGTGTAACCCCTGAACAGTTAATAGCACTTCAACAAGGTGTTGGGGTGTACTTGGCAGATGGGTTTGGTGAGTTGCTTATAAATCCTCCATTTCTGATAAAGAGTGGAGAAATAAAACTCGTTGAGAAAAAGAAAGATGGTAACCAAAAAGACCAAAGAGAAAAGATAGAGAAAAAATTTGAAAATAATAATACAGTTCAATTTTTAGTCAATAGACATAATAAAAGTATAAAAAATTTAGCGTTAGCTGATAAAGTACAGAAGTTTATAGTCGACAATAAACTTCTTTATAAAAATATCAAAAACGCTCAATGGGGAACAATCCGTTCTATCTGTAGTAATGGAAGTAAAAATTTTTTAGATGAGATAGAAGTGTACATCTCAAGTGGAAAGGTCTCATGGTCAAAAACACAAATAGATACACTGTTATCTGAAGAGAAGTATAGTTTAGAGTTTATAAAATTGGTTGCGATACAGATGCCAAAAGAGGAGAGTACAAATGACTAGACGACATATAGCTCACATAACCATAAAAGCTGATACTCCCTTAAAAGTTGGCTCTAACGGTAGTGACTTTTTACAAGATAGTCCTATTCAAAAAGATTGGAATGGGTTGCCAATGATTTTAGGAACAAGTATAGCAGGAGTTTTACGAAAACATTATCGGGATGTTTATGATAATGATGACCTTTTTGGATTTCAGCGAATGGATGAAAAAAGAGAGAAAGATTTATCAGAGGGGTCACACGTGATTTTTTCTAATGCCCTACTGCTTGATGAGAATAAAAGAGTGAATGAGGGGTTGCTTTTAGAGAAAACACCATTTTTAAAACTGTTTGATAACTTACCCATAAGAGAACATACCAAGATAGACCATAGAGGTGTAACAGGCAGTTCAAAAGAGTATAGTAAATTTGATGAAGAGGTTGTTTACAAAGGTACAGAGTTTAAGTTTAGTATAGAAGTTTTAGAAGATAGTAATGTCTTTAAAAAGCTATTGGAACTTTTGCAGAGTAGTTCATTTCGTTTAGGTGGAGGAAGCACCAAAGGATTTGGAAAATTTAAAGTTTTAGAGATAAGCACAGTAATCATTGAAACACCTCAACAGTTAGCAGACTATTCAAACAGTTTAAATAGTGAATTGAAAAGGGTCAATTTATCGACCACCAAATCCAAAAGCCATACAGAGTATAGACTAATAATCAAACCAGATGACTTCTTTATGTTTGGAAGTGGTTTTGGAGATGATGAAGCAGACCAAACACCTGTTTATGAAAAAGTTGTGGATTATAAATCAAGAGAGTTGACAGATAAACAGATACTCATTCCTGCTAGTTCTGTTAAAGGGGCATTGTCTCATAGAACAGCATTTCATTATAATAAAGAGATGTTAGAACAAGGTAAAGACTATACTCAAGTAGATGAAAAAAATGATGCAGTTAAGGCTCTCTTTGGACATAAAAAAGAATTATCAGAAGATAAAAAAACAGAGCTTGGACAGAAAGGAAAAGTCATGTTTTCAGATTGCTTCAAAGAAGATAAAGAAGAGACAAAAGTTTTTGACCATGTAGCCATAGACCGTTTTACAGGTGGGGGAATCGATGGGGCATTGTTTCAAGAGAAGACCATAGCCCAAAGAGATGAGTGGAGTATTGAAATACTGCTAGAAAATGGTGTAGAAGAGCCATTTGTTAAAGCGTTTGAACAGAGTTTAGATGATGTATGCAGTGGGATGTTGGCTCTTGGTGGTGCAACGACTAAGGGGCATGGAGTATTTAGTGGAACTTGGAGTAAGTCATGAGAAAAAATAGAAGTGAAATTATAGAGTATATCAATACACTAAAAGAGTATGAGGGGTTCGTACAGTTTTCCCATAGAGCGATTGATTTAAAGAAAGATATTTTTCCAAAGGCTAAGGATATTGACACTGCTGATGCCAAAGATGGATTTGTCTATGAGGCTCATTTTTGTAAAGGAAGTGAGAGCATAATGATACGACAGCTCAATGCTGACTGGTTGGTTTCTACCACCGATATAAGCAGTGCAGAGTTAGAGACTTTTCATGCTATCTCTAATTTGCAAATCAATATGGCTCAGATATGGGAAGAAGAGGCAGATAAGTATTGTGCCAATATGAAGGTGAAAAAGCTAAAAAAAGTAGTTTTTGCAGGATTTAAAAAAGGAGATAAGTCATGATAACAGCACCATTTAATTTTGTACCGTTGAGTGAAAAGGTTTTTTTCCCTGATTGGGCTGAGCAGGTTAGTCATGATATTCCTTTTGAAGATAGCCAAAGTGGGGTGATCAATATTACTATTACGGCTAAATCTCCTATTTTTATACGGAATCATTCAAGTGATAAAAATAACCCATCAACAGAATTTTGTAACTATAATGGAGAGTATTATATTCCCAGTTCATCTGTTAAGGGGATGGTTCGTAATGTTTTAGAGATTATGAGTTTTTCTAAGATGAGGCAGTTTGATAATGATACTTATGCTGTAAGGGATTTATCAAGTGCTAAAAACTTTTATATGACACAGATGAACCTGATTGATGAGCCATTTACTCAGTGTGGATGGCTTAAAAAAGATGGAGAGTGTTATATTATTGAAGATTGTGGTATACCAGGAAGAATCCATCATAATGAGATAGATAGAGCTTTGGGAGTTGATTTTGCTTCAAAGTTTCATAGGGAGGGGTTTGAAAAAACATCAGAGTATAAATATAATCTAGTAGATGGAAACATTCATACTATTAGTGTTGGAGATATGTATCGTTCTGCTAAAAATTTAAAATATGATAAACGAGAGTTTTTCAAGTTTAATAGCAGTGGAAGAAAGAGAGCTTCGTTAGTTCTTACAGGGCAACCAACTCCAAGAAAAAATACAGGTAAAATGGGAGATGGAAAGGGGTTTGAGTTTCTATTTTTTGATGTAAAATCCAAATTAGAAGTAGATAAAAAAGTATTTGAAAATTTTAAATTTGCCTATTTTGATGGTAGAGATACAGAACCAAAAGAGTCACCTGATTGGAAATACTGGAAAGAGAAGCTTTATAGTGGTGAAAAAGTGCCTGTATTTTTCCAAAAGAGTGGTAAAAATATTTTACATTTTGGATTATCGTATCTCTATAAACTACCATACAAACATAGCGTAAAAGATGGAATAGATAGTATACATTTTGATGATAGAGCAGACTTGGCTCAAACTATTTTTGGATATATCAATGAAAAGAAAAAAGAGGCTTTAAAAGGAAGAGTACAGTTTAGTCATTTTAAGGCTATAGAAAATGCTGAGCCTCTACAACAAAGAACAGAGATATTAGGGACACCAAGGGCATCATATTATCCGATATATGTCAGACAATATAATACAAATTTTAAAACATTTATGGATGGTAGTTTTGATATAGCTGGGTGGAAACGATACCCAATTCACAGAGGAAACACGACAACACAAACAGAAGATACAGGTAATGAAAATGTAGGAACAACTTTCACACCATTAAGCGATGGAGTAGTGTTTCAAGGAAAACTTCGTTATCACAATCTAAAAAAAGCAGAGTTAGGAGCGATTCTTTCAGCACTTACATTTCATAATACCTCAAATACATACCATACTATTGGTATGGCTAAACCATTGGGCTATGGTAAGATAGAAGTTAAATTAAAAGGGATTGATGATATTACTTCATATATAAAAGAGTTTGAACTATATATAACTGAACAGATTTTAGATTGGCAAGATAGTGTTCAGTTAAAAGAGCTTTTATCTATGGCAACAGAACAAAATAATAGTGGAAACTCTAAACTAAAATATATGAAGTTAGAGGAATTTTCTAATAATAAATCAAAAACTAAAGATTATCTTCGATGTTATACAGAACTAAATGGCATTAATACCATAAATATTAACACGCTTATAAGTCAAGAAGAGAAAAAAGAGCTAGAGATAAAAAATAGAGAGTTTCTAAAAAAACAAGAAGAGTATAAAGAAGTAAGAAAAAAGCAAAAAGAGCATGATGATGAGTATAGGGTAGTACTAAGAACTGATAATATTGCTTTGATAGAATCTTTTATATCTAAATATGATGGATATTCAGAATATATAGAAAAGGCTAAAAAACTTATAGATGATATAAATGATAAAGCACAAAAAACCAAAGCTCAAAAAGTTCAAAAAGAAGCCGATGATAAGTGGGAAAAAATCCATCACCCAAGTAATAAGAACTATCTAAAAGATGCATTGAATAGATTTATAGAAGACTATCCAAACTCATCAAAAATTTCTGAAGCCAAAAAAGAGTTAGTAGATATGAATGCTTCTAAACCAAAAGCTACTAATCAAAAATTAGATTTTTCTCAAGTTGATGATGGGAAAAGCATAGAGAGAGTGATAACGTCTGTTCAGAATCCGAGTGATGAGGACAAGGATTTACTTGAAGAGGTGATAAAAAAGGTATACCCTAATCTAAATGCTAAAAAGAAAAAACAGTTTATAAGAAGTAGTAAATTGATGACTAAATGGTTGGGGCAGGACAGGTTTGAAAAAATTATAAATGGAACTTAAGTTAAAACCATGACAATCTGACATATTTTAAACATAAATTCACAAAACAAGTTAAAATAACCCATACCAAAATATGGAGCAAATATGAAAGAGTTAAAAACAACCAACCATCTTTTTAAGAGTATCAAAGAGCTGATAGAAGAGACCAGAGCCAAGGTCGCTGTTACTGTCAATAGCTCTTTGACTTTGATGTATTGGCATATTGGGAAGCAGATAGATGAAGAGATACTCAGAAGTGAACGGGCTGAGTATGGGAAAGATATTATTCCTCAGTTATCAAAACAGTTAGTTACGGAGTTTGGTGCTGGATATTCAAAAAGAAACTTGGCAAATATGGTTAAATTTGCACAGGTTTTTCCAAACATTGAAATTTTGCAGACAGTGTGTGCAAAATTGAGTTGGTTTCATTTATACATAGAAGATGACCAAAGAGAGATATCTAAGTTAATTTCAACAGATACTACTTTAATGCCGATGATTTATAGTATAAAAGTGGGAGACAAACAATGAAAATAAAAAAAGACCTACTTGGAGCCATAGGCTTAAACGAATACGCTCCCATAAAATCACTCTTTGTGGTGGTGATATTTTTGGCAGCCATTGGGATTTTTGCTGATGGTATTGTAGATATTATCGAGACGCAGAGTTTTGGTAAGCTCTTTATATCAATAGGGATGTTTTTGGTGGTTTATGTGATGTATCTCTATTTAGGTAGACAGGAGTTAAAGATTGTCAAAGAGCTTTCGACCAATAAAGAGGTGATGATACTCGTCACTCCCTCCAATGTTGATCATTTACGTAAGATTATTGGTAAACATAAATTGCACACCATACATATTTTGAAAGAGAAGAGGTTTCCTCGTGATGAAGTCTATAGTGAGATAAAAGCGTTTTTGAAAAGCAGAGAGATTGAACTCAAAGAGTATATCTTGACCAGTCTGGAGAATCCTAGGGAGATACACTATAAGTTTAGAGAGATTTTGGCTCATACCGATGAAACCAAAGAGATAACACTCAACATCTCTACAGGTAAAGCTTCGACTTCAATTATACTCTTTGAGTTGGCAAAGTTTGAAAACATCGGGGTGGAGTATCTCTCTTCGGCGTATGATGAGACCAACCAGCCCATAGAAGGGAGTGAGCAGAACTACAATATTGACTTTTATAAGGAGTTTTCACGATGATTGTAAGTATCTTAGGGACATCAGAGGCATTTTTTAACCCTGTAAACTGTAGTCCAAAACGAGACGAAAAGGGAAAGGTTCAGTACAAAGAGTAGACTTACATCTTTTTGGATGAGTATATAGAGATTACTCAGATTTTACTTTTGCTTATAGGTTTTATACGCATGCTCAACTTTATACTTGTAAAAAGTATGAAGCTTCTCAACAGCCAAATCTTTGAAGAGTTTTCCGAGTCACTGCTCTCCAATGACATCAAAGTGGTAGAGAAAAACTATGCTTTTCTAAAAAATGAGTTGGCTGGAATACAAGCCAATGAGGAGCTAAAACATATCTCTAACTTGATTGGCAAAGTAGAAGAGGAGTTTAAACACGTCAACAGGCTCTACAATCGACTAAGAAAACGCAGAAATGCTTTGGCTCACATTAACCAAAAAAAGAATTTTGTCGATATAAAAGAGGATTTGCAGAAGCTTATTGTAGAGGTTGAAGAGCTTTTTAACCAAGGGGTTTTGAGTCGTATCGTAATTTTATACACAATAAACATTAATTTTATGCGAACAAAGGGCAGAGACATGGCTCTGCCCCTACGGGGTTCAATAGGTTGTAGAGATTTTTTAACCTATGCGACTTGTAGGGGTCAAGCCGTGTCTTGACCCGATGCCCAATATGCCAATGAATTTGAATGTTTGAAATTTGTATTTTGATGCCAACATTGATAAAGACAAAATATTAATTTTATGATAATGGACAGCTCTTGTCTTTTCTTATCATTATACTTATTGAAAAATAGGTAATAATAATGGTTCAACTTTTACATTGGTTTCAAACTACTTACCCCGAATATAAAAAAGCTCTTTTGGAGTGCCATCATAATTTTGACGATACCGATACAAATCCTTATCATGTTGAGGGTGATTGTTGGTCTCATACCATGTTGGTGTGTAAAATAGCCGAGCTTAAAGGTTACGATAGGGTGGTGCAGGTTTCAGCACTTTTGCATGACCTTGGCAAACCACAATCTCGGAAAATTAATGTTCAAAACAATCATGTTCAGTTTTTTGGTCACGAAGAGCTTTCTGCTACGTTGGCAAAACCTTTGGTGGCGGATTTGGTGAGCAGAGAGATGCTTACAGAAGAAGAGTCAATAGAGGTTTTAGAGCTTATATCTTTACACGCTTATCTCTATAAAGAAACCGATTCTGAAAAAATCTATAAAAAATTCCAAGAGAAGCCAGAGTTTTTAAAACACTTAGCCCAGTTGTCTTACTGTGATGATTTTGGAAGGTTTTCTGAAAGTATGGGGAAAAATGGCTTTGTTAAAAATTACATGGCTCAATGTTCAAGCTAAAAGTCTTTTTTAGTGGCTAACCAGACAGGTTTTGTCCCAATAAAAGAGTATACTTTTCCCATAAATAATAAAGGATTTTAATAACCATGAAAAAGCTATTTTTACTTTTTTCTCATACCTTAACCGCAATCCAATTGGAAGATGCAAAAGATACTTTAGGGGTCGAAACGTTTGTGGAACTCCCCAAAGGGTTACAAGAACTTTGGTCGAATGTTCCTGCCGAGCTTGAATGTTTGTCGGACTATTTACAGCCTATTCGTGACTACATGATCGAGCATATTGAGGTAGACGATGTGGCACTGGTGCAAGGAGATTTTGGGGCAACGTGTTCCATGGCTTCATTTGTAAAGTCATTGGGTGGAGTGGCTGTTTACGCAACCACCAAACGCAATGTAGAAGAGATACAAGATGGAGATACAATTGTAAAACGCTCTGTATTTCAGCACGTAATTTTTAGACAATATTAGGGAATGGGGGGAATAGATGAAAAGAGCAGTTATTACGATTTTAGGAACAATAGGTGTACCAAGAGAGGGACAAGAGAAAGCAGAGTATTTTTTATCTGATAGCTTAAAAGAGGACTTCTCTGTAAAAAGAGATAGATACACCAATATGTTACCTCTTTTAATTGATAATTTAAAAGATAGTTATGGAACAATTGAGTGTATCTATACCGAAGATGCTCAAAAGATTCAATCTAAGGTTTTAGATTATGAACATTTAGATTTTAAGATAGAAGACAATGGGTTTTTTATTTCTAATATTGATGGTGAAGCTGAAGCTAAATATTCCTTTTTTTTAGAAAAATATAATAAAGTTATCGAGAAATATGATAGAGTTATTATAGATGTAAGTCACGGTTTTAGACATTTACCAATTTTAGCAACTGTCGATATGATTATGCAAAATATTAAAGACCCTAAAAAAATAGAGTATATTTTCTTTGCTAAAGAGATAGAGAAGTTTTCTAAGTATGAAGTTGTAGATTTAAAAGAGTATTTAGAGTTGGCAAATTTATCATTTATGCTCTCTAGTTTCAATCAAAATTATACAGTTTCATCTAATATTCGCTTTAAAAATCAACTTTATAAAAAAATAGCTAAAGAGTTAAGTGATTTTTCTCATCATTTTTTGTCAAACTCTTTAAAGCCATTAATCGAAGGTAGTTTAATATCAGATATTATTGATAATTTAGAAAAGCTTCAAAAAGATAAGGCAGTTGAAAATTTTAAACATTATATTGAAGATATTATTTTGCATTTAGAAGATATACGACAGTTAAAATATGCTTCAGAGTGGCAAAAACTTTATGAAATTTCAAAAATTATGGATACACGAGGTTATCAGCTCAATGCCATTACATTGCTTTTTGAGTCTGTTGGTTTTTACTGTTTAGAGTCACTTTCTAATATAGATATGGTTGATAAAAGAACCAAAGAGTATTATGGATTTATAGCACAAAAAAGAAAACCTGAAAATATATATTCTACGTATACAATGACAAACCAAATAAGAACTTTGGTCAAAATTCAAAATAGATTTCATGTGAGTGATGAACGTCTTTTTATTGCCAATGATAAAGTGAAAAACACTATTATAGAGTATTTAGATGATGTCAGTCATATACATAAGTTTGAAAAGTTTATACAAGACTTAGAGGCATTAAGAAACAATCTAGCTCATGGCAATAGTAGTAACAGTATAGGAAACGTAAAACAGTCTTATCAAAGTCATTTGAGTCGATTTAAGGATTTATGTATCGATAAAGATATTTTTTCAACAGCAAAACTCTTTGATAAAAAAAGTACGGTAGATAGGTTAAATAACAAATGGCAATAAACAAAAAAACAAACGCACTCTTCAAGTTAATGGAACGTTTCCTTGTTCAAAAAGAGATAAATTCTCAGGATAAGGATATTTTACAAGAATTTGCGTGTGATAAAAAGACATTGGAGCGATATCTTAAAGATATAGAGTCGCTTTATGACCATATTATTACCATTAAAAGAGGGAAACAAAATGTTTGGAAACTGATTTCTATTTCTGATATTTTTAATGAGTTTATTAAAAATAGTGAAAACATTTCACAACTCTTTTTAATGGCACAAGAGTTTGACCCTGAGATATTTAAAGAGTTGGAAAAGGGGACACTTTCTAAGATAGCCAAAAATGATGAGCATATTTTTTTGTTTAAAAATTCCATTATGGAAGAGCTACAGAGTGAACACGCTAAAGAGATATTTAAAAAATTAAAATTAGCCATTCGTAACTCTGAGTATCGAGATATTGTTTACACTTATGACTCAACAACGGTGTATAAAAATGCAAAATGTATTAAGTTGGTTTTTATGGACAATAACTGGTATTTGATTTTGATAGATGATACAAAAAAGTTGCTCTTTAGACGGTTGAGTTTTATTGCTGAGGTGAACTATGCCTCTAAAAGTACGTTTCATAGAAACGATATTCAACCCTATTTGGACTTTTTGGCAAGAGCTCAAAACAGCATGACACTTTATGATGTTGCACCCAAAGTAGCAACCATAAAAGCCACACCCAACATTGCCAAATATTTTGAAAAAGATATGAAAAAGTTTCTTCTCTCTCAAACCTTTTTAGAAACCTGTGACGATGGTGGGGTTTTGTTTACCATAAACTACACGCAAGAGTTAGAGATTTTCCCTTTTATACAAAAATGGATGCCTGACTTGATAATTATTGAGCCATTAGAGCTTAAAGAATCGTATATTAAAAAATTAAATGCTACTTTAGAAAACCACCTCAACTAGACAGCTTTTGTCTGGTTAATTTCCTATAATACTCCTATCAAACGATTTAAAGGAGATTCCATGATACCCATTCCATTGTGTGTTCAGCTTATTACAGTTGTTGCTGTAGTTGTCGCTGGTAAGGAAGTTTTATCTGAGAAAGATAAAGCTTAAGTCCTCTGTGCCTCTTTTTGAGGTGAATTCTTTTTAAATTAAATTTAAGGACAAAATTATGGCAACATACAGTAGAGGTAATCATCTTGTGACAAACATTGATATTGTAGGTATGACAGAGCATCATGGGCTATATATTGGTAATGGTGAAGTGATACATCTAAGTAGAAAAGGTGGTGGTGTACTTTGTACCTCTTTGTCATATTTTTCTGATGGTAATAGTATTCGTGTGAAGCGACAAGCATCTAATCCTAGTGAGGCTATTAGTAGAGCAAAGGAGTATGTTGGTGAGGAGGGATATTGTCTTTTTTCTAATAACTGTGAGCAGTTTGTTAACTATTGTATTAAAGGTAAAAAGAGTTCCAATCAAGTAAGCAATACGGCACATGGAGTAGCTCATGGAGCAGCTAGAGTAGGCGTATTAGGTGGAAATGTAGCCAAAGTTGCTGGAAGTACATTGGGTGTTGTGACCATAGCTTCTACAGGTGCTAAATATGTGGGGGAGTACATAGGATTACCTGATAGTGTTAATACGGTTGTAGGATCTGTTGGAGACTTGGTTGCTAAACCATTAGAGTCTGCTGTTGTGGGAGTGTTTGATACGGTAGGTAGTACTTTTGATAAGTTAAGTGATGGTGAGGTATTGGATGCTGGAGCAGAACTTATAGGTGGTACGATAAATACAGTCATAGATGTGGTCTCGGCACCTATTGAGGTGGTAGGAGATGTTTTTAGTGCTATTGGCTCATGGTTTGATTAATGGGAGCAATAGAAAATTAATTAAATTAAAAAAATAGTTTAAATAATATTTCAACTAGACACCTTTTGTCCTTTTCTTTTCCTATACTTCTCTTATCAAAACAGAGGATAAAATTATGAAATATGAACATTTGGTTTTATGGGAAACCCTGCACACTGAGACGGTTACTTGTAGAGCTGAACGGGCATATTTGGCTGATGAGGTTTTTACAATGCTTCAAAATGCTTATAAGAACGTGCAAGGTGGATTACACTTTTCTTGTGCTGATGAACTTGTGAGCAACACGGCTGTTTGGAAGGTGATTTATTATCAAGAGAATATTGTTGGTGTGGTGGTTTATAAGGCAAAGAGAGGATTGAAAATGGTTGCATTGGCACTGTCACATCAGCTTAATCGACCTCTTAAAGAGCATACTAAGACCATGCTCTCTTATTTGTTTAAAATAACGTTTAACAACACATGGATGGAAGTGAGTGAATCTGCTGAACGTTTTATTGTTGCCAATGGTGGGGCGAAGTATTTTATTTCAAATAGCCATGCACAGAAGCTTACAGGCAAAGAGATTGTTATGCTTTGTGATGATGGATACCATTATAAACGGGTTATTAATGGGGTACTTAAGACCAAGGTTATGGTGGGTAACCCTAAATTTTAAAGGAGAAATAATGAAAGTGAGAAATTTTCATAAATTGGCTATTGTTCGTAGAGAGGCAAGGGGAAATACTACTACTGTTCCCTCTAAAAAAGTTTATCGGCGTAAAGTAAAGCATTTGAAACGCTTTGAATAAAGGCAGTTTTGATAGAATATTTATAAAAGGTTTTAAATGAAACTCCTTTTAACCTACGACATCAGCAACACTAAAAATAGAACCAAAGTCGCCACGTTATTAGAGAGCTACGGCTACCGTGTTAACTTCTCTGTGTTTGAGTTAGATATTAAAAAGCCAAAGCTTGAAGCGTTGTTAAAGAGCATAAAAAAGTTATGTGACAAGCATGACTCTGTTCGCATTTATGCTTTCTCAGCAGATACCATTGAAAAGTCGTATGATTTAAATCCTAAACGACCCAATCCATTTGAAAAAAAGAGTAGCTATGTTAACTAAAAAATTTGATAAACTCTTTTCAAACAAAAATCTTTTAAGCACATTAGAACTTTATAAAAAGACAAGAGGGTACAGTGAGGTAAAAGAGCTGATAGTCTCTGGTGAGTTTCTTAAAAGTTTGAATAAAGGGTTTATACCAGACCCCATGAGTGGGTTTGAAGTACCAAAGAGCAATGGAGAGATGCGTAAACTCGCTCAAGCTTCTATAACCTCTAAAGTGGTTCAAAAGATTATTGCCGAAGCACTTTTAGATGCTGTCAAGCTCAATAACAAATCTTACGCTTTTCGTAAAGGAAAAGGTGTGTTAAAAGCTGTTAATCGGACTAAAGATTTTCTAAAAAAATACTCATATATTGCTAAGGCTGATGTCAATGATTTTTTTGATAGTATCAATCAAGAGAAGCTCTTAATTGTTCTAAAGAGGGTGATAGCTGACAAAAAAATTATTATGCTTATCTCGCTGTTTCTAAAAAATGGGATGATGAAGCAGAATGAGTGGGTAGACAAAAGCCAAGGGGTCTACCAAGGTGATGTCCTCTCTCCTGTCTTGTCTAATCTTTATCTGCACAGTTTTGACCAAGCCTTAGAGTCTAAAGGGATAGACTTTGTACGCTTTGCTGATGATATGCTCTTTTTTAGCAAAAGTGAAAAAGAGGCTAAAAAGGTTTTGACTATTGCTACGGTATATCTTAAAGCTCTTGATTTAAAATTTGGTGAAGATAAAAGTTATTTAGCCAGTGTAGAAAACGGTTTTGAGTTTTTAGGATTACGCTTTAAAGGTGAAACGATTCAGATGGACAATGAGCGTTTTCAAAAGAAACTTTCGACACTTTCTCAAAAAACTAAAAAGCAAAATCTTGAACAATCTATAACGTTTGTAAATGAATATTTGCTAGGAATTCGTCATTATTATTTTAAAGTCTTAAGTGACAAGCATCAACTCATACTGATAGCTGAACATATCGATGAGATATTGGTCAAAAAGATAGCTTTAGCCAAAAAAAGTAAAGAGATAAATAAAAAATCAAAGTTTATTCAAATCTTGGTAGAGCTTCAAGACTTAGAACATAACACCCAAGAAGAGAAACAGAAACACGCCCACAATCTGGTCGCACGAGCCTACGAAGCCATCACCCTAGAGAAGCCACTTGAAAATGCTGAAAAGAAGATGGTAAAGAAAAAGAGCAACTTTCTGCAAGAGCAGATAAAAAGCTCCGAGATTATTTTGAACCGTTTTGGGTTGTATGTGAGTATGAGCAAAGGTAAGATTGTGGTCAAAGAGTATGGGAAGGTGATTCAGACTTCACCTGTGAACTGGGTAACACGCCTTATTGTTATGACCAAAGGGGTGTCGCTCTCTTCTAATCTAATTTTAGAGTGCAGCAAACGCAAGATAGACATCGACTTTATAGAGAAAAGCAAACCCTATGCTCAGATAACCTATTTTGAAAACATCAGTAATGAGCTTCATCTCAAACAGATAGATATGAAAAATAGCAAAAAAGGGCTAAAGACAGCAACCTCTATCATCAAAGCAAAGATGAAAAATCAGATAAATCTTATAAAGTACTATTCGCGTTATCGTGAGCGTGAAGATATAGAGACTTTTAAAGAGTTAGAACGCTCTATTGAACAGATGGAGGGGATAGCTAACAAGATAAAAAATGCCAAAGATGTTCCTGCATTGATGGGGTATGAGGGTAGCCTTTCGGTGCTATACTGGAAATCATTTGGTATTTTAATCGATAATCGTCAGTTTAAACGAGAGACTTTGAATGCTCCTGATGCTATTAATCAGTCACTCAACTATGGGTATGCATTTATTTACCATAGAGTTCAGTCGGCTCTACTTAAAACTGGTGTCAATATCTACCATTCATTTCTACACACCTCTCAAGCTAACAAACCGACACTAGTTTTTGATATGGTGGAGTTGTTTCGTCAAATGGTAGTCGATAGAGAGATAATTTCTATTTTGAATCATGGAACAGCGTTGCATTCAAGTAAGGGGCGTTTGACCAAAAAGAGCGTTAAAGTGATTACCGAAAATGTACAAGAGCGATTAGCCACCCCAACCAAGTGGCGAAAAGGGAAGTATAAAATTGTCACCATTATCGATGAACAGGCGTTGGAGCTTTCGCATGTAATTAAGGGTATAAAGCCTAATTTTAAGGGCTTTGTGGGGCGTTTTTGATACAAAACAATTTACAAACTTTTTTGCTAAGTTTATTTTAAGCTAAAATCGAAGAGAAGCCTACTATTTCGGGCTTCTCTTTTTTTGCCTCTATTTCAAAAAGTTTGTAAGTCTCACTTTTTTTAAAAAACTTTTGAGACTTACAAACTTTTATTTTTTTTTAAGTTTTAAGTGCCTATTTTTCGGGGGTTGCGAAACTTAGATGTAGCTAAAAGTTTGTAAGTCTTAAAAATCAGCCATAGCCTAAAGAGAGTTACAAACTTTTTTTGAGTAACAAATCCCTAAATCTAGGGACTTTAAGAAAAAAACAAGCCAAGTTGGTGTATAGTTTTTCATAGACTTACAAACTTTTTGTAAAAGCTCCATAAAATAACACTGTTAAGATAATTAATAGTTTCACATATTTTTAATACTGCCCAGCTTATGGGCTATTCACAAACCAATGACCCGACTTAGGGGATTGAAACGTTTTCCGAAAATTTTTAGCATTATAAATCCTTTAAGATTCACAAACCAATGACCCGACTTAGGGGATTGAAACAAAATTCTGATTTTGTGGAAAAGTATCTGTCACCAATATTCACAAACCAATGACCCGACTTAGGGGATTGAAACTTTTGTAATAGACTTTGGAACTAATATCTTATTTACTTTATTCACAAACCAATGACCCGACTTAGGGGATTGAAACGCTTTTCCTCAAACTTATCGATTTCTCGAGAAGTTTTCTGTATTCACAAACCAATGACCCGACTTAGGGGATTGAAACATATCTTTTGATATCCTCTTGGATACTGCTTCATAACAATTCACAAACCAATGACCCGACTTAGGGGATTGAAACTTGATTTTACGGTAGTTCTAGGTTACGATCATTCAATATATTCACAAACCAATGACCCGACTTAGGGGATTGAAACATAAAATTGGTAGATCACTAACTCTAAATATTAGAGTAGTTTCTTCATTCACAAACCAATGACCCGACTTAGGGGATTGAAACCAATTTCCATTTTTACAGGGTTAGAGACTACCTTTCTGCTTTATTCACAAACCAATGACCCGACTTAGGGGATTGAAACCTACTTCTTCATTCATTTTATTTCCTTATATAAATTCACAAACCAATGACCCGACTTAGGGGATTGAAACGTACCATCGCTGATACTATTAAAAACACTCCTTCACGTATTCACAAACCAATGACCCGACTTAGGGGATTGAAACGAAGAACTTTAATTTTTCTTCGATACTCCCACTTATTCACAAACCAATGACCCGACTTAGGGGATTGAAACTTCTTTATCTGTTTCAGATTCGGAGAAGTAGAACTTTGATTCACAAACCAATGACCCGACTTAGGGGATTGAAACGATTATAGCCAGTCCATCAGTCATGTACAATCCTTATTCACAAACCAATGACCCGACTTAGGGGATTGAAACGAGTGGTAGTAAGCCTCATAATCTATTCTGTAGCTGTATTATTCACAAACCAATGACCCGACTTAGGGGATTGAAACCTTGAATGTACCATAGTACTTGTACCCACCACGCATTCACAAACCAATGACCCGACTTAGGGGATTGAAACTCAGACGTGAGATTATCCATGTTTTTAATGGCTTTAATCTCTATTCACAAACCAATGACCCGACTTAGGGGATTGAAACAATTTACTTAGATTACCAAATGACTCTGGTATAGATTCACAAACCAATGACCCGACTTAGGGGATTGAAACACGTCAATGCGTTCTATATCGTCTAGCTTACTTATTCACAAACCAATGACCCGACTTAGGGGATTGAAACATTTCAGTCATCGGTCTTGCTAACAGTTCCATAATATTCACAAACCAATGACCCGACTTAGGGGATTGAAACTAGTAAGCCTCATAATCTATTTTATAGTCGTATTGTATTCACAAACCAATGACCCGACTTAGGGGATTGAAACTCATCCCAATCATACCTGAAAGGGTCCTTAAGCATTACGGCATTCACAAACCAATGACCCGACTTAGGGGATTGAAACTCAGAAGCTTCTATTGACTTAATGCCAGATAGTCTTCTTATTCACAAACCAATGACCCGACTTAGGGGATTGAAACCCATAGTACCTGTACCCTGAACGTATTTCACCCCAGTCGTAGATTCACAAACCAATGACCCGACTTAGGGGATTGAAACATAGAAATATATTTCTCTCCCACTTTCACGACTTCTCTATTTATTCACAAACCAATGACCCGACTTAGGGGATTGAAACATAGTACTTGTACCCACCACGCATTTCACCCCAATCATAATTCACAAACCAATGACCCGACTTAGGGGATTGAAACGACGTACCCTCATAAATGATAGAACCAAATAAATTCACAAACCAATGACCCGACTTAGGGGATTGAAACTAGCTTTAGCATGGATGGTCTTACGAGTCTCTGCATATTCACAAACCAATGACCCGACTTAGGGGATTGAAACAGCTAAGGCATTGATACCTTTATATGTCTCACCAAATACATTCACAAACCAATGACCCGACTTAGGGGATTGAAACGAGTTATCTCTCATTGCGTACGGATTACCTAAAGATTCACAAACCAATGACCCGACTTAGGGGATTGAAACGTTTAGCTTCATCATCTTTAGTTATTGGTTTAATACCAGATATTCACAAACCAATGACCCGACTTAGGGGATTGAAACTTGTTACCAGTCCATTTCTCCTTAATGCCAATCGGGAGATTCACAAACCAATGACCCGACTTAGGGGATTGAAACCGTCTGGTGCTCCTCATGTATGTCCACTATATCAAATATTCACAAACCAATGACCCGACTTAGGGGATTGAAACATCATAAATCTTAGTTCATCCATATTCCAATCTATTACAATATGACCCGATTTTTAGGGGATTGAAACTTGCCCCAAGAACAGGGCTTATGAGTTGTTCGTTATTACAATATGACCCGATTTTTAGGGGATTGAAACTTTCTCTAAAACTTTTAATCTCACCTCTTTACTGATTACAATATGACCCGATTTTTAGGGGATTTTATACACAACAAACATTAATTTTATGCCAACAAAGGGCAGAGACATGGCTCTGCCCCTACGGGTTCAATAGGTTGTAGAGATTTTTTAACCTATGCGACCTGTAGGGGTCAAGCCATGTCTTGACCCTTTGCC
>JAHJJU010000061.1 GCA_018822805.1 bacterium
AACCATAGGAGCGGATAAACCGCTCAATTACACGTTAGCAGGATTTTTATTATGAAAAAAAGTTATTTATGTATAATAGAAAGCATTTATAAAGTATACGAGGAGATCAAATGAATATAAAAACAACTATTGGATTAGGTACATTATTTTTTACAGCAATTATTTGTCATGCCGGTATTGGAGGTATTGTCCATGAAGACTTAGCCATTAACGGAGACATCTTAAATTCAAATACTTATGGAGTTCAAGACTCAAATGAATTGGGAGTTGAAGGCATTACAGTAACGGCCTATTCCATAGGAACTGCCAACAGTGTGCTGAGTACCACCACGCAAGCTGATGGCTCTTGGAACTTGGCAACCACAGGTAACGTAAGGGTCGAATTCTCTAATTGGCCAAAACACCTCCAAGAGAGTCCTCTGGGTACAACCCTTAACTCATCAGTACAATTTATTAACAATGGAGACACAAACGTTAACTTCGGACTGCATAACCCGGAAAATTTTATTCCACAGTTTCAAGGTTCGGATAGACCTTTGGTTTTCACACCTGAAACAAAATTTGGACCAGCCATTGGTTCTAGTACTATTTTTGCAACAGCTAAAGGAACCGTTGCCATTCCTTTTGGTTCCAATGGAAACTCTCCTGTCAAATCGATACAGGTACCATTTGGTCAAGTGGGGTCAACGTATGGAGTTGCTCATAGAAAATCGGATAATGCTCTATTTGTCTCCTCTTTTCAAAAAGCATCTTCAGGGTTTGGTCCCAATGCATCAGGCACAGAGACAACAACGGGAGCCATATACCATATTAATCAAAATGCCCAAACAGCTACGCTTTTTACCGACTTTAATACAGCAACAGGGACAGACCCTCACCCTTTGGCTAATGTAACATGTACAGGAACCGGTAATGACCAAACAGATAGCCATTTAACTTGTTGGTTATACGATAATTCTGGTTCAGAAGTTGGGAAAATGGGGCTTGGAGATTTAGAACTGTCAGCAGATGGAACAAAACTTTTTTCAGTCAATTTAAAAACACAAAATTTAATCTCAGTAGAGCTTTCCACTCCTATTCAAGGGACTATACCTACAGCAGGAGCTACAGCAGAATACAACTTAGATAGTAAAAAGAGCGATTGTCGTACCAATGTTGCGAGTGATTGGCGTCCTTTTGCCTTGGGCACACATAATGGAAAAATGTACTTAGGCGTCACCTGTACAGCAGAGTCAAGCTTTTCTCAAGCTGTTACGGCAGGAACCGTTACAAACTATGCAACAGCCATTCAAGATGATGCTCATGATGATATGGAAGCCATTATCTACGAGTTCAATCCGGACAATCCGTCTCTTTTAAGCGAAGTGACTCGATTTGACCTAGATTACAGTCGTCAAGGGCTGATTTATAAATCGGCAACGAGAACATCAGAGTGGCACCCTTGGACATTTGATGAACGATGGCAAAAAGATACCGGTACCGGAGACTCTCTTATGCTCTATCCAACGCCATTGGTCAGTGATATTGAATTTGTATTGGATAGAGACGACAACCGATACGATATGGTCATCGGTATTAAAGATCGAACAGCCGATCAATATGGATGGAGGTCGGGAAATCCCCACAATACAGCCGATACCAACTTGGTTGCTACCATTGCTGCAGGAGAGGAGTTACGACTCTGTAATCTAGGGACACACTACGAATTAGAGAGCAGTGGTATCTGTACTGATGGCACGGCAGGAGGTGCAGGCACACAAACACCTGATGGTCCAAATGGAGGAGAATACTACTCCGATGACTTCCTACATCATGCTGAAATCTTCTTTGGTTCCAGTTTTCATATCGCAGGTAGTGATTCTTTAGGAACAGCCGGACAAAATTATACGGATGGATTTCACAACTCCGGGGGTATTGGAGCTTGGGACAATGATAGTGGTATCAAGCAGTGGGGTGCACGGGTGTATACTACCCCTTTACCTAATAACCAAGGAACACTATCAAAAGCAAATGGTCTAGGAGATATAGAATACATCTCGTCTACCCCTGCACCACTAGAAATAGGCAACAGGATTTGGGCTGATGATAACGGTAACTGTATTCAAGATGCCAATGAATCAGGTATTGATGATGTTGATATTGAGTTGATAAAAAACAACAACAGTCAAGAGACTACAACATCAGCCGATAATGGTCATTATCTTTTCTCTAATTTAACACCAAATACAAACTACGTGCTTCGCATTTCAAACCTAAGTACACAAACACCTCTCAATGGAAAAGAATTAACAGTCTGCTCAAATAATGGAGGAGAAGGAGCCAATAAACTTCTAAATAACAGTGATGCGACAATGAGTGGGAGCAATGCTGAAGTTTCTGTTAACAGCACTGACATACTAACAGCTGGTGCCAATAACCACAGTTTTGATATAGGATTCAAACCCATAAACTTAACTCCACCTACCCCAACTCCAACAACCTATAGCTTAGGAGATAAAGTCTGGCTAGATAGCAATAAAAATGGCGTTCAAGACAACGGTGAACTTGGAGTTGGACAAGTTAAAGTCACTCTCTATAATACAGCCGATTGTACCGGTGATCTCAATGCCACAACAACGACAAGCAGTGATGGACTTTATCAATTTAGCAATTTGATAACAGGATCATACTGTGTAGCATTTACAGAATTACCTCAAAATCACACCATTACAACAGCCAATCAAGGAAGTGATGATGCACTTAACTCTGATGCTGACAGCAATGCTAAAATCACCAATATTAATTTAACTGCCAATGACCCTGATAAAGATATGGGAATTTATCCAACAGTTGCAACCTACACCTTAGGAGATAAGGTCTGGCTAGACAGCAACAAAAATGGCATTCAAGACAACGGTGAACTTGGAGTTGGACAAGTAAAAGTAAACCTTTATACCACAGCTGACTGTAGTGGTGATATTAAGGCAACAACAACGACACTCAATAATGGTTTTTACCAATTCAGCAATTTGACAACCGGAGATTACTGTGTAGCCTTTACAGAGTTACCTGCCAACTACAGCATTACAACAGCCAATCAAGGAAGTGATGATGCACTTAACTCTGATGCTGACAGCAATACTAAAATCAGCAATATTAATTTAACAGCCAATGACCCTGATGAAGATATGGGAATTTACCCAACACCAAATACAATACCAACAACGTATACATTAGGTCAAATCGTCTGGTTAGATAGCAATAAAGATGGTGTTCAAAATAATAATGAACCGGGTGTTGCAGAAGTTACGGTAAATCTCTACAACACAGCTGACTGTACCGGTGAGATTAATGCTTCAACCACAACAACAAATACGGGCTTTTATCAATTTACCAATTTGGTAGCCGGAGCATACTGTATAGAATTTACAAACTTTCCCCAAAACCATAGCATTACAACAGCCAATCAAGGAAGTGATGACACAATAAACTCAGACGCAGATAGTAGTGCAAAAATCATGAATATCAATCTAACTCAAGACAACCCTTACCAAGGTATAGGAATCTATCCTACACCTACTGTAGTAGGTGGAATTGTAGACGTTAACCATACTGATGGTTCATGTGGTTGTCACAGTTATGAAACCAGTTCCGTATCGGCATTAGACAGAATAAGTATTTTACTACTTACCCTGCTTACCTCTTTTGCTGCACTTCTTTTTAGAAGAGAGCTTGAGCTCCCTTCTAAATAAGGTAGTGGCTATCCCAAGGTGCATTAAAATGCACCCTACGGCACCACTATTTCTACCTTTAAAGATTTACTAAACGCTACTTCAAGCACATAAGCATCAATTTCTTTATTAAATTCTGCTGCATACTTATAACGAGCAATTTTAAATTTATTATTTCCTAGATTAAAAGCATTGAGTATATCAGACGCTTCAATATCCGGATGAAAATGGAACCGAGCAATGGCTTGAGCTGTTTTATTTAAATCATCTTCCACAACAATCGTATTGGATTTATAGGTCCATTTTCGAGTATGCCAAATAGTATCACTTTTGTATCCATCATGTGTTGCTTCTATAAAATTATCATCTTCTTTAAGATGAATCACTCGTGCTCTATTGGCAACTCGGAATCCTCCCCATACCTCACTTTGATCTTGACCATTAATTTCTACAGTATTATGTGAAACTGTTGAACGCTCTAAGGTTCTTCGTGCATTGCTCTCATAGGTACTCAAACCGGTATCTACAATAAAAGGTTTACCCTCTCTTCTAAGCTCAAAACTAAAAGTATCACTGTGGGCATGCCCAGGAATATAATCTGGACCAATATTTCCAACATCTAAGACCATCTCATAAACATCCGTCGAAAATTTTCTATACCCACTCTCACGCAGTTGCATTTCTTGAGTTGTAAGATTTAATCGTTGAGCATAACCCAACAGTGCTTCTGTTGTAGGAGCAATATTATTAGCACTGTCATTCAGAAGAGGTATCGAGCCATCTTTGTAACTGATGACTTTTATCCACCCTAACATCATTTCAGCTTTTTGTGTTAAAAACTCCAAAAGTTCTTGCTGCTTCCAATCATTATTTTGAATCAAGTTAATACAATCTATCAGTCGAAAAAGCATAATCTGATGATACATGGGACTCAATTCAAAATGAGCACCATCCCTCAATATTTGCTCTTCCAACTCCTCTAATAAAATTGTTTTTGCTTTACTATAAAGTTGCTCATCTTGAAAATAATAAGCACCAAAGAGTAAGGAAAAACCATTTTCAAGCAGATGGTTTCCTAAGAGATGATACTCCACATTATCGAATAATAAGTAGTACTGTGCGTAGAGTGCATCGTCGATCTCTTTATCCTGAATCTTATTGTACGACAAAAACTTAATCCAATTTATCCCTCTTAGACTAAGGGGAAAGGGTTCAAGTCCATCTTTAACGTGTTCTAAATTGCTAATGAAATCTTTAATTAATTCTAAGTGCTTATCACTATAATTTTGTGTAAGAAAATCAAAATAGCTTAGGTTATAGGTCCATAACTTACCGTATTCATGATGGTTCCAATCAATATGATCCTCAAATGTCTTAGATAAATTTAAAAATTTAAATTCCCTATCTCCAAAATAACAATCAGTTATATGAATACTTTTTTCTAATTTTAATATTGTAGCATTTGAATTTTTACTCAATAAGGGTTGCAAACCTACTAGTTTTCTAGATCTGTTTCTTAAAAGATAATAGAGTCGGTAATAAATCTGTTTTGCTTTTAAAAACTTAACCGTATTATAAAGTCGAATAGAATTATCGATATTCATAAACATGTTCCTTTGTATTATTGTAAAACTCTAGGGAGGATAATTTCACTCTGCTCATTATTCAACCTATTGGTAACAATGTGTAAATCTTTATAATGTCTTGTAGGATTTTCCCACGCTTCAGTTAAAAGTAGTGATGTTTTATCAACAATAGCAACACTCTTCTCATAGCTGTTGTTTTTACTGGCATAATTGGCATTAAAATAGGTATTATTGTTGAACCGATAATAGTCTGTAGGAGTACCATTGTACTTCTCTTCTTTAACATAAAATTCTGCAGATTTGAAACTGTGAACTATTTTATTATTGTAAAAAGAGACATTGGTACTGTCGTTAAAATAGAATGCACTAAAAACACCCTTTCCATATCCATCTTCACCATAGGCAATTTTTTTAAAAAGATTATCGTGAATCTTCATGTTATCAATATCTGTTGCAAATATAGCCGAAGAGAGTATGTTATAAAATATATTATCCCGTATCTCTAATTTTTCTGCAGCATATCCATCGCGAGGGGCATCTATGACAAAAGCAAAACGTGTATTAAAAACAACATTCTTCTCAAAAACAACATTAGCAACGTCATAATGTATGGGTATGGCTACGCCTATGTCATCCAAATAACTCTTTGATGTATCAGACTTTTGAAATCCCCACATTTTATTGTTGGAAATCATTATAGGTTTTTGAGGATTTAACGATCCGGCTTTTAAATCAATGGCATTTTCTGCATAAGCACACATACCATCTGTTTTTGGATTTCCTTTACAATCGGTATAAATCCTACTATCGATAGAGATATGATTCGAATCAATAATCGTACCTTCATAATTAACAAACTTTTGAGCAGAATTTCCTGTTTTTACCAACTGAATACCATCAACAAAATTAACGATCTCATTATTGACTATTTTATTGTTTTTTATACTGATATTGTCTTGACCATTATTATTAAGTTCTATCGCTGCTCTATCCATATATAAAGAGATATCACTTCGCTCTATTCGACTGTTTTGTATGGTATTGTTGTCTGAATCAGGATGAAGCACAATCGCTCCACCATTAACATTATAAATAAAATATCGATTAAAAATATTTTCATCAGAATGACTTAGAATATTGGGTATAAATGCATTGTTACTGTCCCAATAAGACATTCTATCAATCACCCAATACTTGGCACCTTGTAATTCAAATCCTACTTTTGCCAACATTTTTTTATCTAATTGACTGGGATGTTTATCCTCCCCATTATCAAGAAGGATGTACCTCTTTTTCTTCGCCATACCACTTGCCGTTAAAACAATCCGTCCTAACTTACTGTAATCAGCAGGCTTTACACAAAAGATACTTTTATTAAGATCATTAATCCTTAACCAATCGTCATCACTGTCAATAAAATGTACTTCAGAATTTTTATCACTGCAGGAGGGTAATGTCAATTTTTCCTCATAAGCATACACATTCTGACCAACATTTACAAAAAAAAACAGTATTAACATTACTACTTTTATTTTACGCATTACGTATCCTTTTGAAGCACTCTATCTATAAATGCTTTGGTTTTCTTTTCTGTATTAAAAAGTGAAAATTTTTCTCTAGATTTTTTTGACATCTCTTCATAATTATCTAAGGTAAAGTATTCCATTGCCTCTTTTAATGCACGCACATTTTTTACTTCAATCATGATTCCTGTCTGATAATCATCTACTATCTCTTGTAAACCTCTTAAATTGGTTGTAATAACCGGTCTACCTACTGAATAACTTTCAATGACAATACCCGGATATCCCTCTTTATAGCTGGGTAAGAGTAACACATCATAGGAAGATAACACTGTTACAACCTCATCAGCTCTCAAAGCACCTTTATACGATACCCCTTGTTCTTCAAAATAGGCTTCACTGTACTTTGGATCATCAATGACTCCATATAGATCAATGATATAACTGCTGTCCAATAACTTGGCAGCTTCTACAATTTCATCAATCCCTTTTTCCTGTTTAACATGACTGATAAAAACAAACCGTTTACTAAATGTTTTCTCTATGACTTGAATATCAGGCATGTTTCTAACATTAGGAAACCAAAAACTATTTTTATTTAAACTTTTGAAGTGAGTGACTAAAAATCTCATCTCTAAAAATAAAAAATCCACATTTTTAAAGATCATGTTTAAAACATTTCGTTTAATACCTTTCGAGTCATTTAGAGTATCCCATGCCTCTCCTCCAAACTTTCGTAAACTTGTGGACTTATTAAAAACTTTTCCACACAACAAAATAAAAGGTGCCAGAAAGAGATAATCTCGAGAGCTGTGTAGCGAGATGTGCCTTACATTAAATTGTTTTATAAAAATCTGAACAACGATACTTATATAGGCAAAAATAGTATTACTATAGTTCTTTTTATTTGTATCTACGAGTAAATACTGAATCTTTTGTGCATTCAACTCATTGAGTAAATTTTCAAATAAAACAATGGCTCCACCTGTTAATTGAGGATTTGATGTATTAATGGTCGGTCCGATTAATAAAATTTTAGCCGGCATTACTATCCTTTATTAACCATAAATTCATTTTTACCATGTTGAACATCTATATTCACTACAAATTGATTATTATTTGTCTCGGCAACTCTTGTCTCTGTCTTAGAAGAGAGTGTAAACTCCCTATCAGAACAGATACTCAGCATGGTATTCGATAATTTTTTATGGTTATTAAAATAGATAATTAAATGATTAGCATAGAAGGTTAAACTAGAGTTATCTTTAGTATAGATGTAGTGTGCAATTTCTTGACAAGTGGCATACCAAATTGATTTACTTGATAAAAAATCATATATTCTATTTAAACTGTCTATATCGGTTATAATATTTGTTGATTGAACCATCCCTGACGAGGTAGAAGGAGAAATATGTTCCTGTATACTAATAATATAGCCGTGTTTGTAGAGTTTATTTAGATTCTTATATTGTAGTACATTATAAATAGGTTGCAGATATTGAGTCATTTTTTTCTGTCTATCTTTTTTTTCATTGCCTGTAATATACGACAACCTCACAAAAGCATTTCCTGCAAAATTTGTTGGAAACGAAATCACTTTATTCTCTCCAAAAAGCGTATAATCATAATTTTTATGATTAAAATTAACATCGTCACACCAATAATGTAATTGAGATCGGTCTATAATCTCTAAAGAGTTTTCTCTCTGCTTGTATCCACAAAATTTACCACCTTTTATGGGATTCTTTAAATATTTTTTGAAAATCTCCATACCTTTGACTGTTGTTTCCACACCTTGTTTACTATTGTCAAAGAGTTCCCACTCATGTTTAAAGTTATTTACCGTAGAGAGATTGTCCTTATTAATGTATTCTCCATGATTTGAGCCATGATGGGCTATCTCATGTCCATATGTTTCCAACTGTCGTAAAAAATTTATAAACGCTTCTCGTTCACCAACATCAAACTTTTTATAATCTTCTTTGGTATGGTCATGAATAACATTATGTTTTAAGTAGGGTACAAAAAATGTAATCTTAATATCAGGAAATTTCTTAAGTAGATTTTTCTTTAAAAAATCATAAGCTGAACCTTCAGCTTCACACAAATAACCCCAATCATTTTTATATGATTGGGGATATTTATCGATATAGGCATCACTTAAATCATCAATCATCAGTACGGTTGGTGCTTGATAATTGTTGTACCATTTAGAAATTTCAAAGGACATTATAAATCCTCATAGTCTGAGACTTGAATATTTTCTCTAATAATTGTTGCAGGAATACCGGCAACAATACAATTATCAGGCACATTTTTGGTTACTACGGCATTGGCACCAACAATGACATTGTTACCGATTTTTACATTACCAATGATTCTTGCTCCGGCTGAAATATAGACATAATCTCCAATACGAGGAACCTCATACTGTTTTGATTTTCCACCAATGGTAACACCCTGCCCGATTAAACAGTTGTTACCAATAACTGCTCTTTCATGAATGACTGTAGCAATACCACCATAAGCAAACTTGGTATCTTTACCAATTTGACATTTATAAGGAAGCGATGAATTGAATATCAAAAACTCTAAATAATAAATCACTTTTGGAAGAATGGGTATCTTTTTCAAATATAAAGCATGGGCAATTCTATGTAGATTTATCAAATTCATGAAACTTTGTCCTTATTTAAAAGTTTAATATAGCTATTGGTGTGCTGTTCCGTACTAAAATATTTTTGATATACCTTAATAGCATTGTCACTACTCGGTGTAAAGTTTTGTAACTTCTTAGTAATTTCATTATCACTCTTCACAGCAATACCGGCACCTTCATTTTCTATATGGGAAGCATAAGACTTTACAGCATCACTGATGATCACATTAACCCCACAAGAGAGATACTCTGCTAATTTTATTGGAGAGGAGACTTGATTAACAACAATATCTTCACGAATTAAGAAACCATACTCCTTGGTACTTAAGAAATGTGCTATCTGACTTCGATCACTAATGCTTAAAAGTTTCACATTTTCATGATAGGCTTTATCAAGATGCTCGTTTATGTATTGGGTAGCTATCTCTTTTTCTAACGTTGCAATATAAAGATGAGCATTGGGTTTTAACTTCATAATTTGATTAAACATTTGTAACATCAAATCAACCCTCTGCCATGCAGACATTCCACCAATGTAGACAAAACTATCTTTCTCTTTTGGGGAACCATCATAAGAAAACTCTGAAACACAAGGAACAACAATACTATTTTCATAACTTTTATTGTGTTTCTTTTCTAAATGCTTTTGCATTTCATCGGATACTAAAATGTTTTTATCAGATACTGATAAAGCTCCATATTCAATAGCTGACAAAAGTCTATTTTTCAATTTTGATTGATGTCTTAAAAAAGACTCTTCAGGAACAGATCCTTGAACCCAATAATAGATCTCTTTCGATTTTAAAATTTTTGCTATCCCTGAATAGAGCGTGGTAAACATAACCGGAGAAAAAATCTTTTTATCTTCAATTTTAATAAGTTGTAGCATCAAATCAAAGGTATTAGCATAACTATAGATAGCTTTATCGGCATAATCATGCTTAACACTATCATAATATCTTTTATCGACCATAAAGGAAACAGCTTCTCCTGTAGATTCTATAAAATCTACATGTAATTTTAATGCATTCCATACAGCTTTATTTTGACAACCATAGGCTATAAATAACATATTTTCTCCTTTTTTCTATTTCCAGTTTTCTCGCCAGTTAACATTTTCTCTAATTATTTTTGCAGGTACACCGGCAATCAGTATGTTCTCTTGTTTAAACTTTTTAGTTAGCACACTTCCCATTGCACAGACTGAATCATTGGCAAGTGTTGAACCTGCTGCAACCTTCACACCACTGCCAACATAACAGTTATCCCCTATCACTATATCAACATCAGAGCTGATGCTTCCATGTGTCCAAAATTGTGATCTTACCCCTGCAATTAAGCTTTTCTTACCAATTGATACTGTTCCAAAAAGATCAAAGTAGTGCTGGTTAACAATAATCGCTTCTTCTTTTAACAACAGTTTTCCAACTCTTTGCATACCACTTGCCCATCTTCCACATCTAAAAAAATTCAGACCACCTATGGAACTTCCTTCTTTCATTTCGACATCGAACGGTCCGGTAAAAAAGTTTAATGCACCTATAGAGGCATTATTCATTGTCACGTTATCGACATTAAGAACGGTCAACCATCCAATTTTTGATTGATGAATTTTAAATCCAAAAATCAACCTATACAGATTCGTTCGTACTGCACTCAAAGGCAAAACACTTATGACCCCTGCCAACAGTAAATAAATTTTATTTTTCATTACAATTGTCTCTCTTTTTGGTACTGTAAAATTTCCTCTTCTTTTTCTTTTAAAATAAAGAGAAACATTATGTAGACAAACATTGGATTTAACTCAATAAATAATGAAGCAAAAGTCAAAAGAATAAAACTTTGGAAAAGATAAAGATTTTGTTTTCCTACTAAAATAAACTGCTTGAACCAATAAAAATAGAGTGCTAAACCAAAAATACCCGTATTAACAAAAAAACTTAATAGATTTGATTTCGGTGTTGCATAGGCTATTCCGGCAAAAATTCCATCTGTTTCGGATGATGAAAATCCCATCCCGACCATGTTGGTTACGTACCAACTGTTGTATCCTCCGAATCCAATACCAAAGGGATAGTCAAAAAAACATATAATGGCTCCTTGTATAGCAGAGATCCGTGTTACATAGGTTCCCCATACACCATTATCGGTTCGTAATCCCGATAAGCCTTCTTCCAAATAGATGTTAAGGACTTTCATGTTGTATGCAATGGCTTCAACATCCATCAATTGAGATCTAAAAGCATAAATCAGGGTACCTACAACAGCTAGCAATGACACTATTTTCAATGGAGTTGCATAACGTAATACAGCAACCAGAGCCAATAAAGCGATTTGTGCTTTTGATCCAATTGCCAATCCTAAAACCATAAAATATCGAGAAACATAAAAAGGAATCTGTTCTTGTTTAAACTTTTCATATAAAATAAAAAAGACAAAAAGATAATAATAACCTGCTGCACTTGGCTCACTAAAGAGCATATCAATTCGTTCAGGGAAGAGTGTTACAATTTCATAGGTTCCAACAAGAATATTAATAATAACGGATATATAGATAATATTTAATGTATATTTTAAATCTTTATATTTCAAAAAATCATAAAGAGCAATTGAAAACATAATCTCAATAAAGTATTTTCTTATATTTAACAAAATATTAGACATATCATCATAAGCCGGATCATTAAATACGATATAAGTCATAACCGATACAATGCCCAGCACTAAAATAAACAGATACTGCCACTGTATTCCAACGAAACTCGTATCTCTATAGATAATTCTTTGTACAAAAACATATAAAATAAATACCAAATATAAAATACCGATATCCAATTGTGATCCAATTAAAAGTGCGAGGTAGTATTGCATAAAAAATCTCCAAAATTATGAATTATTTTATAATTTA
>JAHJJU010000062.1 GCA_018822805.1 bacterium
CAGGACTAACAGGTTAATTCAAAAAAATGTGTCTAAGCCTATGGGAAACCTCGTAAAACCCAAAGGGAAGCCTAAAAATAGGCAATCTTTCCTAAATAAAATTCTTGAATTAGCTACGGCTAGTCCTACGAATTTAATTTTAAAAATCTTACCTATTTTTAGACTTTTGTGGCTATGGTATTCCGTCGAACTCAGGTTATTAATAATAGTGATTTAAAATATGGAGAGTTAAAGCTTACATCATTTGTAAAGTATGATAAATATTTTACGCTTAGTTCTGATATTGTTAATAAAAAATTGGCATCCGTAAATAATGAACTTTTGAGAGAGTTGAAGAGCCTTTTTTGTTTGGAGATTTTTTAGATATTCTCTCGTATGCGTATCCCACCGAGGACGGTGGGAACGAGTAAAAAGCTAATTTCAAACTTTTCCCTCTAAAAATTTTGACACAAATTCTCAATAATCTGTTGATACTCCTCATTTGTAACTTTTCCAATAAATGAGGTGACACGTTTACTGGAAATAGTACGAACGTGATTGATAAGGATATCAGACTCTTTTTCTAGGTTATCTCTTTTTTTTAGTCGCATTCTAAAAGGTAACATGTCATCAAGCAACTGTGTCGATAAGGGCATAACGATAATGGTGTCTAAAATCGCATTTTCATCATCTCCTGAGAGGATGATACAAGGGCGTATTTTCCCAATTTCATCACCCTTTTTAGGATTGAAATTGATACCGACAATATCGCCTCTACGCAAGCCCATCATCAACTCCTAGCTCTAGAAACTCCATATCTTGATGTTTTTTTAGTTTTTTAAGTTTAGTAATTTTTTCTTTTTTCTCTATCTCTTTGATGACTTCTGTGATGATGTCTTTATACTTTGCTGATATAAAGTAGCCAATATCTTGGTGTTTACGTTTGTCAACAATTTTAGAGATACTAACCTGTTTAAGAAGGCTTGGTTGTGCCTGAAGTGCTGTGATACCATATTCTACCATTTTATATCCTTGTGTTTTAATCTATATGGATTATATATAATATTCTATAATGTTATGTTTAAATATTTTACTCGTTCCACAACTCCAGTTGTGGAACGAGGGGAAATCATTATAATTACCATCAAAAAAACCAGTAATATTTTTTTATAAAAAATAAGAAAAATAAAACATAAACTCCTATAAATAAGTGTTTTTGTTGATTATATTCCAGTAAAAATATCAGCAAAAAAATCAGTAAAAATAGTATAATAATTTTTAAAATAGGAGATTGTATGCCATTTACACCACCACTACCTACTATTAATGGGGCAATACCTCATGAGTTAATTGCGTTAGCTGAACAAGTTTGGCAGGGCAGTGCTAAACTTTCAAGCACGTACAGTCCTCAGGTGCTTAACAGTATAAAAGAGCTATTGAGAAAAGTAAATAGCTACTACTCCAACCGATTGGAATCAGAAGGAACGCACCCTCTTGATATCGAACGAGCCATGAGAAAAGATTTTGATGTTGATGAAAAAAAGAGAAATCTTCAACAACTCTCTTTGGCGTATATTGAGACACAAAAAGAGATAGAAGCACTATGTAGAAGAGAAGATTTTAGACCGTTTACTAAAGAGTTTACTCTATTGGTTCATGAAAAGCTCTATTCAAAAGAGGAAATGAGTGTTTTTTGTACGATTCCTATGAATCAAGATGGAACAAAATCCATTACCATGGTACCGGGAAAATTAAGAGAGGAAGAGGTAGCTGTAGGCAATCATAGAGCTCCATTATCCCAAGAACTTTCTAGCCTTTTTACGACGTATGAGAATTTTTATAATAAAGATTTTACTCAATATACCCAAGCCCATAAACTTATTTACACCTTTGTGGCTCACCATAAACTGACATGGATACACCCTTTTCTTGATGGAAATGGAAGAACTTCACGACTGGTCTTAGATGGAACACTTTGTCATATTGGACTAGAAGGGTATGGAGTATGGAATATCTCCAGAGGGTTGGCAAGAGATGCTGTAGCGTATAAAAAATATCTCTCTTATGCTGACCAGAAAAGACAAGGAGATAGAGATGGAAGAGGTCAACTTTCACTGAAAGGTTTAGAGCTTTACACTAAATTTATGTTAGAGAATGCTCTTGATCAAATCGAATATATGAGCTCTATCCTCCAGTTAAATACTTTAAGTAGTAGAATTACAAAGTTTATAGAACTCTCACGACAAGGAATGTACAGCATAGAAGCTCTTCCTAAATATTCGGAATATCTTTTAAAAGAGTTACTCATACAAGGAGAGTTATCAAGAGGTGAAGTGAAAAATATTATAGGAGCAGGAGAGAGTACAGCTAGAAATCTTATTAGAAAACTTTTAGAGTTGGAGTATTTGGAATCGGATTCACCAAAAGGTACAATACGATTGAAGTTTAACTCCTATTTTGCTTCAAAAATATTCCCTGATTTAATTCCTGATAAGGAGTAGAGTATGTTCTAAAAGGGGTTAAATACTTAAGAAAACACCAAGAAAATAGACTTAAAATAATATTCACAGCAAAAATTTATGAAAAAACATAAAAAAATATTATAAACAACTATATATAACTAAAATATACTATTTATCTTAAAAAATGATTCTTTTCGTAACATATTTAAAAAGTTTTTTGATTTTTTTAATCATAAATATTATTGTTATAATTTTAGTTTTTTCAATAAAAAATGATTAATCTTTGAAAACTTCTTCTAACTCCCCCCCCCCTAATTTCTTCACATTTTTAGTATATTTAAACTAAAAACAATTTTTTATAATATTTTA
>JAHJJU010000063.1 GCA_018822805.1 bacterium
AGTGGCTGGCTGAGGTCATGCCTCAGCTGTGCTCTTCGGAGCGGCTGGGCGACCACCAGTACGATCCATATCAGGATCGGGTGGTGGAGACCTCGGTTATCCGATTCGACACCCGGGAGATCGCCCGGGAGATGGTCGAGTCGGTGGATCGGCCGGCGGCGACGGCCGCTTTGGCCAGATGGCTGGCTGACCGGCAGATCCTACCCGGGGACGCAGAGGCCCCCTTGGCAAAGGCGTGGGCGGCTAATCTCGCCCGCGACCGGGAGGCCGAGGCCCTGAATATCCGGGCCGGCAAGGTTGTTTTCCCGATTCTCTCGGGGTCGGCCAAGGCCGAGTGGATTCGGGAGCGGCTGGCCGGGTCGACTTGCCTGGCCGAGATCGCCGAGCCGGAGGCTTTCCGGCAGGAGGCCCTCGCCGCCGACCTGATCGACTTAATCAGGAAAGAGAATCCTGAGTCGATCGAGGTCCTCGGAAGGGAGCTCACGGTGGAGTACCGGGAACGGTGTCTGGCAAGAGTCATCCTTTCGGACGACTTGGTTGAGGCGCGAGCCTGGACCGAGTTGGCCGACGAGGGCTATGTCCTGCCCTCAGGCCAGCCGGTGGAGGTGGTAGTCAGGCTAAACTACTACACCACCCGCGGCTCGGCTGACATTCCGAAGCTCAAGGGGATGGTACGGGAGTACCTGAGCGAACGGCTTTGGGATGAGTGGACCCAGCGGCCGGAGGTTTTTCTGCCCGATCCCAAGGACGAAGGGGCCGAGATACCTAAAATATATTTTGATTCTAATCTTATTTGGAACTTCGCTTAATCTATCTGCAAAAGATGGTGTCCCTTTTATTCATCCATTTGGTGAGTTGCGTGTCTATTTTAAAGATTGGCTTGTTGTTTGTGCCGATAAAGGCGAGGGTGAGTGTCGGATGGTTAATTATGTTAATCATGATAGTAAACAAAAAACAGGCTTTTTCCCAGATAGCCGTTTGACGATTGTTCCGGCACAGTCAGAGAAAACAGCATCTTTAGATTTTTATCATAAAAATGCTCCTTCCGTTATTGATAGCATAACGATTGCTGTAGATAGGAAAAAGCTTTCGTTAGATAGTGAAGATTATCAAACACCTGAACAAAATAGGATGATGGAGACGTATGTTGTAGACAATGAAACGAAGTTAAACACAATTATAGAGGCATCTAAACCGGGAAGATGGCTTACCTTTACCTATGCTTATCCTGATAATCAGCATAAAAAAGTACGATTTTCTTTGAGGGGTTTTACAAAAGCGTTTGCTTTTATAGCAAAACAAACCAAGTAGTTTATGGGGGTATTTGTATTCTCACACTTAATGTGAGAATACTATTTTTTGAGAGTTAGGCTTTTAAGAGGGACAACATTTCATCATGTATCTGTGTATTACTAGCTACTAGACATTTATCTTCAAACATATCATAAGGTTTTCCCTCTATATTGCTTATCTTTCCACCTGCTTCACTTAAAATAATGATTCCGGCACTTACATCCCAAGGCTTTAAGTTTATCTCATAGTATCCACCATAGATACCTGAAGCAACCATACAGATGTCTAACGCTGCACTACCAAGTAGCCTAATATCTTGACATCTAGGTAAGATAACTTCTAAGTTAGTGATGACAAATTCTAAATCTTGTTTATGGGTTGCTCCAGTATAAGGAAAGCCTGTAGCAATGAGTGAGGTCATTAACTCATGGTCTTGATTAACAGAGATTTTTTTGTCATTAAGATAAGCTCCTTTGCCTATCTCTGCATAGTAGAGTTGATCTAGAATAGGATTGTAAACAATGCCAATAAATGGTTTTTTGTTTTTATAAACACCTACAGAGATGGCACAATGGACTAAGCCATTGACAAAATTGGTTGTTCCATCAATAGGGTCAATAATAATAGAATCTCCAAACTCAACATGAGTATTGTCCGATTCTTCAGCAATAATATTAAAGCTACTAAATGTTTGAGAAAACTTCTCTTTTAAATGGGCTTCAATAGCTAAATCATATGGTGTTACTAAATCTTTTTTCCCTTTAAAAGAGGTTTCTTTTGTACCATAAAATCCCTCTTTTAAAATTTCGCCTGCTTCTTTGATAATTTGAATGAGTTCTGTTTGCATTGTTTTCCTTTGTGTAATAATTAGCTCTTCAAAATTTCATAGAGATTTGCAGGAGCAATATAAGCGATGGTTCGACCATCTTAAATAAAACACACTATACAAAATTATTGGCTCTACAAGGGTGCAATTTATTGCACCACGAAGAGGGATTTGGTTATTGCCACTTAAGACAAGAAAAAGCTCCTTTATTGTCACAGGTATACACCGTACAACTCGCTTGGTTGTTTTCTGCACGGGTACAGGTATTACAGCCATCTGACCATTCTTGGCAGTCTTGAGGAACATTTGAATCCATAGGTTTCATGACTTTCTTCTCTACAAATCCGGCAGGTAATACGGGGTCTTTTTGTAGGGTTTTCACCTCTTTTTTTATGCTGTCTGCTTCTTTGGTCATGGGTGCTTCAACTTTTGGTGTTGCTACTTCTGTTTTACCACTACATCCGTGCATAAAAAGTGCTACGATTATTACGCTTATATATTTAGTCATGGGTTTTCCTTTTTTGTTGATTGGTTTTAACAAATAAAAATATACAACAACTAAGATGAAAAGAAGATTTATAGGTCATATTTAACTTTAATCCGAGATTAGGTCAGCAAAGTGTAAAATAGAGTTTTAAGTACCTGACCATAATAATCCTAAGGAAAATCTCATCAAAGCACTCTATAAAGCAGATATTGAACAGACTTTTAATTGTCCACAATGTGGTGATGCTTTAGATATTCATTTCAAATGGACAAAATTGGTAGAGTGTCCTTCTTGTAAATCGTCTATAGTTCTTCATGATAACAGTGTGGAGGCGATAGGAGAGTTTTCAGAGCTATCTCCAGAACCTTCACTTTTGAAACTGCATGAGCCTATTATCATTGATAGCAAAACCTATTTACCTTTGGGAAAGATTCGTTATGCGTATGGGCGTGGATTTTGGGAAGAGTGGTTTTTAAAAGGTGAGGGGAACCGAGAATTTTGGTTAAGTGTGGATGAGGGAGATTTTGTTTTAGAGAAAAAAACGACCATACCTTTACCTTTTAAAAGTCCTCATGTTGTCAAAGTAGGAAAACGCTATGGAGAGTACCTTGCTACTGAGATAGGAGAGGGGCGTTGTGTTGGTTTTGAGGGAGAACTTCCTCTTTCTATTGAGGTAGGTAAAGTTCATAGCTATATCCATTTAAGTCAAGGTGGGGGTAGGTTGATAACCGTTGAGTTCAGTGATGGTGTTGATGAAATTTTTAAGGGAGAGTGGATTGACCCTTTGGAGATTAAGAGGGTCTATCCGTGAGTAACGTGCAGAGTATAAAATGCAGCAACTGTGCAGCACCACTAAAACTGTTAGGTGGTGGACGGGTCATGACGGTGACTTGCCCTTACTGTAAATCGGTATTGGATTTAAACGATAACTATAAAGTACTCTCTAACTTTAGAAACACCAAAGTTCTTAATCGTTTGCCTTTTGACTTAGGTATGAAAGGGGAGTTAAAAGGGATTGACTATACGATTATCGGTCGGGTTGATTATAGGGTTATAGAGTATCCTGACAGTCAATGGACAGATTTTTTACTCTTTTCACCTCTGTACGGTTATACGTGGTTGACCTATGAAGAGGGAGGTTTAAGTTACTCTCGAAGAGATAGAAACTTTCCCAATTTAGAGTGGCATGAGATAAGGGGGCATTCTCATATTGTTGTGGGTAATCGAAGCTATGAAACCTATGACAGTTACAGTGCGACAATTTCGTATGTGGAGGGTGAGTTAACATGGGTAGCAAAAAAAAATGACAACATCTCGTTTATAGATTCAATAGCGCCTCCTTATGGAATCAGTGCTGAGAAGAGTAAAGAGGAGATTGAGTATTACAAAACAGAGTATTTAAAGTCTGATGAGGTCTACAGTGCGTTTAATGTTCCCAAAGAGAAGCGAGAGTTGGAAGCCGGTTTTAATCCTTTAAAACCGTTTGAACAACCATTTTTGAAGGCATTTTCATATATTTCTATGTGGGTACTATTAATTGTTGCACTGTTCTTTTTAGCCGTGAAGTTGGATGGTCAAGGAAAAATTTTGAACCATTTTACGGCTGACAGTCAAGGGGTTAAAGAGGCGTTTTTCACCTTAGACTCAACAAAATATTTGACCAGTATAGTGCTTAAATCAGCCTCTACAAAAATGTTAAACAATTTTAATATTAAGTTGCATAAAGAGGGACATTTACTCTTTACACTGACACAAAAAAATGCCTATCGCTTTGATTATGAGACACAAAAAGTAGTAGACAGTTTGAAGTCGTGGGAACAGAGTGCCAAAGAAGGAATAATTTATTTGAATCTTGAACGCTTGGGTGCCTATAAACTCTCTATCGAACCTATTGATAAAAGTTTTAGCTCAAGTGTTAAGGTTACGGTAAAAGAGAAAAGTGCCCGTGTGAATTATTTGCTGATGTTTGCTATTGTATTGGTGATTTTTATCTTTTTGTATCGGTTTATGAGGTGGAGACATCATGGCAGATTGGAGCAGGAACAGGGTATTTCTGATGAAGATGATGAAACGAGTAGCTCTTGGAGAAGTTATCTGTTTTGGTTTACAGTAGTGATATTTTTAGTGTATTTGGATCTGGACTAGGAAGGAACGTTTATGGCAAAATTTATAATATTCTTTTTTCTTATGGTTGGTTCAGGGGTATTTTATGCGACGTACCAAGGTCTAGGACAAGAAGAAATTGTTACTTTAAAAAAAGAAGAGACGGTGCGTTCCAACAGTTATAGAAGTGGTGGAAGTTACAGTGGTAGCAGTTACAACAGTGGTGGCTACAGTTACGGAAAATAACTGTAGGGGCAGAGCCAAGTCTCTGCCCTTCCTGAATTTAAATTTGGGCTTTTATAAAATTTAAACAACAAAAGGAGTAAAAACATGGAAATATTTCACCTATCGGGTGCATTATCGGCACTGATTTACGCAGGATTGGGGATAACAGTATTTTTTTTGGTATTAACCATTATTGAGGTGGTAACCAAATATTCAGTTAACACAAAAATCACGCAAGAGGGGAATGTGGCACTTGCCATTGTATTAGGAGCAATTATTCTCTCACTTGGTATGATTATATCAGCAGCCATTCGTTAATGGTAAATGTGGTTGACAGCAGAGCCAAAGAGATGGCTCTACTCTTTGGTACCTTTCTTATTGCCATATGTGGGCTAATTTATGAACTCTTAGAGGGGACGTTGTCTTCTTATTTATTGGGTGACTCTATTTACCATTTCTCTTTGGTTATTGGGCTTTTTATGTCTTCTATGGGAATTGGTGCTTGGCTCTCTCGTTTTATAGAAACAGAGTTAGAACGTGCATTTGTACGACTACAACTTACCATCGCTTTATTGGGTGGATTTTCTGCTTTTGTTCTTTTTATGGCGTTTGCGTACATGGATAACTATGATGCATTTCTATACCTCATTACCATTTCTCTAGGAACAATGTTGGGAATAGAGATTCCTCTAATTATTCGTATACTCAAAGAGAATTTTTCACTTAAAACCAATATTTCTAATGTCTTTACCGTGGATTATATTGGTGCACTTTTTGCTTCGTTACTTTTTCCTTTGGTATTGGTACCGAAATTGGGGTTAATGCAAACCTCGTTTTTGTTTGGAATGATTAATCTTTTTGTTGGAGCGATGGCGTGGTATATCTTTAGATCGATGTTGGGACAACGTTATGTTATCTATCTGTTGCTTATTTTTACGATACTGAGTGCAGGACTGTGGAAGTCAAATGAATTGACAACGATGATAGAAAACAAACTCTATAAAAACAACATTATCCACAGTGCACAGACACCGTACCAAAAAATCGTGGTCACAGGTAATCATGGACGGGTACAGTTTTACATTAACGGTGCCATACAGTTTGATAGCATTGATGAACATCGGTATCATGAATCGTTGGTGCATCCTGCGATGATGAATGCCAAAGCCCATGAAAATGTGCTTATTATCGGTGGTGGTGACGGTATGGCACTGCGTGAGGTCTTAAAATATGATGATGTCGCGAAGGTGACCTTGGTCGATTTGGATCCATCCATTACCACCCTGTTTAAAGAGCATAAAACATTGAGTCTGCTTAATGACAAGGCATACAGCAGTTCTAAAGTAAGCGTGGTTAATCAAGATGCGTGGAAGTTTATAGAAAAAGCTACCGTGCTTTATGATGTGATAATTTTAGATTTACCCGATCCCAACAACATTTCACTGAGCCGACTCTACTCTCAGACTTTTTATCAGCTTTTGAAAAAACAACTCTCTAAAGTTGGGGTCATGGTGACACAGGCGAGTTCACCTATGTTTACCCATAAAGCCTTTTGGTCGATAAAAAGAACCATGGAAAATACAGGCTTGTATACTCAAGCGTATCATACCTATGTTCCAAGTTTTGGAGAGTGGGGATTTGTTTTGGCAGGGAATTTTCCTTTAAATTTTGAACAAAATGTGTCACTTGAAAATCTACACTATATGGATACTGATGTACTTAAAAAAATGACCATTTTTGCCCTGGATATTGCTGAAATAGAGGTCGAAGCCAATAAGTTGAGTACCCATCGTTTGATTGAGTACTACAATGAGGGCTGGAAGAAGTGGTATGAGTAAGCGTCGTTATAGGACACCATGTTTTGTGATGGAGCAAAAGAAGTTAGAGAAGAATTTAATGCGACTTCGTAGTTTAGAAAAAGAGGCTGGAGTTAAAATTTTTCATACTTTAAAAAGTTTTAATGAAGCCTCTCTCTTGCCTTCTATCGCTGAAAAACTTTCGGGAATGAGTGTAAGTTCTATGAAAGAGATACGTATGGCAAAAGAGGCAAAGAGTGAACATCTGCATCTTTACGCTCCTGCCTTTAAAAAAGAGGAGTTGCCTCAACTCCTTTCTAAAGTCGATACTGTTTCATTTAACTCCTTGAATCAATGGAATACTTTTCATGCCATGCCGTCTAAAAGCTCTATGGGATTACGCATTAACCCTAAACTTCCTCTGCCCATTCCTGATTACTGTAACCCCAATCTCTCTTACTCTCGTTTGGGTGTCGATTATATGACTTTTGTCGAAACGTATAAAAAGAATAGGGAGTACTTTTCAAACTTAGAAGGTCTACATTTTCATGCACTCTTTCAAAGTTCGGTTGAAGGGCTGAGGGTGTTGGTGGAACACATTATGGAACACTATCAAGCCATTTTACCCCAACTCAAATGGATTAATTTTGGAGGGGGACACAACTTTAGCGATGCAGGGTATGATGTGCTAACCTTTGTTGATTTAATGAATCTCTTTCATGAACACTGTCCCTCTATCGAACTCTATTTTGAACCGGGGGAATCGGTGACAAAAGGGTGTGGAGATTTTATAACAACCGTACTGGATATTGTTAGGGTTGAAGGTCAAAATATTGCGATATTGGATACCTCCATCGAAACACATCTTCTCGATGTGGCTATTGTAAATCAACGTCTCAAAGTTAAAAACACTCAAGCTTTTTCAACCCCTTACTTTTATGAGTTGGCAGGGAACTCTTGTCTGCAAGGGGATAGTATAGGGGAGTACTTTTTTAAGACCCCTTTGAACATTGGTGATGAAGTGGTTTTTGAAGACATGATGGCATACAGTATGGTAAAAATGACGGAGTTTAATGGGATGGAGAGGGCAGGTACTTATTGGATTAAAAAAGGGATAAGAAATGGTTAAACACTTTATAGGTTTGGTTTTAGGAGTAGGATGTCTATCTGCATCGGGAGTGGTGGTTCCTGATGCGTATAAGATAATGGATGATAAGGAACTCTCGTATGTCTATAGCGAAGAGTATACAGAGGTATTAGCAGATTTAAAATTGTATCATGAGCAGATAATAGATGGTTATGAAAAAGAGTACGGTTATAAACTGGATGAAAAGTTGCATGTTGGTTTGGCATCGCATAACAATCAGATAGCCAATGCGTTTTCAACACAAATTCCTTTTAATGCACAACTTTTTTATGGGGCAGGGGCAGGGTCGATTGACTATTTTTGTTTCTCTTCATGGTTAAAGACCTTGCTGATTCATGAGACAGCCCATAATTTTCAACTCAATCCCAAAGAGAATGAACTTTCACGACTGAGCCATAAGGTTTTAGGGAACAATCCTTTTTCTATTGTTGGTTTGCTTCCTGTCTTCCCATTGCCCAATATTACTGAGAGTTCTTTTATGTTGGAAGGAAACTCGGTCATGAATGAGTCCCGTTACGGCAATGGTGGACGGCTCTTTTCAGGCTATGCTTTGGCTGAAGTGGTGACCCTAGCAAAGGCTGGAAAGATTAGACCTGAGATGATGTACAACAACACGTTGTCCTTTCCTTATGGTGAAAAACCTTATCTGGTAGGGGGCTTTTTTCAACAGTTTTTAGTGGAACGTTACGGCATAGAAAAGGTCAATGGTTACTTTAAAACGTATGCAACACAACCCTATCCTTTTTTTACCAACCGTATTTTCAAAGAGCAGTTTGGAAAAGATTTTGAGGTACTGTTAAGCACGTTTGCCAAGGAAATTCAAACCAAACATCAAGGCTTTGTCTCTACGCAGGGTGAAGTATTGGCGAAGAGTCAAATTTTTGTGCCATTGAATGCCGATGAGAACATCATCTATACCTTAGTCGGTGATAAAAAATCAGGGCCTAAAGTGTTGGAGATTAATCGAGAGAATAAAAAAGTCTCTTATGTGCATGGTTCGTGGCGTGTGGGAGAGGTTTTTAAATACAGAGGCAACTACGCCATCCAAAGTTCAGCTAAAACGTCCCCGACCAACATCGAGATGGGGCTTTATGATGCAGATGGTTATTTACTAAAAGAGACGGGTTCTAAAGTGATGCAAGGTTTTAAGCATAACGGAGCGATGGTTTACATAGACGTGCCAAAATCCTTAGAGAGCCCTCAGGTCTATGTAGATGGAACGTTTTATACCCAAAGTCACTCTTCGGTCTATGTGGACAGAGAAGACAATCTCTACTATTTTAAACAAGAGGGTAAAAAACGTACCCTCTATAAAAATAAAACAGCACTCTTTGATTATGAGGGGCATTATGGTTTTGTCTCCGATGTCGATGTTGAGGGAAATGTCTATTTTATAGCGTCAAGTGAACATGGAAGTACGGCATACAGGTTTGCTGGTGGTAAGCTAGAAAGAGTAACACAGGGTGATGATGTTATTGAATTTAAATATGTGAATGAAAAAGAAGCTTTGGTTACTACCATTGGGGCAGAGGGGTACAGTTATAGGGTAGTAACATTAGAAAATGGTAGAATCGATGATAATCGACCACATAAAGTTGAAATTGAGGATGGTGGTCGATTATCATCGACCCTACAGGTATTAAATTTTGCTAAAAGTTCTGAACCTTTGGAGTCAAAACCCTACAGACCGTTTCAAGAGTTACATTACAGTGCGTTAAGTCAAGCGATGAGTTATGAAGATTATGAGGGCTTTGGTATGGGGGTACAAGCAAATTTTTCAGACCCATTAATGCAAAATTCACTCTCTGTACTTCTTTCTAGCAACAAACAACGAACGGTTGCAGGAGTACGTTATAACAATCAAGCCCATCAATTGGAGTATGGCGTTGCTCTGTATGGTGTAAATCATGATGCATTTGATAGCAATGAGCGTAACCATGGATATGACGCCTATGTACATCTACCATTTTTAGCGAGAGGATATTGGCGAGCTTCTAGCACATTGGCTTACACAAAAGCGTATGACAATATCTATAGAGAGCCTTTAACCCTTTCATTTGATATAGAAAATCGAAAACAGTACGGTTTGAGCAAATATGCCAACCATCTTAATGAACTCTCTTTCTTTACTAGCAGTGATAGGGACAATACCATTGTTGGGGCATCTTATGCATGGATGCACGATATGCCTTTTCAGAGTTATGTGGGGTTAAAAGGAGCTTATTTAAAAAGTGATAAGGTGAGTCTTTTTGATGAAAAAGGAATTGAGCTTGGCGATACCTTTTCATCACTCCAATCAGACAGAGCAACGTTAAACATACCAACTTTTTCAAGCACCACCTATGCCCAAGAGGTTAAAATGGCAGAGTTGAGTTTGGCTAAGGTATTTGATGCTTCACTTTATTTTTATTCATTTCCTTTCTCTTTACAACGAGAGAGTCTCTATCTTAAACAGCGAATTTATGACATTGATTTTTCAACAACACTACATAGGGAGTATAAAGAGACTATTGCCGGGTTAGAGTTGGATTTGCTCTTTTTACATAAGCTTCAAATTCCATTGAGTGTTGAGTGGCTTTACAATGCAGATGCACAAGATAAAGAGTATATTAGGGTGTTGCTTGGTATGCGTTTTTAACTCAATAAACAATAGAGCCTATACTTTAAAAAATGATATAATTAATAAAATTCCGATAAAATGTAAATATATGACAAAAATAACAAAATAATGGATTTTTATTAATGAAATTCCGAATAAATTAATAAAAATCCATTTAGTGGATGTACTATGAAAATTATTTGGAAAGGGAAAGTTAAAGAGGTCTAATTAGAGTAAAGGTGAATATTGGATGATAACGGTTCACTTGATTCTGAGATTGTTATTTCGGGAGCAAGAGAGATTGAGATTATGGATACACAACGTGTTAAGAGTGGTAAATTTATAGGATAAAGGGAGACAGATGGCAAATAAAAATGAAGTAAACAATAATCCAACACCAGAAGAGAGACAAGAGAATAAGGTGGTCAAAAGTACGTTAGAAGATACGCTTAAAAATAGTAAGTTGTCCAAAGGTAAAGGAGAGAGAAAAGAGAAATCTAAAGTTGGTAAAGTTCAAATTTGGGTAAAGCAAGAGAAGATTGATTATGAAAAAGAGTTAATAAAACTTCAAGTAGAGCTTTTAAAACTTCAAAATCATGTTAAAGAGCAAGGGCTTAAAATTCTTATGATTTTTGAAGGTCGTGATGCTGCAGGTAAGGGTGGTACGATTAAGAGAATCACCGAACATTTAAACCCTAGAGGTGCACGTGTTGTGGCACTTGAAAAACCGAGTGATAAAGAGTTGTCGCAGTGGTATTTTCAACGTTATGTGAACCATTTACCATCTGCCGGAGAGATTGTTCTTTTCGATAGATCTTGGTACAACCGTTCTATGGTTGAACCTGTTATGGGGTTCTGTACAGAGCGAGAGCATCATAAGTTTTTAAAAGATGCTCCTGAGTTTGAGGGCATGTTGGTCGATGAGAATATTAAGATTTTTAAATTTTATTTCTCTGTTTCAAAAAAAGAACAAGCAAAACGATTTAAGGCAAGAGAGACAGACCCGTTGAAACAGCACAAACTCTCTCCTGTAGATCAAGAGTCACAACGTCTGTGGGATGAGTACTCTTTAGCCAAGTTTATGATGTTGAGTGCGACGCATACTGAAGCTGCTCCTTGGACGATTGTTAAAAGTGACGACAAGAAGAAAGCCCGTATTAATGCCATAAAACATATTTTGAATTTTGTAGATTATCCTGATAAGATAGATGCAAAAGAGATAATTGTCGATAATGACATCATTGTTTATGGACGAGATGAAGCGATTGCTATGGAGAAGATGTTTACCTTTAAAGCCAAACATTAAGTTTAACTGAGTTTGTATCCAATACCCCAAACAGATGAAATATAATTTTTTGTTCCATCAGGGTCTATCTTATTTTTAAGTCGGTTAATGGCAACATTAATCGTCTTACCTTGCGATTCTTCCGAAACTTCTTCAAGTAAAAATTCTCTTTGTAATGGTTTATTGACATTCCTTATGAACGTATGAAGTAGGTTAAATTCCATATTGGTGAGTTTAATGTGTTCTCCGTTGATAGTGAGTAGTCTAGCATCAATGTCTAAAAGTAAGTCTCGATGTTTAAGTTTTGTTTGCCGGGTAGCACCTGTACGTTTGAGAAGAGCTTGAACTCGAAAAAGAACTTCTTGCAGTCTAAACGGTTTGGTAATGTAATCATCAGCACCACACATAAATCCTTCATCGATGTCACTGTCACTGTCTTTGGCTGTTAAAAAAATAACAGGTGTATTGTGTCCTTTATCTCGTAAACATTGTATAAATTCACTGCCTTCTACTCCAGGTAGATTTCGGTCGACAATGAGCAGAGAAGGTTGCTCTTCTTCTAGAAATTGTTCAACATTGTCCGTAGATAAAAATCCGGTAACTTCATAACCATTTTTACTTAAGTGGTACTCCAATAGTTCTAAAATATCTTTCTCATCTTCAATAATGACAATTTCAATGTTTAAATTTTGCATAAAATAATTATGGCATATTTTGGATTAAAGATAATGGGGTTTTTATGAGGTATGTTTTAACCACATGTTAGGTGTGTAGATATGCTTGGAAAGGGTCAGTAACTTGACCCCGTCATATAGCATCATTGTAGGGGTAGAGCCAAGTCTCTACCCACTGTTTTAAAATGAGCTTATGCCCAAACACCTTTAATAATAAAGAAGACAGCAGCAGAAAGCAGAGCAGCAACAGGAACGGTAATGATCCATGCAGCAACAATTTTTTTAACCATACCACGCTTTACATAGTTTTCTCTTAATGCTTTTCGAATCTGTTTGGCTTTTTTCTTTTCTATTTTAATGATTTCAAAAAGTTCAGATTTACGTTTGTAATCATTACCGATATTCTCCATCTCAGTTTTATAGTTATTCAATACTTCCATTTGTTCATGAAGCTCTTGATGTTTTGCATTGGTTCCTTTTCTGTCCATCCACTCTCGAAGGAAACCAACACCAAATACACCACCAACAGCAATGTGTGTTGACGATACAGGTAGACCCAATTGAGATGCAATCACCACGGTAATGGCAGCAGCCATCATAATAGAGAAGGCACGCATTTGGTCAAGCTCAGTAATTTCAGAACCTACCGTTTTAATCAGTCTTGGTCCAAAAAGTGCCAAACCAACAGAGATACCGACACCACCGACAACCATTACCCACAGTGGAATAGCAGCTTTTGCAGAAATGGTAGTGTGTGCCAAAGCATCATAAATCGCAGCCAAAGGTCCAACAGCATTGGCTACGTCGTTTGCACCGTGAGCAAAACTGAGCAGTGCAGCTGCAAAAATAAGGGGAATGGTAAAGAGTGTATTGATGGCTTCTCTATCATTTTCAAGTGTTGCTACTTTTGTGTGAACACGTGGTTTAACGATGATATAAGTAATGATAGCACCAATAATACCAAAGATTAAGGCTATTCCAAAAGAAGGTTTTTTACTCTCCGGTAGGAATGGTAAAAGATTAAGAATGTCACCCCAAATATGTTTAAACCCTTTAAGGGTCAAATAAGTAATAAATGCCATTGTCATTATTGAAACTAAGATAGGCACAATTTTTTTAGCAGCTTCTAATCGGTTATCTTTATGTAGGATTTCAGATTTTATAATATAAAGGAATCCTGCAGCAATTAGACCACCTAATACCGGAGAGATAACCCATGACATTGCAATTTTTCCCATGGTTACCCATGAAACAACGGCAAATCCACCGGCAGCAATACCGGCACCCATAACCCCACCAACAATCGAGTGTGTGGTTGATACAGGAGCTTTAAGCCATGTTGCCAAAGTTAACCAAAGAGCAGCAGCCAAAAGAGCAGCAGCCATGGCATAAACAAAAATCATTGGATCACCGGCAAAAGCAACGGGGTCAATAATTCCTTTTTTTATGGTACTAACCACATCTCCACCGGCAATTAATGCACCGGCAGCTTCAAAGATAGAAGCAATAAGAATCGCTCCACCAATGGTTAACGCACCCGAACCAACAGCCGGTCCTACATTATTGGCAACATCATTGGCTCCAATGTTCATTGCCATATAGGCACCAAACAGAGCTGCCATCATTAAAAAGCCTGAATTGGCCATGTTTCCAAATGCAAATTGGACATAGAAAGCAACAGCAATTGCAAATCCTGCTCCCAGTAGAGTTTTGATTGTAGTGTTCATACGTGTAATTCCCTTTAAATTTCAAGTTTCGTAATTCTATAACAAAAATGTTACCAAATGATTACAAAGAAAAATAAATTTTAGTATAATAATTAATGTTAAATTTTAAAAATAAAAAAATAACCATTCTTTCCGGTGGTTCTGCCATAAAAGAGATTATGTTTGAACTGCTCATTTATGCAGATGACATTACACGGGTGGTGCCCAGTACGGATAATGGTGCTTCGTCCAAAGAGTTAAGAGATTGTTATGACATTTTATCGGTAGGAGATATTCGTCAGTCACTGGCAATGTCCATACCTCATACTCAAAACAATAAACAACTTGTAAAATTTATTAACTGGAGATTTCCTGTTGAAGAGCGTATTTCTATTGATGTATTAGAACAATTACTTCTTGATGGAAAGAGTGTTTTGTATCAGATAAGTAACAGTTTATCTATTCAAAAAGAGCTTTTTGACTATCTTTCTCTTTTTTTGGAAAAAGCAAAAGAGAAGCCGTTAAATTTAAGTAATGGAAGTATCGGTAATTTTATACTGGTGGCTGCTTATTTTAAACACCATCATGATTGGAATGAAGCGATAGAACGCTTAGAGAAGCTTTTTGGATGCAACTCTAAAGTATTGCCCATTTATCTCAATAATCACTATCAGCTTAAAGCGAAGTTTCATAATGGTACCGTGATTTGTGGAGAGAGTGAAATCAGCTCATTTTGTGGTAAACGAAAAAAAGAGATTGAGTCGTTGGAGATTGCTCTTCTAAAGGAACATAAATTTTCAGATGTTGAACCGGAGGTGAATCCTAAAGTACTTAAAAGTTTAGCAGCATCAGAACTTATTGTCTTTAGTCCGGGTAGTTTTTTTACCAGTATTTTGCCTCATTTAAGTAATAAAGGGGTTCCCTTGGCTCTTTTTAACAATAAAAAAGCAAAAAAAGTTTTTTTAATGAATTTGGCAGAAGATGAGGAAACTATGGGGTATACGGCTAAAGATATTATTGATATTATTCACAATTTAGCCAAAGAACAGGGGTATAAACTGAGTGATTTCATAACGCATATTGTTATTCATAACCACTATAAACAAGTCTCTTTTTTGAACCGACATAAAGAGAAACAACGCTACATTCAAACGGGAAATTTAGAAGGATGTTTGAAAGAGGGTATACATGTTATTGTCGAAGATTTAGAAGACCCTTGGAAGCGAGGGGAATTTGATGCTCAAGAGGTGGTTACTGTTCTACATACGTTATTGGAAGAGCAGTAGTTATCCCATTTTTTATGGAATAACCGTATTGCTCAAGTTTTATAGTTTTCCACCCATACGAGCAAAAATAATTCTTTGGGCAATATTTTCTAGTCTATCAATAATTTTCATGTTTTTTCTAAAATATTTTAATAAGTTAAAGTACTCTTGGGCATTATTGTCAGCATCACTCATTTTTTGTACCATCTCTTTTTCTAAAATAGAGTAGATATCCTCTGTTTTACTAAACTCTACCGTAATCTTAGAAGCAAGTTTTTTGATTTTGTTATCATCATCAAATGTTTTTAACATCTCAATGGTATAGTCAAAGGCTTTAATGGTACATTGATTAATGCGTAAAGAGTCATTAATAAACTCACTTAAATCACGGTTATCTTCCATAAGAACCGATTGCATATTTTTTAAATAGCTATTGATATTACTTTCTATTCTATTGAGTCCTGAAGTTACTTTGAGGTAGGATACCATCTCTCGTAAATCTCTAGCACCAGGGGTGAATTTTGCAAAAATAAGGACAATTTCATTGTCAATTTTTTCTGTAAGGTCATGCATGTCTTTAAGCTCCTTGCGAGCAGCTTCTAAGCCTTCAACAGAGTTGTTTTGCATTGCTTCTAATGCCATTTGGTTGGTTTTGGCTAGGTTTTCAACCATGGCTATAACGCTGTCTCTTACTTTGTGTCGTGCATCATGATATTGTGGTAGCATATAAATCCTTTCTTCTTAAGCTCATCTATAATTTATCTCACTAAAGCTTCACCTTTGGTGAGAAACTTCGTTATCCAAATCTTCCTGTAATATAATCTTCTGTCAATTTAACATTTGGATTCATAAAAATCGTATCGGTTGTATCGTACTCGATTAAATCTCCCAAATACATAAACGCTGTGTAGTCACTAAGCCTACTCGCTTGTTGCATGTTGTGGGTAACAATGACCACTGAGACATCTTTTTTAAGCTCTGCTAATAACTCTTCAATCGCTCCGGTTGAAATCGGGTCAAGGGCTGAGGTTGGTTCATCAAAGAGCATGACATCCGGTTTAAGGGCAACGGCTCTAGCAATACATAAACGCTGTTGCTGTCCACCACTGAGCCCCAAGGCAGAGCTGTTTAGTCTATCTTTGGTCTCTTTCCAAATCGCTGCATCTTTAAGGGCTTTTTCAACTCTTCCCTCCAGTTCAGATTTATTTTTAACACCAGCAAGCTTCATTCCATATGCGACATTGTCATAAATACTCATTGGAAAGGGGGTAGGTTTTTGGAAAATCATACCCACATCTTGACGCAATCGTATCAGGTCGTTCTCTTTTTTGAGGTTCAAGATGTTCTCTTTCTCCCCATTTTCACGATAAAGGTTAATCTCTCCACCATATTTGTTTCCCGGGTAGAGGTCATGTATACGGTTCATGGCTCTAAGTAAGGTTGATTTACCACATCCACTAGGACCAATCATGGCTGTAATTTTGTTTTTTTCAATAGGAAGATTTATTTGCTTTAATGAAGGATCATCCACTCCTGCATAAGTAAAGTCAAAATCTTTTACTTCCATTATTAAGTTTTTCGTGTTCACTGTTTTCCTTTACTTTTTATTTCTGGTCATGTATCGACCTGTTAGGTTAATCAGCAGTACAATCGCTGTTAAGACAAACGATGCTGCCCAAGCCAACTCACGACTCGCTTCATCAGGATAGGTGGCCAAGTTGTAGATACTGACCGTTAGTGATGGAAATTGCCCTGTTAAATCCATGGTAAAAAACTGGTTGTTTGCCGAGGTGAAAAGCAGTGGTGCTGTCTCACCGATAATTCGTGCAAACGAGAGTAGAACACCTGTGGTAATCCCAACTTTAGCAGCTTTGACAACAATCTGCATAATAATCTTATGTTTTGATCCACCAAGGGCGATTCCTGCTTCTCTAAGCTCTTTAGGAACCAAAGAGAGCATGTTGTCCGTTGTACTGATAATAATGGGAATCATCATAATGGTCAAGGCAATAATTCCTGCAAAACCGTTGTAGCTTCCAAACGGAGCAACAAAGAGAGCAAATACAAATACTCCGATAACAATCGAAGGAGCCGACATCATAATGTCGCTTAAATTTCGTATGACCGATGCCAATTTAGAGTTGTTGCTGTATTCACGAAGCCAAATTCCTGCAAACATTCCTATTGGTACAGCAATGGCTGAAGCCATCAATGCCATGGTAAATTGCCCCACCAAAAGGTTACGGATTCCTCCCTCTACCAAGTCATTGGTAAAGGTACTAAGATGCAGTGCCGAGATTCCCTTGTAGCTTAGGGTAATGAGAATCCAAAAGAGAAAACCAATTCCAATAATCGCTGAGAGGGTAGAGAGTACCAATATGATTTTATTTAAAAGTAATCTGTTCATCTATTTTACCTTTTTCCCTAAGAAATAGAACTTCGCCACCGAGATAATGGCAAAGCTTACCACAAATAGAATCAATGCCAAGTAGTACATGGAACTCATCTCTAATCCTTGTGCTTCTGAGAAGTTGTTTGCCAAAAGAACAGGTATCGAAGTGGTTGGGTCGGTAATGCTACTAGGAATTGCCATTACTGAACCAATCAAGAATGCAACAGCCATGGTCTCACCCAAAGCACGTCCCAGTGCCAAGATGATAGAACCGATAATCCCCCCTTTTGAGTAAGGCATAATGACATCTTTAATCACCTCAAACTTGGTCGCCCCCATCGCATACGCCGACTCTTTAAGCACATCAGGAACGGTATTCATCGCATCACGTGTAATCGCAGCCATAAACGGGATAATCATAATCGCCAAGACAATACCAGCCGTGAGCAGTCCAACCCCTTGACCTCCAAAAGTAGACTGAACAATCGGTGCAAAGTAGAAAAGCCCCCACATACCATAGATAATACTTGGAATGGCTGCCAGTAATTCAATGGCAATCGAGACAGGCTTCACCAATGTTTTGTGTGCAATTTCGGTTAAAAAGATAGCAATTCCCATCGCCAATGGTGTTGCAATAACCATCGCAATGAGAGTACTAAGCATGGTTCCGATAACAGGAATATACCCACCAAAGATACCTATCTCTTCATCATCCTCATCAGCTTCCCATATTTCACTGCCTAAAAAATCAAACCCAAATTCACGGATTGAGTCTTGTGCGTAAGTGAAAAGTATAGAGAAGATACCAATAAGAATAAAAAACGAGAGCGTCGCTGAGAAAAACGAGAAGTTTTTAAAGAGTTTTCCACCCATTTTTTGCCTTTGTTTAGTTAATGGGTGATTTTACTTTTAAAAGGTAACATTTTGGTAACAAGGGGGTTATAAAAAGGATAAAAAAGAGAATAGAAGTAGAGATGGTACAATTTGTACCATCTAAAAATTAGTCAATTGAGTTGACAATTTTGGAAAAAGAGTCTTACTTAACCCCTTTACTTTCCCAATACTTACGAATAGCATCTTTGGTCTCTGTTGGAAGTGGAACATAACCTAAATCTGTTGCTGCTTTATCACCGTTGGTGAAGTTATTTATATAAAATAAAAAAAATCTAAAATATGCTACAATATGCACAATTATGCACAATTACTCAGGAGGAGAAGCCATGAGTCAAATAGAGACTATAGTATTGGAACTGTTTGAGTCCTATCCAGAGGCAACAACCAAAGATATTATTGAGCGTACAGGTCTAGCAAGGCGTACGGTTCAAAAGTATCTAAGTCTGTTGGTTGAAAAGGGAAACTTACAGGCTCATGGTAAGGGTCGTGGTCGATATTATCAAAGGGTTTATACCAATCAAGAGTCGCTCTCTCATCTTGCTGTTTTGAAAAATGAGGTACTTATTGGTAAACTCTCTTATGGAAACGGCTCGTACAGTTTTAACTATGACACAAACTATAAAGGGGTCGAACTCTTAGGGCTTCTACGCAATGATGATAATTCATCCCCTTATTTATATCCTGTTTTTGAGAATCTTCTACCTGAATATGAACGACGAGAACGGTTTTTACAAGAACTCAAAGAGAGTGCTGATATCCTCTCTAGGCTCTATAATGTACAGGGAGATTTTAAGTTCATTCCCTATTTTGAACTCTTTAAATACAAATCAACAATTGAAGCAAGACCAGCATGGCATACGGTCAAACATAAGATATTAGGAGAAAATGAGTACCCCAATCTTATGGATTTTCAAATGCTTATTAGTGAAGAGATTTTAGAGGAACAATCAACTAAAGAACACTCCTCTTTAAGTGGTTATCAGCATAAAATAGACATCAATATCAACTTTGAAAAAGGGACAATTCAGGAGGCAAAGGAACATGCACTCTATCTGCTAAAACCTCTAAATCGTACGATGATAGACTATTTTGAAAAAGATGAGAATCGACAAAAGAAGTATTACCCTTTTCTTGCACTCAATGAACACCTATTTATGAGCTTTTCAAAAAATGAGTTGGGGTTAAATACCCCTCAAAGTGGTATCGTTTGGGCAAAAGGTGGTGATTTTCACTATGTTGTAAAACGCTATGACCGTTATGACAACTATGCTTATGGGCAATACGATATGGCACAACTGCTTAATATCTCCAGTGATAAAAAGTATAAAACAGATACCTTAACCCTGATGGAGGCTTTTTCAAAAAAAGTAAAAGATGAAGCATCACGACTCGATATGCTTAAATTCCAAGTCTACTCTTCACTCATACAACATAGTGACTTTCATGCCAAAAATATGGGCATACTCGATGCAGGAAAAGAGAGATACATCTTGGCTCCTCTCTATGATGTTATCTCTGTAGGTTTGTACAATGGTGAAGCCCATGACCTTGGTTTGCCTCTCTCTCGTACGGTACGGAAATTTGGTAAGTATAATCTAGAGGACTACTTGACAATCGCAAAAACATTGAAAATTGGTACCATAAAAGCGAAGCGTGCCATTAAACAGACCATTGAAACTTTTCTTGATAGATTTCCTAAGTATATTAAACGAACCATTGAGTTTGAGCAGAAGCATAATTTAAAAATACAAGATACACGAATTCGTAAAAAGTTTTTTTCTTCTCCTATGCAGTCGATGTATGATAGGAGGCTAATCCAGCTTAAAAAACAGGGTGTGCTTCATGACCTTGGGTTGATTGAGAAATATGGTGGAGTTTTGGGGAGTGAGTTGAAAAAGTTGTAAGATGACACAAAAGTGCCATCTAAAAGAAGTAAAAAAAGGCTTATTTAACCCCTTTAGCTTCCCAATACTTACGAATAGCATCTTTGGTCTCTTTAGGAAGAGGAACATATCCTAAATCAGTCGCTGCCTTGTCACCGTTGGTGTATGCCCAGTCGATGAATGTTGTCACTTGTTTGTTGGTTTCAATTTTTTCTGTTGGAAGAAGAACAAATGTTGCTGCAACAATTGGGTAGGAGGTGTTTCCATCCGGATCACCGATAACAGCGTAAAAGTCGTTCTCGGCTGTCCAGCTAGCATATTTTGCTGCATCTTGGAATGACTCTAATGTCGGGTTGATATATTGACCCTCTTTGTTTTCAATCTGTGCTGCTGCTAGACCTAACTTCTCTTTAAATGAGTACTCAATGTAACCGATAGAGTTTTTAATCTGTTGAATGTTTGCCGATACACCCGAGTTTGATTTACCTGCAACCACTTTTTTAGCAGCCCATGTTGGTTTTTTACTTACTTTAATTTTTTCGTCAAGTTTGTTCAAAAAGTAGGTAAAGTTAAATGTTGTCCCTGATTTGTCAGCTCTTACGGCCACGGTAATAGGCTCATGTGGCAGTTTTAAATCTTTGTTCTGCTCTACAATTGCTTTATCATCCCAGTACTCAATAGAACCGTTAAAAATACCTGCAATGGCTGCACGGCTAAGTTTCAACTCACCATCTTTAACACCGTCGATGTTGTACGCTAAAACAACTGAACCCACTACGGTTGGGAACATTAAAAGTTTGTCTTTTTTAAGTGCTTTTGCATTCAGTGGTTTATCTGAACCGGCAAAATCTACCATTCTTTTACCAATGGATTTAACACCATCACCGGAACCTGTCGGTGTGTAGTTTACTTGATTTTTAGTGGCTGCATAATACTCTGAAGTCCATGCTTTGTAGATTGGTCCGGGAAATGAAGCTCCTCTACCTTTTAATTCGTCGGCATTAACAGCCGTTAATGTTACCGTTGCTATAAGGGCTGTTGTAAGAAGTTTTGAAAATGTCATTTTTTGTCCTTGTCATTTTTTATATTTTGGGCATTATAAAATAACTTGGTAACATTTTGGATACAAAATACTTTTTTAAATTTCTATTTATGGCTTATTTGGGATAAAAAATAGTGAAAAATAGTTAATAAACCCATCTAAAGGAGAATGAAAAGATGGGTTATTTTTATTAGTTAAGAAGATGTTTTTTAAGGTGCTTGTCTGCACCTTTTGTTAAAGAGATTAAACGTTTACCACTCTACAGCAGCAGTCAACATAATTGCATCTTGATCTTTATTGTTTGTGACAAGATTTGATCCACCTTCTTTAAGGTAGTTGGCAATGAATTCAACATTGTGGTTATAGGCATAAGTTATACCGGCAATGGCTCTTTTCTTTTCACCAGAGTTATCATCCATATCAAAGAAGTCGTATCGTCCAATAGCATTCCATTTTGGAGCAATTCTGTACTCACCATTTACTGAATAACCTTTACCTTTGTACGCAGCATTCGCTTCATCAACAGTAACATATTGTGCAGCTACAAGGAACTCAGGTTGGTTGTAAACAGCATGAACACCCATCCAGTTTAAATCTTCATTTTTATGTTTGTTGCTCAATCTGTTTTGTTGTCCAAAGAATGAAACATTGGCATAAGTACCTGATTTTTTAGACTTCTCTTTACCTGTAGCAAGAAGGTGACCTGTTAATCTCCACTCTCCACTTAATGCTTCTCCATCTTCTACATTGTGGTAACCTTCACCATTAAAAAGACCCAATTCACTTGAGAAATATGGAGTTTTAGTTTTAAAGTTAACACCAATATCAGCTGAGTTTGTTAAGTGTGCTGCGTTATCATCTTCTACCATAACTTTTGAAATTGAACGGTAGTTCCAAGAACCATGCTCTTCATAGTCAATCCAAGGTCGATGTGCTTGACCAAGTTCAACACCTGTATTTGGTAGAACATCGTCCAAGTAAAGGAAAGCATATTTAAGTCTAACGTTCCATGTACCGTCAAGATCTTTACCCACTGTTGCACTTCCATCATCAACATTATGCGTATCAAGTGTGATTCTCATGTAATCTTTTGGATTGTCTTCGAAGTATGCTTTTGCTTGTAAATAGTTTCTTCTGGTCTCAAATCTGTTTGTTGAGTCATCATTACCATCTTTGCTGTTGACAAAACCAAGGTAGTGTGTTCCGGAAAAATTAATAACAGGTACGTTTGATTTAACCAACACACCTTCTGCTTTTGGTGCTTCTTTGTTTTCTAATGCACTTAATTTTGTTTGCATAGCACCCATTTGTTGTTTAAGTGCTTCTATTTCTGAATTGGTAGCATCACTGTTTTCATGGTTCATTGTTGAAGAATCGCCACCTGCGATTGCCATTGTTGCGATTGCTACTGTTGATAATATGATTTTTTTCATGTTAAAAAACTCCAATGTTTGTTATATTGAGCGAAGTATAATACAAAGTGGTTACAAAACGATTACAAAATGGTTACACCAAAAAATGAGACAGTAAAATATTTATGGATTAGAGTTGAAGCTTTATTCTATAAACCTGAGGTAGTCTATGGTAGAGTAGAGCTTTTAAGCTCTAGTACCAATCAAACTAAGTATGAAGTTGCTAAGGATGGGGGGGTGGTATGTTTACCCAAATTTATAACCGATACCTCGTACAGCAGTAAAATAGTTATGCTCGTTATGAGGATCGATTTTTTTAATGAGACGATTAATGCTCACATTGATGGTACGTTTTTTGGTGGTGTTGTCTTTCCATACTGAGTCGAGGATGTATTCTCGCTCTAAAATCATGTTTTTATGTTGTATAAAAAAGGTTAAAAGATTAAATTCCAGTTTGGTTAACTCAATCTCTTTTCCATTGAGGTAGGTGCTTCTTGTGTTGATATCAAGAAGAAGGTTCTTATAGCTCAGTCGATCATGTTTAAGTCCATGCGTACGTTTGAGTAGGGCTTTACTACGATAGATAAGCTCTTTAATGTTAAAAGGTTTGGCCAAATGGTCATCGGCACCATGTAAAAAAGCTCTTTCTACATCTTCTTGACCAGCATCTTTACTAAGAACAATAATCGGAGTATCGATTCCTTTTTCTCGAAGGTATTGAATAAAATCAATACCATCAATGTTAGAGAGTTCACAATCAAGAATAATAAGATGTATGTCCTCTAGACTGTGTTCAACATCGCTAATGGATTTAAACTCAACAACATTAAAACCCTCTTTTAAAAGATGAAGCCCCTCTTGCATGAGCAGTTCTTCATCTTCTCCTATAATCATAATATTTGCTATGCTGTTCATATTAAAACTTTGAAGAGATTCCTACACTAATGGTTTGACCTGTTTTAAACGTATTGGTTACATTTGTTCCTTGTCTCCATACGGTTTCATCATCAAGGATGTTTCCTATTTTGATTTTCATATCAAGATTGTCGATTCCAAAAGTATCGAGATTTTTGAATTTCTCTTGCCATACTAGGTCAAGTAGTTGAGGTGGTGTCTCATAATAGTCTGGGTAAGCGTATTGGTCAATAACCCCAATTTTACGAATTCTTTCACCCATTTTGTTGTACGATAGGGCAATGTTTCTTTTATCATTATCGTACCCAATGGTGGTGTTGAGAACAATTTGTGACAAACCTTGTAGTTGTCTATGGTTGGTACTGTAGGTTGCCAGTTGTTCCTCTCTTAGTGTTACATCCGATTCGGTATAAGAGAAGTTTCCTGATACATAATAGTTTGAGTAATCTTTTCCTAAGAAATCAAAATTTTTACGTCCATCTACTTCAACTCCATAAAGTATGGCTGAATCAGCATTATCATACGAGTAGATTGGTAGTGATGACGATGGTCGAATGACATCTTCAATTGGTTTATCTAAATATTTAAAGAACAATCCCCCTTTTATATTTTCACTATCAGAGATGTAGTGAGAGTATTTAAAGTCAAGGTTATAGAGATTTGTATTTTCTAGATTTGGGTTACCGACAACGGTTGCCACATCATAAGGGTGAAAGTACTCACCATTGGTAAACTCTCTAAGGTCCGGGACAATATAGGTTTTTGAAACAGCCACATCAAAATGGTTGTCTTCATCATATTTGTATTTAAGTGAAGCACTCGGATAGATACCTTTAACAGCCAATGACTCCGGAATCCTTTGAATAAGACTTCTTAATGTCATATCGGGGTTGGTACTGTCCAGTTGATACTGGTAAACAGTTTGAGAGAGGTCAACAAATTTAAGTCCAAAGGTTGTTTCTATGTTGTCATATGGTTTAAGAAAAGTACTTCCAAAGATACCAAATTCATCTACGTTAGCATCAAAGTAATCAGCAGCTTTAAAGGCAGAACTTACAATAAACCCTCTTTCATTATAGGGAATATTGTTTCGTACATACTGGTAATAGAACGATTCAATATCTGAGGTTAAATCAGCATCATTAACATCAACGGCACCAATAGGTCTGAGGTTAAATTTACTTTGTCGTGAAATTCTCTCTTTGCTACTGTAGTTCATTCCAAACTCTACGGTATCTTCATCACTTAACCAGTCTATAAAAATTTTGTTTTTTACAAACATGGCATAGAGGTCATCATCTGATTTTAATCTGTTGGCAACGTGAGGTGCACTGACGGCATTGTTAATGTGTGTTACCCCTTGCTCTTCAATATAGGCATAATTAAAGTTGTTTGGCTGATAGAGATTCGCTTGTGCATACTCCAATCCAAATTCGGCTTTTGATTTTTTGTTGAATATTTCATAATCAAATTCACCGTTAAGTTGGTCTACATTTAAGATTCTCTCTTCCCAATCCAGATAGTAGTTGGTCTGTTGGTCATAGTTTGAACCGTAAACCCCATCAACAATTCTGGTTGCTTTTACAGCATTTCTCGTATAGAGTTTGGTGTATTTTACTTTCAATAGGTCAAGGTAGTTGTATCCTAAGTTAAAACTTCCACCTTGATAGTAAGATGAATACGATTTCGCATTGGTACCATATTTATCAGCTTCGCTATGGAGTTGCCCATCAGTACCTATATCGTAGTCATAAAAGTTTTCAACGGTATAGGTATGGTCTTGAGAGTAACCGTAGTTGGCAAATACTGAGAGGCTGTGTTCCTCATTGATTTCAAAGTTTTTTGAACCCTCTATTGATCCACTAAGACCTATAGGAAGTTTTCGTGTATAGGTGTTGTAGTTTCTATCGACAAAGTCCGTGGTGTATTGAACCAATTGCTCTTCGGTAAAATATTCAGGAGTAAAGGATTTAATTCTTTCCCCTACATTAACGGCACCGGCTGCCAAAATATCATCGACAATCGCTCGATACCCATTATCATAACCAAGCCAATCCGTTTCACTTCCATAGTAGTTGTCACTCTCTTTACCCGTGTTACTGTTGGCAGAGGTTCCTAATGAGACCTTAATAAAATCCTCTTTAGAGGTATCTTTGGTACGAATATCAATATAACCTCCACCAAAATTACTAGGAATATCAGCAGAAGCACTTTTTTGAACTTTTAATGAACCAATCACCGATGATGGAAAAATATCCAGAGGAACGGTTCGTTTTGTCGGATCAGGTGAAGGTAGTGGCATGGAGTTCATTTCAATGTTTGAATAACGCTCTCCAAGACCCCTTACATAGATGTTTTTCCCACCAACAAGGGTAATACCTGTAACCCTTTTAAGGGCAGCAGCAGCATTTCCATCACCTTTCTTTTCAAACTCTTCTGAACCCAAAATATTTGAGATGGCTGAAGCCTCTTTCTCTTCCGTCATAATGTCAGCAATACTTCCCTCAATTTTAGGGGCAAGCACCACAAACTCTTCAAGCTCTAAACTCGCAGGTGTTAATTTGACGGTTTTTGAAATTGTAGCACCTTTAGCCACATTAATGTCATTAATGGTTTGAGCTGAGTAGGCAGAGTGAACCACAGAGATACTCACGGCAGAATCAGCAGGAATCTCTACCGAGAAACGACCGGCATCATCGGTTCGCGTATCGATAGAGGTTCCTTTTACAAAAACTCTCGCTCCGGTAATCGGGGTTTGTCTATCTGAGCTAAGGACTCTACCCTTTAGTGTTCCTTTACCTTTAGCTTTTTGATCTTTCTTTTTATCTTCAACAACTTCTCCAACAGGTGTGTCAATGTCGATTTCAGGTTCACTCATGGTGAATGATGCCACTACTTGGGTATCTTTTCCCTCTTTAATGGTGACGGGTTTTTTGAAATACCCCAAGTTTTTGTTGTTGGCAGATTTTCCAAAAATTTCAATTTGGTGTTCTCCTACTGAAAGGATTACTTTAACAGAACCATCAGCATCGGTTCTAATGGTCTTTTTTGAATCAATGATAATCTCATTGTTTGATAAGGGTTTACCACTTTTTAGCATAAAAACTGAAAGTGTTCCTACCTCTTGTGCGTAAGCAAAAGGAGGTATAACGGCAAACAGTGAAATGGTAAATAGTTTTAAATGTCTTGTCATTATATACACTCCAACGAATTCATTTTACATTTTTCGATACTTTTACGAATAACGGTTGCTTTTGAGAAGAGTGCATCATCGCTTATTTTCTTAAAATGTTCTTCAGCTTGCTCATAATCTTTAACCATGTAGTAGGCATAGGCTAAGGCATAACGCAAGTTGTCATCTGCCAAAAGACCATAACGACCCAATCCATCTTTTAGACCAATTATTTTTTCAAATTCACCACGGTCAACAAAGATGGCTATTTTTTGTTTAAGCTTCTCTTTATTATCGGTAAGTCTAGAGTTCAAGTAGAGTGCATGAGATAGATCTTTAGCTCTACGGTGTATCTCTGCTGCCTCTTTGGTGTAGTTGCTATCGTAGTACGATGCCTCTTCAAAAAGATGTGCTGTTACATGAATCATGTCTCGTTTTAAGTAGGCATGACCCAGTAACATTGAGAGTTTTGCTGTAGTAGGAAACTCTAGTTTTGCCTCTTCTAAAACCTTGATAGCCGATTGAAGTTCACCTCCACTTATAAGCATTTGTGCCAAGGTAACGTACTCTTTAGCCGATGTTTCACCTTTTGCCATATACGCTTTTGATGCATCAATGGCTGCTTGATAGAGTTTTAACTCTGCAAGGTAGTAGAACTTCTGTTTAAGCAGTCTTTTGTCATCAGGGAAAAGCTGTGAACCTGTGCTTAATGCTTCTAGGGCACCGTTATGATCTTTTAACTTCCAGTAACATTCTGCTCTAAGGGTATAGAGCCCGGCTTGTTTACGTCCCATTTCACCGGCAGCATCCAATTCCTGAATGGTGTTGGCATAATCTTTAAGCTTATAGTACGATTTGGAAAGGTGAATATGAAGTTTCCCCAATTTCTCTGCACGTATTTTTTCTGCATCAAATACCGGTGCAACTTCTACTTTTTTAGGGGCTTCTTTTTTGTCCGATAAGAGAGAGAATAGGTACGCTTTATGTGCTTTTACTTTTGGAGGTGCTTTATAGACTTTTACTTTAGTGGCTTCTACGGCTTGGTTAAAGTTTCCAATAGATTTTTGGTACTTTTTCTCTTTAACATCCATAACACCCAATAGCGTAAAGTACTTTGCTGCATCAAAATTTTCAGCTTTAGTATCAACTTCATCAAGTTCTTCTCGTGCTTTGTCAAATTTTCCATCAAAAATCATCATGGTAGCCACCGACATATGATCAACTGCAGGAGCAGTTTTGGCATCAATTGGCATCATAGACAAAGCTAAGACCAATGGTAAATATTTTATATTTTTTAACATCTTTTACTCCTCCTTTAGTTAAAGTCAAATCGAACTTTTTGTTTTGCCCAAACCCTTACAGCTTGACCTTTATATTTGGCCGGTGAAAATCTCCAGTTTCGAACACCGTTGAGTGCAACGGCATCAAAAATTCCTGCAGGGAAGGCTTCAAGTACTTGAGCTGTCTCGACACTTCCTTGTTTGTCAATGAGAACATTAACAATGACATAGCCTTTAATACGCTTTTTCATCGCCGATGCCGGATAATCCATTTTCGAACGTGATAAAACTTTTGGTTTAACATCAACGCTGTTTCCTGTCATGATGGTATCTTCAGAGATCTCATCGAGTAACTTGTTTGTATCGCCACCAATACCCTCACTACCAAACTCCGGTATGTCCATCTCAATACCATTTAAACTTGCACTTAAGTCCGGAAGTGGAGCTTTTGGTGGAGCTTTTCTTGGTTTTGGTTTAGGCTTCGGTTTAGGCTTGGTCGCTTTTTTAGTAGCTTTTTTCTCCATCTTGACATAGCGAGACTCTTTTTTGACTTTTGCCTCTTTCTCTTTAACGGGTTTGTTAAAGGCAATGACCAAAGTCATCATCAGTATCCCACCCAAGAACATAAAGAAAAAGGCTAAAAGAGCTTTTCTAGCTGTGCCATATTTTCTTATACTCATGATGGCTTATCCCATCTCTTTAGTCGTCGAGACGGCAACATCTTTGGCTCCACTCATACGGCATTCATCAACCACATCTATAAGTTTGTTTACCGGAATGTTGTCATCTGTAATCACCAGTACATTTTTGTCGGTGGCTGTTCGTAAGAGATCTCTCACTTTACTTTGAATGGCCCATACTTTTACAGCTTGGTTATCAATGTAGACTTCTCCTGTATTGTCGATATAGACACGAACAACTTTAGAGTCAGCTTTACTGGCACTTGAAGCAGAAGGTCTATTGATATCCAATTTCATATCTTTTACAAATGTGGTTGTAACCATAAAAAAGATAAGTAAAATAAATACCATATCAATCAATGGTGATACATCAACATCGGTTGGATTATCGGTTCGTCGTTGTCTAAATCTCATGTTGCTCTTCCTTTGTAGATAGAATATCTGTAATTTGCTCAAAATCTAAAGCAAATTGTTCCTCTTTTTTATCAAGTATTTTCCCTAAAATTAGCCCCGGTACAGCAACAACCAACCCCAGTTCAGTTGTAAACAGTGCTTTAGAGATACCTCCTGAAATACTCGCTCCTTGTGAGAACATAGAGCCTGATGTTAAGGCATCAAAGGTTTCAATCATCCCCATAACGGTTCCAAGTAGCCCCACCAACGGTGCTAAAATAACAATGGTTTTTACCAATGTCGAGTATTTTCTAATGGCATTATCATACGGAACAAGAGCATCATAAATGTAGTTTCTGCATTTTAATCCCAGCGTTTTAGCACTTTGTTCAGCGTAGATGGCATCAGCAATGGCATAGTCAAGAAGACCTCTCATCTTCTGTTCTTCTCCACGTTTTTCATGTTTGTCAATTTGTCGACGAACGTTTCCTAGTGTTCCCCTTTGTAGGACAAGGTATCTATAACCCAGTCCATACCAAAGGAAGAGATTGAGTATAAAAAGTACCCACATCACTGCTCCTCCGGTATTCATAAAGTTGACAAACAACTCTACGTATGTTTGTATTGAGTCTATCATTTTGCATTGTGCTTTTCAAAAATGTTAACAATATGAAGAGCACTCTGCTCCATAGAGTCTTTAATCCCTTGTGCCCAACCGGAGATAAGGTTTCCTAGTAGTAAAAGAGGAATGGCAACAATAAGACCAAACATCGTTGTAATCAAGGCTTCAGAGATACCACCTGAAAGCATTTTAGGATCACCTGTACCGTACTCGGTAATCATGTCAAAGGTTGCAATCATACCTGTTACCGTACCCAAAAGACCCAGTAGTGGAGCAACAGCTGCCAGTACCATTACAAATCCACCAAACTTATCAATATGTCCACTCTCATTTAGGATATTTTCCATAACAATGTCTTCAACGTGTTCTCTGTTTTTGTTAATGTTTCTAAGTGTTGCTTTAACCACTCTGGCTGCTGATCCTTTAAAGTTTTGAATGGCATCTAAGGCTTGGTGTCCTTCACCGTTTTCAACTTTGTAGGCAACAATATTTGAAATTTTAGTAACGTTTGAACCGGCTCTTAAAAGAATAACCACTCTGATAATCAACAGTAGAAGACCTAAAAGACCCAATGCCAAAATGATGTAACCGATAACACCTCCACCTTTAAGCACGTCATCAAATGTTTTCTCTTTTTTATACTCGACCTCTTTGTCAAGGTTTTCATAAACAAAAACATCAAGTGAATCTAATGGTTTACCTGCATAGAGTGCTTTTGCATCATCCGATGACCCAACAGCATTCCATAGTTTGTATTCACCGTTACCGGCAGGAGCCAAAGCACCGGCTGCTTGATCGGACACACCATAAGCAGCAATGTTACCAACTTTTACAATTTCCCCTTGGGCAACTGATCCATCAGGAAGGTAAAATTTTCCGTTTTCAGTTTGAATAGAAGAGAGCTTAGCATAAAGTTTTGATGCTTCATTAAAGGCAATTTCCATCTTTTTCGCATTGGTGGTTTTGTTGCTGTCGTCCAGTTCAATTCCATATTCATCCAGTGTTATTTTGGCTTGCATCACCACAGAACCTGAAATTTCTGAATTGTTTTGAACATCAGAGAGTTTTTCAGAGAGTTTGTCCAGTTTGGCTTGTCTCTCTTTTAAGGCTTCACTAAGGTTCAAATATGTTTCTTGAAGGTTTTTTGTTTTTGCTTTTGCTTTTTCAATGTCGGCATTTTGTTGGCTTTTCTCTTTGCTTAATCGGCTTTGAAGTTCTGATTTTTGTGCTTTTAAGAAGGTATACTCTTTGTTGTAGGCATTGCTTAATTCATCTGCTTGAATGGATGCTGTAAGCACTAATAGTGAGATTAAGGCTGTGTAAAACGTGTTCATTATTTACTCTCCGATAAAATTAAGGCATTTGGTAGGCTAAAGAACCCTGTACGAATCTGTTTTTGTAAGTCATCAAAAAGAGCTACGATTTTTTTGACATCTTCTTTGTTGGTTACTACGTTGTATTTGTAAATTGGTCCCTCTTTGCTTACAAAACCGACTTTGTCATTAGGTGTGGCAAAATACATCATGACTGAACCCAATTTAGCGATCTTAGCCATTACCGGTTCACCATTAATTTCAATCTCTTGTTTAAAAAGACCAATCTCTTTGGTTAAACGAATGTTGTCATCGTAACTTGCCCATGTTTGAGCTAGGGCTTTTTCTTCAGTGATGTCACCATTGCTCAGTTGGGTTTTAATTTTTTCTACATCAGCAACTCTCTGGCTTACTTTAAAAGGGATTCCTGTCTCAATGGTTGCTTTTAAACGGTCAAGTGCAGAGACTAGAAGAGGTTTAATGCTCTCATTTTTATTTGAAGCAGCTGCTATTTTCTCTTCGGCTTTAGTCAATTCACTCTCAGCCAACTTCAGAGCCGTCTCTTGACGATTGATTTGTGCCTCACTGTCTGCACTCTGCATGGCATTTGATTTCATTTCAGCTTTGTACATCTCTTTATTGTCATCAATCTTGGTATAGAGTGCTTCTACATCAGCTCTAAGTTTCATGATTGAGTTAACAATGTTTGTGTTTTCAGCATAAAGTGAAGATGTCCCCAATACTCCACAAGCTACGGTTGAAAGTAGTACTCTCTTATATGTTTTAAACATTTATACTCCAATGTAAAATTTAATACTTTATAGTATTAAGAAGTGGTAACAATAAGGAAACACTATGATTACAAATCGGTTACATTAATAAAAATGAAAAAATAAATGTTTCAAATATAATCATTATATTTAATGGGTGTTTTAAAATGTGTTTTAAGTAAAAGAGTTTGAGGATGTTAGGTGTAGTGATAGACAAGTAGAATTTTCTACTTGTCCAAAGAAGATATTTTATAGTTTTATTAATTTGCAGTGTTTCCTGTACCGGCAGTAAATTTAGCTTCGAGTTCTGTAGCCGAATCACCAGAGAACCTTGTGTCTGTTGAAGAACCGGCAAGTACTACATTTTCAAAAGAGGTGTTTGCAATATCAGCTGTACCTTTAGAATGAATTGTACCGGCACTATCAATAGAGTTATCGGTTACTGTACCATTTTTAAAGTGTCCACCGATACCATCATTCTTAAAGTAAATACCACCCTCTTTAACGGAAGTAGTTTGTGTAATGTTAAAGGTATCAAAGGTAGCAGCTGTTGTTCCTGACATCTCAATGGCAGCATTCCCTCCTGTCTGGTTAATGGTTAAGTTGGTTACCGTACCGGCATATCCATCATCAATATCAAAGTGGTCATCGGTACACTCTGAGATGGTAATGTTTTTCATATTTACCGTACCACCCCATGCTTCAACACAGTCATCATCGGATTTAGTAACCGTAATATTTTCGATGGTTGTACCTGAACCGACACCCACTAAACTAAGACCGTTTATCTCTTTGTCGGTCTCCATAGTAATACCCGAGTTCAAAATTTGAACATGCTTTAATGACCCTGAGTTATCGGTTAAATCAGAACTGTCTGCAGTAAATGCAGAGTTTACTTCATACGCTTGAACTTGGTCATTACCGGCTTTACCGATAAGGGTTAAACCACCCCATTGACCTACGGCTGCCGTACCACCGTCATACGCTGTTTCAGAAGTAAAGATAATAGGTTGTTCTGAAGACCCTTCAGCCATAATTTTAGCACCCTTATCAATAATCATGTAAGAAGTATTGTCACCTGTACCATCTTTACCAGCAATGGTTGTTCCCGGGTCAATTGTTAAGGTCGCTCCATCTTTTACTGCTACAAGACCATCGATTACCCAAGTTTTTGTAAAGATAAGGGTTGTGTCCGTTGTAATTTCTCCACTTAGGGTTGCTTTTGGCTTTGTTCCTGTTGAACTGTTTTCTGTACCTGAGTTAAACTCAGCTTCTAATTCCGTTGCTGAGTCACCTGTAAATTTAGCATCGGTTGAAGAGCCATCTAAAATAACATTGGTAAAGGATGTATTGGCAATATCAGCAGTACCCTTTGAATGAATAGTACCAGCACCGTCCGTTGAGTTATCAGTTACAAAACCATTGATAAAGTGTCCACCAACACCATCTTGCTTAAAGTAGATACCTCCCTCTTTTTTAGAAGTTGTTTGGGTAATAACAAAAGTATTAAAGGTAGCAGCTGTCGTTCCTGACATTTCAATAGCAGCATTACCTCCTGTCTGGTTAATCGTTAAGTTTGTTACCGTACCGGCATAGCCATCATCAATATCAAAGTGATCGTCGGTACACTCTGAAACGGTGATGTTTTTCATATTTACTGTACCACCCCAAGCTTCAACACAGTCATCATCTGACTTAGAAACGGTTATATCTTCAATGGTTGTACCTGAACCAACTCCCACAAGGCTAAGACCATTAATCTCTTTATCGATTTCCATGGTGATACCGGAATTTAGAATTTGAACATGTTTTAATGTCCCAGAGTTGTCTTCTAAATCTGAATCATCAGGAACAAATGCTGTGTTTACTTCATACGCTTGAACTTGTGAGTTACCGGCTTTACCGATAAGGGTTAAGCCACCCCATTGACCTACGGCTGCCGTACCACCGTTATAGGCTGTTTCTGAAGTAAAGATAATCGGTTGACTCTCTGTACCTACAGCCATAATTTTAGCACCTTTATCAATAATCATATAAGAAGTATTATCTCCCGTACCATCTTTACCAACAATGGTTGTTCCGGCATCAATCGTTAATGTCGCTCCATCTTTTACAGCTACCAGACCATCAAGTACCCAGATTTTAGTATTGATTAAGGTTGTATTGGATGTAATATCTCCACTAATGGTCTCTTTTTCTTTTGGTGCTTCAATCGTATTACCTGTACCGGCATTAAATTTAGCAAGTAGTGTATCAGCAGAGTCTCCAGAAAATCTTGTGTCTGTTGAAGAACCAGCCAATGTTACATTTTCAAATGAAGTGTTTGCAATATCAGCTATTCCTTTAGAATAGATAGTCCCAGTACCATCAATAGAGTTGTCTGTTACCGTACCATTTTTAAAGTGACCACCGATACCATCATTTTTAAAGTAAATACCACCCTCTTTAACGGAAGTTGTTTGAGTAATGGTAAAGGTATCAAAAGTAGCATGAGTCGTACCCGACATTTCGATACCGGCATTACCGGTTGTTTGATTAATTATTAAGTTGCTTACGGTACCGGCATATCCGTCATCAATATCAAAGTGATCATCTGAACATTCTGAAAGCGTTACATTTTTAAGGTTTACCGTACCACCCCAAATCTCAACACAGTCATCATCTGATTTATTTACAGTAATGTTTTCGATGGTTGTACCTGAACCAACACCTACAAGGCTAAGACCGTTTATCTCTTTATCGGTCTCCATGGTGATACCTGAGTTTAAGATTTTAACGTATTTTAATGAACCTGAGTTATCAGTTAAGTTTGAACTATCAGCTTCGAATGCAGAATTAACTTCATAAGCTTGAACTTGAGTATTACCGGCTTTACCGATAAGGGTTAAACCACCCCATTGTCCCCAGGCAGCCGTTCCTCCATCATAAGCAGTTTCTGAAGTAAAGGTAATTGGGTTAGCAGCAGTACCTTCAGCCATAATTTTGGCACCTTTATCAATAATCATGTAGGAGGTATTGTCACCGGTACCGTCTTTACCAACGATGGTTGTTCCGGCTTCGATGGTTAATGTTGCTCCATCTTTTACAGCTACCAGACCATCAAGTACCCATGTTTTGGTTGCTGTTAATGTGGTATCGGTTGTAATGTCTCCACTAAGTGTCTCTTTTGGTTTAAGTCCGGAAGCCTCACTAAGATGATCGATGGCATCTTCTTCGCTTACAATAGCACCGGCATCAATACCTGCTTTAGCAGCTAACGCTTCAACCGTTTCACTTAATGAATCACTTGCAGTAAGTTTATTTGCTTTGGTGGTGTCAATGGTAATTCCATTACTTGGGTCACCGTCAGAGTCAAGTGACTGTAAAAGTCTGGCAATTTTAATAACTTGAGCATTGGATGTTTCTGCTTTACTCACCCCTACAAGATCTTGTGGAAGTATTTGACCACCACTGCTGTAACTGCTAATGGTTCCCAGTGTCATGCCTCCGAGTTTAAAAGTTACAGGAGCAGCTTTACATTCAAATGCTCCATCACTACCTGTTACCCCGATTGTCTCTCCACTGTCACATTCATAATTGACACCTTGAACAGCTGAATCAACAAGATAACCTTTGGTTTTTGTTGTACCGTTATCCGTGTAGATATAGACTTGATTGGGTGATGATTTACCTTGATCAATACATCCTGTCATCGTTACAGCACCTAAAAATAGGGTAGATAACGCAACATGTGTACTCTTGAACGTCTTGAATACGCTTTTGTATCTGTTTAACATTTATACTCCAATGTAAAATTTTAATACTTTATATTAGTACGAAGTGGTAACAAGAGGGAAACACGATGGATACAAAGTGGTTACAAAAGAAGAATGGGAGAAGATAGTGTTAAAAATCTTAACACTATCTTTGAAAATTAACTTTTAGATTAATTATTTAGTATTACCTGTACCAGCATCAAATTTAGCTTCAAGTTCTGTAGCAGAATCACCAGTAAATTTATCATCAGCACTTGATCCAGCAAGGGTTACATTTGTAAATGAAGTGTTGTTGATATCAGCAGTACTTTTTGAATGAATAGCTCCGGCACCATCGTTTGCATTGTCTGTTACCGTACCATTTTTAAAGTGTCCACCGATACCATCATTTTTAAAGTAGATACCACCTTCATCATCTTCAGTAGTTGTTTGAGTAATGGTAAATGTGTCAAATGTAGCAGCCGTTGTTCCTGACATCTCAATAGCAGCATTACCTGTAGTTTGAGTAATTGTAAGGTTTGTAACGGTACCGGCATATCCATCGTCGATATCAAAGTGGTCATCTGAACATTTTGAAATGGTTACATTTGTTAAGTTAACGGTACCACCCCAGATTTCAACACCATCATCATCAGAACGCTCTACTGTAATGTCTTCGATGGTTGTACCTGAACCAACACCGACAAGGCTAAGACCATTAATCTCTTTGTCTGTTTCCATGGTGATACCAGAGTTTAAGATTTTAACATGTTTGAGTGAACCGGAACTGTCTGTTAAATCTGAACTGTCAGCAACAAATGCCGTGTTTACTTCATAGGGTTGAACTTGAGCATTACCGGCTTTACCAATGATGGTTAAACCACCCCATTGACCCCATGCAGCCGTACCACCATCAACAGCTGTTTTCGATGTAAAGATAATAGGTTGTGCAGCTGTACCTTCAGCCATAATTTTTGCACCTTTGTCAATGACCATATAAGAAGTGTTGTCACCTGTGCCATCTTTACCTGCGACAGTTGTACCGGCATCAATTTTTAAAGTAGTACCTTTAATCGATACCAAACCATCAATAATCCAAGTTTTATCAGCTGTAAGTTGTGTACATGTAGTAATGTCACCAATTAAAGTAGTTGTACTTGGTGTTGTGTAGGTCGTACATGTAGATGGATCAGTTGTTCCTCCGTCAGTTGTTTCTCCTCCACTACTACCACATCCTGTGAATACCAATGCTGCTGCTGCAACTGAAAGTAAAATGTTCGTCGTTTTCATATGTAAATCCTTTGTATATGTTTTGATGGGGTAACTTTAACCCAGTAAGGTAACAGAAATGCTACAAAGCAATTACAATACGGCTACAGCAATATTACCATTTTGTTATCAAAAAATCTTATACTTTAGAATTCATAAACCATATAATAGGAGTGATTGATGATTAATGTACAAGCGTCTGTCATAAGTAAATACCCAAAAGTTCAAGCCATACCCAAACCCATACTGTCACCACTGTTTGCTGCTGTAAAAAAAGTGATTCATGAAAATGATATTAATGTTTTTTTGAAGCAACAAGAGCAAGCAGGACCGTTCTCTTTTGTTGAGTCGGTATTGGACTATTTTGACTTCTCGTACAAATTTTCAAGTAATCAGATCGAAAATATTCCTTCATCAGGTCGTGTGGTGATTATTGCGAACCATCCATTGGGAGCGTTGGATGCACTCTCTTTAATTCATTTGGTTAAACGGGTACGAAGCGATATTAAAGTGGTTGCTAATGACATGCTGTCTCAAATTGATCAGTTAAAACCTATTTTGGTTGGGGTCAATACTTTTGGAGACAACATCTCTAGAGCTTCAGTTAAAGAGATTCATGATACCTTAAACCATGAAGAAGCGTTGATTATTTTTCCTTCAGGTGAGGTCTCTAGGGCTCGACCTAATGGCGTAAAAGATACACGATGGCACAAAGGCTTTCTTACCTTTGCGACTAAAAATGTTGCACCGATTTTACCCATACACATACAAGCAAAAAATTCAACACTTTTTTATACCCTCTCTTCGTTAAACAAAGGACTCTCCTCGATACTTTTACCTCATGAGATGTTTAAGAAGAAAAATGGTTCATTGGAGTTTAGTATTGGAGAGAGTATTCCCTACAGAAGTTATGCCAACAATCCTTTAGAGATAAAGTCTCAGGTTAAACTCTTTAAACGACATCTTTACCGTGTGGCAAAAGGTAAAAAAGGAATATTTGCTACGGAACGTTGTATTGCCCATCCTGAAAATAGGCAAATACTAAAGCAAGAGTTGGCAAAGTGTCAAGCCTTAGGTCAGACCAGTGATGGAAAGAAAATTTATCTTTACGATTATGAAAAAGGTTCTGTCGTTTTACAAGAGATTGCCAGACTTAGAGAGTATACCTTTAGAAAAGTAGAAGAGGGTACAGGTAAAAAAAGAGATAAAGACGATTATGATTACTACTATAAACACATTGTTTTATGGGATGAAAAAGCGTTAGAGATTGCCGGTGCTTACCGTATTGCAGAGAGTAATTATGTTTATGAAAATTATGATACAGAAGGGTTTTATACCGACTCACTTTTTCACTTTGATAATGATTTTAAAAAGTATTTAAACAACTCTATCGAGTTAGGAAGAAGTTTTGTTCAACCTAAATATTGGGGAAGTAGAGCTTTAGATTATCTTTGGCAAGGAATTGGTGCTTACCTCTATGAGAACCCACACATTAAGTACATGTTTGGTGCTGTAACATTGAGTGCTGCCATGCCAAAAAGTGCACAAGAGTTGATTATTCATTATTATGATAAATATTATGGAAATCATCATGAACTTTTACACCCTAAAGATGAATTTAAATTTTCTAAAAATGTTGTTGATGAGTTAGAGTTTATTTTTGAGAGCAACGATGCAAAAGAGGATTTTAGAATTTTACGTGAACAGCTTGACTATTACGGCGTAACGGTTCCAACGCTTTATAAACAGTACTCTGAACTCTGTGAAGAGGGTGGAATCTCCTTTATGGGTTACAATGTCGACAAAGATTTCGGTGATTGTGTGGACAGCTTTATTTTGGTAGAAATTGATAAAATTAAAGAGAAAAAGCGTGAACGATACATTAAAAAATCTTAATTAGAGCTTTTTGATATGTTGAAAATCGGATACGTTATTCACGTATCTCTACAATCGTAGATTTGGAAATTTTATTCCAAATGCTGTCCATACCTTCATTGGTCATGGCAATGCATCCATTTGTCCAGTCTCTTTCTAAGGTATAATCATTTAAGTGACCATCCCAGTTCCAAGGAACTTGGGCATGAAAGGTGATGCCTCCACCGGGGTTAAAGCCCAATGCTTTTGAGCGTGCTCTATCGGCACTATTGGGATAGGAGATGAGTATCTCTTTATAATATTTTGGATCACTTCGTTGCTCTATAATGTGGTAGATTCCCTCAGGTGTTTTAAAATCACCTTGTTTTAATTTTGTTCCTATAGGATTCTCACCAAGTGAAACTCTATGTCGGCTTAAAATGTTTCCCTCTTTATCAAATAAGACCAAAACTCGCTTAGACTTTACCACCACCAACTTAGATGCCATGCCCTCTTGTATCAACTCATCATTTTGTTGCCAATCAAAATCACCCAATTCAGGTGCAATCTCTTCTACTGTTGCATTTGTATCAACAACCGGCGTAACCTTTTTTCCACATCCTGTAATCATAAATATACTTAACGTAAAGTACATTAAAACTTTTTTCATAATCATTCCCTTTTTAGTTATTAATCAAATCTTAACAGTAACCTATCTATTTCCTCTTCAGTTATTCCAAAATTAAGTCGCATATAGCCTCTGCCTTCTTTTCCAAAACTGCTTCCTATTGACAGTCCTAATTTTTTTGTATAGATAAAAAAATCATTGAGCTCTGTCTCATTTAGATGCATCTTTTTACAATCTAACCAAGCTAAAAAAGTTGCTTCAGGCTTTTGAAACTGTATTCTATAGGAATCTTCTTTAAATAAATCATCCAGTTTGTTTATATTTGCTTGTAGATGTTGCAAAAGGGCATCTAACCATGTTTCACCGTACAGATAGGCATGTTCAAATGCTACATGTGCCAAAATATTTCCTGTTCCTAGTGCTGTAGCTTGGTAAACTTTTGTAAATCTCTTTTTCATCTCTTGATTTGCAATCGTTAGTGTAGAGATGTGTAGACCGGAGATGTTAAATGTTTTTCCGGGACTGAGTAAAGTAATGGTTTGCTCAGAAATTTTTTTTGAGAGGGAAGCAAAAGGGGTATGTTTTTTGTAGCTGATGTCACAGTGAATCTCATCTGCTACAACTTTTATGTCGTGTTTTAAACAGATTTGAGCCAGTTGGGTTAACTCCTCTTGTGTCCATACACGTCCTACAGGGTTATGAGGAGAGCAGAGCAGTAGGAGTTTTGTTTTTTGTGTAATTTTACGCTCTAAATCTTCCAAATCAAAGGTGTAATGATTCTCTTCATCGCAGTATAAAGGATTGTCCACAACACTGCGTTGATTATTTTTAATCGATGAAGCAAATGCTCCATAGACAGGAGGTTGGATGATAATTTCATCTCCTTTTTCTGAAAAGGCTTGAATGGTGAGGTTAAGTGAAGTTAGTACCGACGGGGAGTAGAACATGTCATCTCGTTTGAGTTCCAAGCCATGGCGTTTTTTCATCCACGTTATTTGAGCTTCAAAAGCTGAATCGGGCATCGCTTCATAGCCCAGTATGGGGTGTTTTAAACGTTTTTTTAACGCATCCATGATAAAACTTGGTGTTGCAATGTCCATGTCAGCGACCCACAAAGGCATAACATCATCGGTACCAAATTTTTGTTTTCGTGCTTGGTACTTTTCTGCGTTGCTTTGGTTTCGGTCTAGGGATTTTTTAAACATTTTAGATCTTTTTCCAAACACTCATTTGTGCAATGCTGTGTTGAAACTTACGAGCTGTTTCACGAATAACAAAGGGTACATCTTGGGTATCGATGAGCTCAAAATTTTCAGAGAGTATACGCTTAAGTCCTTCTAAAGTGTAGTGTTCAGCACCTTCTTCATCTTTAAACCCACCCAACCAAAACTCTTTTTTGGTGGAACTCTCTTGCCATGTATAGGGCGAAGTTAAAATAAGAATACCATGCTCATTAAGTCGTTCATGAATGGTCTCTAAAAAGAGTTTTGGCTCATAAAGTCTGTCTATGAGATTGGTGGCTAAAATAAGGTCATAATCTCTGAAGTGTGCTTTTAGATTACAGGCATCACCTTGCCAAAACTGAACACGATTTACCACATTTTTAAAGGAGTAGTCTGAAAGTTTTTTGGTTTCTGTGGAAAAAATATCCCCTTCTACTTTACGTTTAAAGCTTATCTCTCCTTGCTCTTGCATCGCAATAGCCACTTGGATAAACCGTGCAGAAAAATCAATGCCCGTGACATGTTCAAATACATTTGCCAACTCAAATGAACAACGCCCTGTAGCACAACCGATGTCTAAAACAGACTTTTGTTCGGTTTCATGACTATAGCCAATGGCTAAAGCAGTTGTTTTTTTTGCAAAATTTTCTACTCCAAAATACTCATCACCGTATTGAAAGTCACAGTATTGGTTGACCAATTCATCATGCTCATAAATGTTTTTTTCTTTTTTCTCGCTCAGCTCTTTATCCAGTTTAATGTACCTAAATCCTGCATGTTGGTAAAAGTGTCGTCTAAAAGCATAACGGGAATGTTTCATTAACTCATTCCCTGAACTGGCAAATGAACCACCTTTTATAAGGTTGTGTTTTCCATCAAAGGTTGGTGTTGAAAAATCATCATAGATAGGATGCACTTTAAATCCAGTGTATCCATCTATAGGGGTTGAAGTCCATTGCCAAACATTTCCCATAACATCAAAAAGCTTACCAAAGGCAAAGATGTTAACAGGACAGGGTGAGGCATAATGAGCAAAGTTTATGTTGGCTTTACTATCATCAAAATGAGGCACATCTTGAATGTTTGCCACAGTATACAAATGGTACCATTGTGCTTCACTCATCAGTCCAAAATGAGTATTTTCTTTTTTGGATTTCCAGCGACAAAATGCGATCGCCTCTAAGGCATTGACCTCTACAGCCCAAGCAAGAGGAAGAGGAATCTCTTTATCTAAGAGACGTAAAGCATAGGTATCATTCTCTTTTTTTACCCAAAAAGGTGGGTGTTGTGCTCTTCGCTCTTTTAAAAACACTTCTCCCTCTTCATCCCAGTATTCCATGTTGTTGTAGCCATCGTCTAAGACAAAAGGTAAATATTCAGCATTAGAGACCAAGTATTTAGAGACTTCAAAAGGTTCTACCGTTTCTTCTTTGTATCCATACTCATTGTCCCAACCATAGAGAGGATGTGCTTTGATTTTCCCTAAAGTTAGAGTCTCTCCTTGCATCTGGACAAGTTCATTTTTAGGAGCTTGTGAAAATACTTCACAGGTATTAAATTCAGGAACAGATTTTATAAACTTCAAAGGCATTTGACGATGAAGTACCGATGAGGTCTCAATATGTATGCGTTCATGTTCTATCCCCATCAGTATAATCCACCAAGGAGATTCTTGGGTAATGGGTAGGGTTAAGGGGAGTGTTTTTATAAGATGAGTAACACGTTGTTTCACCTTTTCTCGATAGTCTCGTACTTCTGAAACTCTGGGCCAATGGTAACGTTGTTCATTCATGTCGTCCCAAGCCATTTCATCAACACCAATGGCAAAAGTAGCTTCAAATTCAGGATTAATGCGTTCGTTAATAATGTTGGCTAAAATGAGTTTGTTAATAAAAAAGGTTGCTGTATGTCCAAAGTAAAAAATCATAGGATGACGGGTCGGTTCTGATTTTTTATAAAAGACATCATCGTCTTTAAGAAGATCAAATATTTTTTCATAAAGAGCGTAGGTGTTTAGAAAGTAGTTTAAAATTGCTTCTCTTTTTGCTTCAACATCAGTTCCTACGAGTGTAATGGGAAGTTGGCTTATCATAATTATCCTTTCGTACTAACCCCTACTATACTTTTTTAAAATGATAAATTGACGAACAGCATAATAACTGTTGCTTCTTACCCAGCTTAAATAACTCTTGTATGAGTTCAGTAATGGTTAGGGCTTCATTCTTTTTAATTATCATTTTGTACCTTTAGTTTTTTATGCTACTAACTAAACCATAAAAAAGCTAAACAGGTTCTTAGTTTTTGAGGAAGTTGATTAAAGAGAGATTGAAATGAATTAGGAAAGAAATGAGTTGAAGTTGATTTCAAGGGAGTTTATTACAAAGGAGGTCGTGAATGAAATTTAACAAAATACTTCAACTCAATTTATGGAATCCTTCAAGGGAGTAATTTCAGATTCCATATCTTTCATAAGTGTATTATATATGCTAAGCATCAACCAATGAACAATCAAAGGTGAACGATTGGTTAATGACATTTATTACATAATAATTTATAATAAAATGATATA
>JAHJJU010000064.1 GCA_018822805.1 bacterium
AACAATATACAATATTAATGATATAATGTTTAATATAAACTAATAGTATTTAATATTTTAAAGGTGTGTTGTCGTGAAAAAAAGAATTGCTATTGTCTCCAATGTATCGTGGAACTTGTATAACTTTAGACTTTCGCTCATGAAAGCAATGCAGAAGGAGGGCTATGAAGTTATTGCCATTGCTTCTCATGATGAATATAGCCAAAAAATTATAGATGCCGGATTTGAGTTTCATGATATAAAAATAAATGCACAAGGGGTTAATCCTTTTGAAGATATGAAGACAATGTTACATTTTTATAAGCTTTTTAAAAAAATTTCACCGGATTACATTTGTCAATATACGATAAAACCGAATATTTATGGATCATTTGCTGCTAAGATGTTGAATATTAAAACCATTAATAATATTGCCGGATTAGGGAATTTGTTTGTTAAAGAGACGCCAGTCACTAAAGTAGCTAAGTTTTTATACAAAATTTCTCAGTTGAATGTAGACAGAGTATTTTTTCAAAATAGAGATGATTTTGCATTTTTTATACATCAAGGAATCGTTAAACCTGCTAAGTGCGATATCTTACCGGGTTCAGGAGTGGACACAAAACGATTTCGACCTAGGAAAAAAGAGAAGCGTTCTAAGATTCGTTTTTTACATATTTCCCGTATGATTTGGGAAAAAGGTGTTGGTGAGTATATTGAAGCAGCAAGGCTTATTAAATCTAAATATCCTAACGTTGAGTTTTGTCTGCTTGGTTTTTTAGATGTGGAAAATCCAGGAGCCATTAGTCGAGAGCAGATGAATCAATGGGTAGAAGAGGGTGTTATAAACTATTTGGGTGTGAGTGATAAGGTGGATGAAGTTATTGCTACAGCTGATTGTGTGATACTTCCTTCCTATTATAGAGAGGGAACACCAAAGACCTTACTTGAGAGTGCAAGCAGTGCAAAACCTATTATTACCACAGATAATGTAGGGTGTAGAGATGTGGTGGACCATGGTGTTAATGGTTATCTTTGTGAACCCCGTTCAGCAGAAGATTTGGCAGAAAAAATTGAAATGTTTATGCATTTAACACCTTATGAGCGAGAAGAAATGGGTATGAAGAGTCGTATGAAGGTAAAACGGGAGTTCGATGAAAAAATTGTGATTAATAAATATTTGAAAGCACTAGAAGAGGTGACAACTTTTTCTCGGACAAGGGTTTCAAACCAAAATTTCAATAAGCATGTTGCAGTGAGTATAACAAGATAAGTACCTGACCATAATAAATGGCATATGCCATTTATTATGGTCAGGTACTTAAAGAAGTCTTGTTATTTCTCATGAAACCTATTTGTTGTAAAATGCCTTAAACCATGTTACAAATTCACTTACCCCTTTGTCTAGTGGAGTAAAAGGTCTATAGTCAAAATCATTCATAAGACCTGATGTGTCAGCATAGGTGGACTCTACATCACCAGGTTGTATTTCCATAAAGTTTTTTTCAGCAACCGTACCGATAGCTGTCTCTATTTCTGAAATAAACTCCATTAAATTTACAGGAGCATTGTTTCCAATGTTATAAATTTTGTAAGGAGCCGAAGAGCTATTTGTCTCCGGACGGTTTGCATTCCAATTTTTGTTGGCTTGTGCAGGATTATCTATGACCTTAATAATTCCATCAACTATATCATCTATATAGGTAAAGTCACGGCTCATATTTCCATGGTTAAATACCTTGATGGCTCGATTATTTAAGATAGCGTCAGCAAAGAGGAAAGGTGCCATATCCGGTCGTCCCCATGGTCCATAAACAGTAAAAAATCTTAAACCTGTTGTTGAAATATCGTAAAGATGAGAATAGGTATGTGCCATCATCTCATTAGATTTTTTGGTTGCTGCATACAAACTAACCGGATGATCCGTATGATCAGTTGTTTTAAAGGGTTGAGACTTATTTAACCCATAAACACTGGAACTACTTGCATAAGATAAGTTTTTAACGCCATTATGTCGACAAGCCTCTAAAATATTCATAAAACCAACGACATTTGAGTCGATATAGGCATGAGGATTTTCCAAAGAGTAACGTACTCCGGCTTGTGCTGCAAGGTTACAAACAGCATCAAATTTTTCACTTTTAAAAAGTTTGTATATGGTTTCTCTGTCTGCTAAATCAGCTTTGATAAATTTTAATTTTGTTGTGCTTGATGCTGTTAAGTGATTTTCTTGAATATCCTCTTTATGAATTCCAAGCTCTTCTAATCGTGCATATTTAAGATTGACATCATAATAGTCATTAATGTTGTCCAATCCAATAACGCTATCTCCTCTTTCCAGAAGTTTTTTTGTTAGATGAAAGCCAATGAAGCCAGCTGTTCCTGTTACAAGTATTTTCACTACTTATCCTCGCTAAAATTTTTATAAAAAGAGAGATTGATGGAAGTATTTATATGTAGATACTGTGCCTACATCCCTTTTTTACCTAATACTACTTCAATTGTTTTAAAGACAACTTTAATCTCTTGCCATAGAGACCAATTGTTAATGTATTCCATATCGAATGCCAGTTTCTTTTTTGCATCTTCTACATTTCGTCCATAAGGATAGCAAACTTGAGCAAGTCCCGTAATACCAGGGGAAACAACATGTCGGTTATGATAGTTTGGAATAATTTTTTCATAATCTTGTACGAGAATATCCCATTCTGCTCTAGGTCCGATAAGATGCATTTCTCCTTTTAAGATGTTTAGAAGTTGAGGAAGTTCATCAATACGCATTTTTCTCATGGTATTTCCAAAAGGGAAAATACGTGAATCATTCTCTTGCGTATAGGGGTTAAATTTACTATTGGTGTGCATGCTTCTAAATTTATAACAGATAAAAGCTTTACCATTTAGACCAATACGAGATTGCCTAAAGAATATAGAGCCTGCAGATTCTTTTTTAATTCGGTAGATACTGTAAAGTATGACAGGTGCAGTAACCAGAAGAAGTGAGCTTCCTACCAGCACATCTATGATCCTTTTTTGAACATATTGAACTTTAGTATAACCTTTAGCATTATAACTCTTGGAGATCTTGTTCATAGGAAACTCACTCTTATTTTTTATTTGAATATTAGGATTAAATTTTTTAATAGCAAAAGTCATACTTTGCTCCTACATAAATTTTTATTTTCTTGTTCTTTTATAACAGTGTAACAAAAGTTAAATTAAAATTAAATTAAACAGAAAAAAACAAACTAAAATAAATCTTTTTATTTAGACTTTACAGTAGATGTTTGTTGAAATATATTGTATATGGTTAAGTTTGGAGTTTTTCATCAGTATTTATATAAAAAAAGATGGCTCACTGAGCACTTTTTTAGGGTTATTAAGTTGTTTTCTTGGTGATTAAACCTTACTTTACTAATGAAGGAGCAGAAACAAATTCATAGCCTATATCTTCTAGACCATGAATAACCTCTTCTAAATCATTTGTACCAAGGAAAGGATGATAGTAGAAACTGGCAACCCCATCTCTAACCACTTTTAATTTTTTTGCAAAATTTATGCTGTCAGCAGGGAGAATTTCTCGGTAATCTTCATTAGGATTATGAACAATATTGTGAATGTTTTCAGGGATAACGGTAGATCCGTAGAGATCTTTTTTAATTACATAAGGAAAAAATTGTCCTACAAATGTATTTCTTACGTTTATATCTTTGCTCTCCTCATTTGGGAAATAGAGTACTCTAGCATATTGAACGGGGTAAATTTCTGCAATGGCTCTATAGTGGTTAGGTCCTGCCATATAGTGAGGTGCTTCCCATGCAAATGCTGTGAGACCCATTTCACTTAAAATATCTTTTCCTTCTAAAATTCTCTCTTTTGCCCACGTTCCTGAATCATTTTTTATTGGGTAGAGGTAGGAGAGAGCGTTGTCAGCTTGTTTCACGACCCTCATAAATTCAAAATCAAAGCCTGTTAAACCGTTATAGGGGTTATTGATTTCAAAGGGACGATCATTGATACTGTTATGAAATTGATGGGTTGTACCATGTTGAACAAGACTTATAAGCCCTTCATTGTAGAGTGCTTTTAATTTGTTAGCAATGACAGAGTTTGATAATTTAATAGTTGTTGCTACGCCATTATGTTCAATACCTAAAGGATCTTCATAGCGTGTAATGGTTGAGATAGCATAGGGAATGTTTTCTTTACGCATAAAGTCTGAGATAAGTGTTAAATTGCTTAATTTGGTTTTAGCATCAACATCTTCTAAACGCATAAGTGCTTTATGGGACTCTTCATGATCAATACGAAGCATGTCGTGTAAGAGATCAGAAAAAGCAAGATAGCGATCTTCTTCAGACATGTAGGCAAAAGGGATATCGCCTACAAACCAAAAATTATCACCTTTGGTAATATAGGGGCTTACAGGTGTATTGGTGTCGGGGAGTGTAGAATAGCTTGTTGCATAGATTTTTGTTTTATCGATATTGGTAATATCAATGAGATTTAACTCCAGTGAACAAGCATATCGGTTACTTCCTTCATATTCACAGACACTATTGTTGTCACCGGGTAATTTAAAAGGAATAACGCCTTTAAAGAGCTCTGTGTCTTTGTACGTGACACGGTTGTATTTCCCTTGTGCTACATATTTAAAGGTCATACCCATTGCTTTAGAAAATGTTGTATCGGCTAAATTATTATCGTTCCAAAATTGTTCTAAAAGAGCTAAGTTATAGTTGATCCAAACAACAGTTTTGTCTTTTGTGGCAATATCTCTATAAAAATTTTCATAAGAGCTTTGTTCATTGGAACCTATGTTATAAAAACTTAATACATTATAGGTCGTACCGATATAAAAAACAACACTATAATTTTCCATCTCATCTTTACGATACTCAACGGCTGGTTTAGAGGTAATATTGGTGTTAAAGTGTCCTAGTAAATTTTGAAGAAACATGGCATTTATTTTTCCACTGTTTCCAAAGTTTCCAGCTGTATCGTAAAGGATTAATACTTTCTTAGAGGAGGTAGTTGATATTTGAGTTACAGTTGTTGGGGGAACTATTTGTTGTTCCGGATGATTTTTATCAAAAAAATCATCACTGCATCCAATAATACTTAAGCTAAGTAATGTAAGAAGTAGTAGTTTTAGTGTGGTGTTCATAATTTTCCATTTTCAAATAATATATTCTCTGTTACAAAAGAGAATAGCTGAAATAGGATGAAGATATGTTGAATAAAAATAAATATTTTATAACTAAAAAAAATATTTATGACCAATTTTATTGATTTGGCATCAATTAAGATGCCAAAGTAGAATTATTTTTGAATTTCTGAAACAATAACGCCTCTAAATTCGTTCTCTTTAAAGTTGCTGGCTAAATCTGTAGGATATTTTTTATTAATCATCTCTTTAACAGAACTGTTCATCGCTGTAGTATCTCCATGACAAGCCAAACAAGGTTTCATGGTTGGAAGAGCTTTATAAACACGATAGTGATTGTCTAATTCGATGACTACAGGATTAAAGTTTTTATTCTCTTTTAGATTGTTCATCACAGCTACATCAATGGCATCCGGTTTATTTTCCGGATTTCTATATTTTAAAGCTGTTCTTCTAACATTTGAGTCTTTAGGAAGGCTTTCATTATACGCACTCTCTATTCCTTTTGCCGAAGCTGAGCAGAGCTCCATACCGGACATACCACTGGTGTCTTTTTTCATCTCTGTCATAAGAGCAGGTTTTAGGTGTCCCTCTATAAGTCCCTTTATTTGCTGCATACCTTTGGTTTGAACAGTTGGGTTCACTATGTATTTAAACGGAGCATCTTGAGCAACTTTTTTGGTAGAGGTATTGCTGCAAGCTGTGAAAGCAAGTGCTAAGGTTAAAGCATAAATTTTTTTCATAAGTATTTCCTTAAGTTATAATTTTCAGAAGTATATCAAATAATTCTTAACGAAAAGCAGGGAAGATTTATAAAAATTAATAAAGTTTTTAAGGTGAAAAAGATAAAAAATATTGAATAAGGAGGGGAAAGTGAGGAGTAAAAACTCCTCACTAAAAAAGTTGATTTTTATGCAGAAAGTGCAGCTTTTGAAGCTTGTGCAACTTTTGAAAATGCTTCAGGAGCATTCATAGCCATGTCTGCTAAGATTTTTCTGTCAAGTTCAATGTTTGCAACTTTAAGACCATGCATGAATGTTGAGTAGTTCATGTCATTTAATCTTGCAGCAGCATTGATTCTAACGATCCAAAGTCTTCTGAAGTCTCTTTTTTTCTGTCTTCTGTCTCTATAAGCATATACTAATGAACGCTCTAATTGCTCTTTAGCTTTTCTAAAATGTTTTCTTCTTCCACTGTAGAAACCTCTAGCTTGTTTTAAAAGTCTCTTGTGACGTCGGCTTCTTACCGTACCTGTTTTTACTCTCATGTTTTTCCTTTACCATGTGTATCATCGATGTGATTAATAGGTGTCATATTTGTAATATAAAATGAACTTGTCCTAATTATTTAGGAGTTATTGCTGTGTGAATTGATGTATCGTTTAAAACTTATACAATCATCTCTTTGATCTTCGCTGCATCAGCTTGATCAACATATTTCGGGCTTCTGTTTGCACGGTGGTGACCACCATCTACTTTTGTCAAAATGTGAGATCTAAACGCAGTCCCTCTTTTGATTTTACCAGATTTTTTAACTTTAAAACGCTTTACAGCACCTTTAACGCTTTTCATTTTTGGCATGTGTGTTCCTTTCATAGTGGTATATCTCATAGAGAATGAGTCGCGTATTATATCGAAATAATGTTAATGTGATATAATTTTTTCTAAAAGAGTTTTAAATAAGGTTTTATAAAGGATAGATTACCTCTGTAAAAGAGGCAATCTATTCTTTGTCTTCTAAGACTTTAATGGTCTCTACAGCTTTTGATACAGAGATATTTTCTCCATTCATCGCTTTCATAATTTTACTGCTTTTGGTTTTTGGTTGTGGGTTTTCACCTATGTATACGGGCACAGCAAATGCACGTAGTTGAGAAGCTGTTCCTTGATCAATTTTTGTTAAAAGCCTGATATAATAGAGTCCATCTTCTAATGATGATACTTGAAGATTAATTGAATACTCTTTTTGTTCAGGAGTAATTTCAAAACTGAGATTTTGTTCAACATCACTTACTTGTGTAAGCTGTTCATCAAAGGTCAACATGACATTCATGGTACCTGTTTGTGCCGTAGTTGTTAAGGTAATGTTAATGTCCGATGTTTCATTATTGTCTACAGTACTGCTATGATAGGTCATATCAATAGGTGCTCCCGGTTTTGCATAGTGACCAATGGTGGTTCCTGTTTTAATTTTAGACTCCTCTAAAGTATCTGTTGTTTTTGTTGGTTCTGCTTGTAATCCCATAATCACTAAGAGAGGTGCAAGTAATAATTTTGTTTTTTTCATTGTTTATCCTTTTTTTAAGTTAAATCATAGCTCTTTTCTAATTAAAAAAGCCGGTAAAAATGCAATACTGAGTATGAACAGTAAACTAAGCAGTATGTTTTTCGGTAACGCTATACCGACACTACTTGAACTACTGGAACTTCCTGTTGATGTGACTTCTCCTACCGTGACATTAAAGCAGGCACTAGAGCGATGTTGTGAATCACTAATATCAAGTAGATACTCACCTGCATCTAAACTAAAGCTTTTTTCTTCAATTCCTGATGAAGTACCGGTGCTTGAAGCCAATTCTCCAAATGGTGAGGCTTTAAAAAGTGTAAAGTCCGGATCACTTATACTACCATCATTTTGTTCCACGCGAATAGGATAAGTTCCTTGATTCTCTATGGTAAATTTCACAAACTTATGATTATTGAGTTTGTTTGGAATGCTATAAGTGGTTGAGGTACAGACCTCTTTAAAGGTTTCATTAACAGTAATTTCACTGTAAAGAGGTAAGACTATATCTATAACGTTATTGAGGCGATCCGAGCCATAAATGTCATCAATTGTTGCAATGTTTTCACTGCCTACAATGCCGTCTATTTTGTCACTACTGGAACTGTTTTCATTTTTAAGTTCTGTTACAAATGAGAAGAGGCTGGTAAATGCTTTGGTTGTTTTTTGTGCACCGATTAAGACATCGTAAAGAGGTTTGAATCCAAGACTTAAAGTATCATCACCATCATTATTACTGTCGTAAAGATCATAAAGTATACGTTGAACCGATGCTTCAGAAAACCATCCCGGGGTTTCATGTGTAGCAGATTCAATGTTCATGTTCCATCCACTGGTATTATAAGTATCGAAGTAGATAGGATCATCCGTTACTATCGCCGAGAGTGCATTACCAAATCCTTCTCCAAAAGCAACTCGAATGTCTAAATGTTCACCTGTTCCATGTTGACCACCAATGTTGTCAGCACGTGAAAGTTTATTTTCAAAGTAGTGACCCCACTCATGAATAACAATATGGTGGTCATACTCATCACTGTCTCCATTTTGGTCACCTTGTAACATAATGTTGTCCGTACCATCATAGTAAGTTCCACTCTCTATGTTGTTGATTGACCATTTCATTTTAAGGGCAGGGAAGACAACAGAGCTGTCTACAGCAAGAATTTTTTGCATGGCTTGATGGACAGAGTCCAGTATGGCAAATGGTGCAGAACCGGTATCGTTAGATGAAGCTGTAAGGTTACGCAGGCTGTTTGTGGAACCCGTTGAAGCATAAGCGCCTTCGACAACATAGAGTGCATCATTGTTGTAGTTATTAATAACTTTTACATCCCATCCATTGTTTTTATACATTTTTGCCGAAACACGAATTTTGACATTAATGTTTTCAGAAAGCCCTGATAATGAGTAGTTTCCCCCCGTATCAGTGTGGGTTGACGCAACTGAGGTACCTGAAGCGTTAATGGCTTCAATCTGCACTTCTTTGGCAGGTTCTACGGTAATATTTGACGTGTTTAAGGTACTTGTCGGACCGGTGTGTATCGGGTGGATACGTTCATAACTGATTTTTCCTGAAATAGTTACAGCATGTAATGAGAATGTACTAAGTAGAAAAAACGATAAAAGTGCTACTTTATTGAACATGATTGCAATCCTTATTTATTTGTCATTAATTATAGCACATCATCACATATTATTGTAAAGGAATCGTTTAAACCTAATATTGAGGCATTCTTAATGGTTTACGATTCATTTTTGTTTTTGACATTCCTTCGTTTGGCTTATAAGAAGAACCCTCTTGAGTAAGCTTCACATTAAAACAGCTGTTGTTAAATGAAGCATCATAAACCTCTAGCAAATAGTTACCCGGAGCTAAATTCATAGCTAGCCTGTCTGAACTTGAACCTTCAAGTGGAGACATTCCCATAGACTCTAAAGGGTAAGCAGCCTTATAGATGACAATGTCAGGATCACCATATTCACCTCCATAAGGTTGTGCATCAATGTTGTAAAAACCGTTTTGATTAATCTTAACTTTAATAAAAGTACGGTTTCCTAATTTATTATAGACACCAAAGTTATTTTGGTTACATTGCGTAATCCAACGACCCACTTCAAGTGTACGATAAACAGGTGTGGTGTACATTCCATTTGCCGTGTTACTTCGGTAGTTTCCATAGGCATCATGAATGGTACCAATTTTTTCAGATGCAACCACCTGATCAATTTTAGAGCTGTATCTCGAGTTTTCGGATTTTAGAGCATCAATAAATGAAAAAATACTGGTAAAAGCTTCAGTATGACGCTCTTTATTGACCATGGCATTAAAAATTGGCGTAAATCCTAAATGAATGTTGTCACTACCTTCATTGTTATTATCATAAAGGTCATAGAGAATTCGCTGAATTGAAGCTTCTGAAAACCAACCTGGATTGGATGGAGCTCCTGACTCAACATCCATAAACCAACCTGAAGATTGGTTGTATCCGGCTGTATCAAAATAGATAGGATTGTCCGTTGCAATCGCCGATATGGCATTTCCAAAACCCTCACCGAATGCTACACGAATGTCCAGTGCATCTCCTGCAGAGTGAGGCCCACCGATGCTATCTGATCGTGAAAATTTATCTTCAAAGAAATGACCCCATTCATGAATAATAATGTGATCATCGTACTCATCAGTATCAGAGTTGGCATCACCTAAAATCCATAAGTTGCTGTCCCCATCATAATTTGAAGTAACAATTTGACCTAAACTTCGCTCACCACCGGCTGCAACATTGTTAACAGACCAATTTACTGTTAATTGTGGAAATTGAACATTGGGTTGAGCTTGAACTACTTTTTGCATCACGGTATTAATACTGTCTAGTATAGCAAACGGGGCAGCATCTCTAGATCCGGTGTAGCCATTTCCACCCCAACCTGAAGCTGCATGGAGATCTCTTTGTGTAGGATTGGAACCACTGTCATGAAGACCACCTTCTATGACATAGAGTGCTTTTTGGGCTGTATTATCAGCAACAGAGACATCCCATTTGTTTTCTTTTAACATTCGGGCATAAACACGAATTTTTATATCAATATTCTCCGGAACATAAACAGTATAGTGTCCATTACTATCAGTTGAAGTTTGATACAAAACTTCTCCATTTTTATCCAGAGCTTTAATTAAAAGATGTTTACCTGTAACTTTTTGGATATTATTATAGTCCAACTTAATTAAGCCATAAGACTCAATTTTGACAGGAACGCGATCAAAAGTTACTGTACCGGATATTTTAACACCTTCTCCGGGATTAACAGGAGAGTGTTGTGAACAACCTACCATAAACATTAGTAACAGAGTTAAGGGTAAAGAGATGAATAGTGACTTGAACATTATAGACCTTTCCAATAGATATGGATATAGTTTAGCAGATTATTGTTAAAAAATCTATACTTATTATTTATTATTTAATGTTCTGAGTTATAGATAAATTTATTATTTAATGTATA
>JAHJJU010000065.1 GCA_018822805.1 bacterium
ATATATAAAATACCATAAAAACTATATGGTTAATTTATATTATTTATTGTTATTTTTAATGTTTTTTTGATATACTTGAATTGAGAGTAAAATAATTAGGAAAGAGGTAGAGATTATGAAAAAGAATAAACGCACATTTTTACTGGGTTTGGTTGCTCTCTTCTCGGTCTATCTTTATACTCTTTCTGCCACAACTATCCCTAATCAAATCCTAATAAAGGATGCTCCTACCATTGACAGCAAAAAAGAGGAACAAGCAGCATTGGACTATTTAAACAGACTACGAACAGGAGCCGGTCTGATTGAGTTTAGCTCAAATACATTACTAAAAAATGCTGCAAAAAATCACGCAGATTACCTAACTCAACACAATACTTTTGGACACTTTGAAGAAAACAATAAAGGTGGCTTTACAGGAACCTATGCATCGGACAGAATACTCCATGCCGGATATGCTACTCCATTGGTTATTGAAAATGTCTCTTCCAATAACCGAAACTATAAAGAGTCCATTGACGGTCTTTTTTCAGCCATCTATCACCGTATGGCTTTTCTTGATTTTCAAAGTGATGAGATAGGTATAGGTATCACTCAAAATCCAAATGATACATTCAAAACATCCTTTGTTTACAACATGAGTGCACAAGCATTGGCACAACTCTATAAAGAAAAAAATGCTACCCATCCTAAAAGTATTCAAATACCAAAAAAAGTTTTAAACAAAGCACTAACGGTTCATAAAAATAGAAATGCTAAAATCGTTACCTATCCTTTTACAAATCAACACGATGTACCCCCGGCATTTTTTGATGAACTTCCAGATCCACTTCCTCTACACCGTGTGAGTGGATTCCCAATTAGTGTTGGTCTAAATCAAGCACATTTTAAACATGTTAAATTACTTAAATTTGAACTCTTTAACAGTGATGGTCTGGTGATAAAAGATACTTTAATTTATGACCATAAATCCGATCCTCACCAACGATTGAATACCTTAGACTATGTCCTCTTTCCTCTTAAACGATTGGATTGGAATCGTCAATATCATGTAAAGTTTTCAGCTCTTGTGGATAACAAAAAAATAGAAAAGAAGTGGTCATTTCATACCACAAACTTTACCATTCCATTACACCATGTTCATAACAGTCATCAAACCTTTACTATAAAAAAGAATCAAAGTCAGGTATTCTATTTTCCACCTCAATCCAAAATAGATCTTTTAGGTGATTTAAAATTTCCATCTGATTTTGACATTGATTTTATTGATAAAAATACCATTAAATTAACTGCTTTACAGGCTATAAGCGTTCCTGTTACACTAAATATCGGGCAACACAAGTTAAAACTCCATATTCAACCGTAAATCTGCTATAATTCCATATAAATTTACGGGCTTTTTATAAGTACCTGACCATAATAAATGGCATATGCCATTTATTATGGTCAGGTACTTACTCCCTTTCATTCATCGAATCAATCATTAAGGTACATCATACTATGTCATTTACTACACTAGGGCTTTGTGACCCCATTTTAAAAGCCATTCAAGAAACAGGTTATACAAGCCCTACCCCCATTCAAAAAAAAGCCATTCCCCTCATACTTAAAGGTGACGATGTTTTGGCTGCTGCTCAAACAGGTACAGGGAAAACTGCCGGTTTTACTTTACCACTTTTAGAACGTCTAAGTCAAAACCATCAAAACACAGGTACACACCGAGGACAACCAAAACGTCACATACGTGCCTTAATTTTAACCCCTACCCGTGAACTGGCAGCCCAAGTGGGTGACAATGTTGAAACCTATGCCAAATATCTTCCCTATAAATCCACCATTGTTTTTGGTGGAGTAAACATCAACCGACAAATCAGTACCCTTAAACAAGGTATTGACATTCTCATCGCTACTCCAGGGCGTCTGTTAGACTTGGTGAGTCAAAACGTGATTGACCTTTCAAGAATAGAAATATTGGTCTTGGATGAAGCCGACCGTATGTTGGACATGGGGTTCATTCACGACATAAAAAAAGTCGTTCGTCTTGTGCCTAAAAACAGACAAACCCTACTCTTTTCAGCTACCTTTTCTAAAGAGATAAAAGCACTTGCAGCTGGTTTTCAAACCAATCCTTCTTTGGTAGAAGTAGCAGCACAAAACACAGCCTCTGAACGGGTAGAACAAGTGGTCTATCCCGTTGACAAAGAGCGTAAACGAGAACTGCTTTACAAACTCATCGATGAAGGTCGTTGGCAACAAGTTTTGGTCTTTACACGAACCAAACACGGTGCGAATAAACTGTGTGAATACTTAGTCAATCGAGGCATTCGTGCTGCAGCCATTCACGGAAATAAAAGTCAAGGAGCAAGAACCAAAGCCTTGGATGATTTTAAAGAGAAACAGATTCGTGTACTCGTTGCTACCGATATTGCAGCACGTGGAATCGACATTGACCAGCTTCCTCATGTTGTCAACTTTGAACTGCCAAACGTTCCAGAAGATTACGTACATAGAATCGGACGAACAGGACGTGCAGGACGAGAAGGGGAAGCTGTCTCTTTGGTCTGTGTTGATGAAGATGCATTTTTAAGAGGAATAGAACGTCTCATTGCACAAAAAATTAAAAAAGTTATCATCAAAGGCTACGAAGTTGACCCGAACATCGAGGCTGAACCCATTAACATGGGTGGAGGAAGAGGACGACGAGGTGGTGGACGCCAGAGTCAATCTAAAAGTTCTAATGAAAACAACGCAAACAAGCAAGGCGAACAAAAAAGAAGCAACAGCCGAAACCGAAGTCGTAACCGTAATAGATCACGTGGCAATAATGCCTAACAACCCTTGGGTGAAAGGCACCTACTTTAGAAAATATACACCATGCATCTAATAGAAATAACCAACACCAACATTCCCGAACTACGTATCTACCAACAACTGCGTGACAATGCCTTTACAGATGATAACTCTTTTATTGCCGACAGTGCCAAAGTGGTGAATATGTTGTTAAAAACAGACCTACATGTAAAAAGCATCCTTGCTACCCCAGAGTATTATGATGAATTTGAAGAGCTCATTAAACGTAAAAACATCCCTCAACTTTTTGTCGCTACTAAACAGCTGATGCAAACTATAGTCGGTCATAAAGTTCACCAAAATGTCATGATGCACGGAACCCGACCGGAACAAACTGCACTTGAGCATTTAGATGACAACATCATTATGCTTGACAACATCACTTCTACCGAAAATGTAGGTTCTATCGCCCGTTCAGCTGCTGCCTTGGGTGTCAACTCATATTTACTCCCAATACAAGGACCTCACCCTTTTGGAAGACGTGCTTTACGGGTCTCTATGGGACACATGAGTATGTTAAAAACACATCTGTATCAAGACATTGGAGCAACATTAACAAAACTAAAAGAGCATGGTTATACAATTATAGCAGCTGAGATCACCCCTGACTCTATCCCTCTGTCAAACATAGAGGTTCCTAAAAAATGGGTACTGCTTATGGGACATGAAGGTCATGGTATCAGTCAAGAGATTTTAAACCTCTGTGACAAGATTGTCAACATCGAGATGATGCCAAATATCAAAAGTTTTAATGTAGCCGTGGCTGCGTCAATTTTAATGTATACATTTAAAAACAAATAGATAACCTACACAATTAAAACACAGAACATTGTTATACTACAGACATGAAAATCATTTATATATTTAAACTTTTTTAAATTTTCATACATAGCTTTTATTTTATATGTTTTCCCCAAAAACAACTCTATTAGGTTGCGATAAAAGCTATTTTTTTCTACATCAAAAATTAAATCTCAAAAGTTTTAAATCCTTCATACTTTACCAAACGAAAGCAGATACAAACTCTTTAATAGATTGGGAGAAATCGTACTCAACTCTTCAAAAACCATATTCTCTACCGTATCTTTACCATGAGAAAACAAATCCTCATCCGATATAAAGCCTAAATTATAGTGATGCATTTTCCAACTCCGAGATATCATCTAAAATTTTTACCAACGAAGTTCCCAATGCATAACTAAGATTTACAGGAACAGCATTTCCTATCTGTTTGTATTGATTGCTTAGTGAACCTTCAAATATCCACTCATCAGGAAAAGTCTGAATACGTGCATATTCCCGTACTTGAAAAGGTCGTGTCTCATCAGGGTGACACCGTTCAGTCTGCTTTTGAGCAGGGGCACAGGTCAAGGTTAAACAAGGTTCATTCCAAGAAATACGCCGTGCAATGCCTGTTTTGCCACCACCCAAATAAAAGCTCTTCATCATGTACTCTTTTTGTATATTAAGAGGTAAATCACGCCAATAACCACCAGCAGAAACCAAGTCTAAAACTTTTTTCTTTTTTTCAGGATAAAGCTGTCCATCAGAGAGAGGAACATCACAATCAAATAGTTCCCCTTTTTTTAATGCATCTTTAAGTGTATAGATTTTTTCACTCTCTTTGGGCCATTGAAACGTCACTTTAGAAGCATACTCTTTTTTAATCCCTATAATAAAGATACGTTCTCGTTTTTGAGGGACATTGTAGTGAATACCTTTGAGCACTGTTGGCTCTAAAATCTTATAACCCATCGACTCAAAAACATCTACCATGGTTTGTAGGGTTCGACCACCATCATGACTCTTTAAACCTTTTACATTTTCAGCCAAAAAGACTTTGGGTTCCGACTCATGTAACGCTCGTGCAAACTCATAAAAGAGTGTTCCACGAGTATCTTCCATCCCCATCTTTTTACCAGCATAGGAAAATGCTTGGCAAGGAAAACCACCGGTTAAAAGGTCTATGCCTTTATAAGGAGTAAAATCAATTTTCGCAATATCTCCATGAATCACATTCCATTGAGGGCGATTTTTTTTGAGCGTCTCTGTTGCATAACGATCAAAATTATTGAGTAAAGCGTGTTCAATTCCTGCTTTTTCCATCCCAAGGGCCATACCACCGGCTCCTGCAAAAAGTTCTATACTTTTATAGGTTCGTGAAGTAGTATGACTCGATAAGATAGATGATATTTTTAACAGTTCTAATTCACTCATTACTACTCCTTTTTAAATTAATAATATTATATAAAGAAATTGGTTACAAGCATACAAAATATGTCAAATTGTCATACTTTATTATTTATCCTCTAAATATAAAAAATCTTATTTCGCTATAATAAACGAAAAAAACAGGTACGCTCATGTTCCAAAACCTCCTAAGATTCTTCATCACCAATGCACGTATGAACTACCTGCTCTTCTTTTTGGTTTTTATCACAGGTATTTATAGTTACACCAAAACCCCTAAAGAGATATTTCCCTCGTTTGAGCTTGATATGATTTCCATTTCAGGTGGCTATATAGGAGCTTCGATTGATATTTTAGACAAAATGGCTGTCAAACGCATCGAAGATGAAGTGAAGAATATAGACGGTATTAAAGAGATGTCTACCATTATCTCTCCTGCGAAATTCAACATGATACTCGAACTCGAAAAACGGGTTGATAAATACAACACTGCCAATAAAATCAAAGATGCCATCAGTATTGTTCATCAATACCTACCTGAAGATATGAATGAGCCCACCGTACAGGTACTCACCACAGGACGTCCATTGATGAGTATTGCCATTAGCTCCAACACAGCTGAATATAGTGAACTCATTACCCGAGCTAAAGCACTTAAAGAGAAAATTAGTACCCTAAAAAATATCTCGGACATTACCATCTATGGGGATGCTGATATCTACTATGACATTCGCCTCAACTCTCAAAAAATCCAAGCTTTAGGTCTAGATGAAAACAGCATTGCCACAGCGATACGAGGACTCTCTTATATCTACCCTATTGGTAAGATCGAAGATAATACGGGTGGTCACCACTACCTTTCAACTTACAATGGTAAAAAGACAGCAAAATCTCTACTAGAGAGCCAAATCGTTGTACAAGGAAAACGGCTCTACCTCAAAGATATTGCCACCATAAAAAAACGCCATGAGGATTCAGCTTCACTCTTCTCGGTTGATACCCAAAATGCAATTGATCTCACCATTAGTATGAGTGAAGTAGGAAATTCCCTTGACCTTTCCGAAGAGGTCACAAAAATTATCGAACACAACAATCAAGCCAACCCTCATCTAACCTACCTCATCCATGATGACCACTCCGAGAGGATTAAAGACAGACTCAATATTGTCGTCTCAAACATCCTCTTAGGCGTGATTCTTATTACCCTACTCGTGATGCTGCTCATTAACCAACGCATGTCATGGGTTATCTTTTTGGGTGTACCTACCTCATTTGTAATGGGGGCTTTTTATCTCTATGCCACAGGTTATACGATAAATATGATTTCACTGGTGGGTGTACTCATTGCACTGGGGATTATCGTCGATGATGCCATTGTGGTGAGTGAAAATATCCAACAACATGTCGAAGCAGGACTGGAACCCAAAGAGGCAGCTCTTATCGGAGCATCGGAGATGTTTAAACCCGTTACCATTGCTTCACTTACCACACTGTTTGCATTCATCCCTGCCCTAATGATACAAGGAACACTCGGAGAGGTCATGAAACTTGTACCCATTACAGTTTCTGTCTTAGTATTAGCTTCGCTCATAGAGTCTTTTGTTTTTCTACCGATTCACTCGGCACACATCCTAAAAAAAGAGAGCAAACCCCTCAGCTGGGAGAGGGCAAACCGAATCTACGGTCAAATGATTCACTATCTTGTGCGTTTTAAAAAGAGTTTTTTGCTACTCTTTTTACTGCTGGTACCGATACTCATATTTATAGGTATCAAGTCGAGCAAGTTTAAGATGTTTCCCAAGTTTGATGCCACCACCATTACCCTAGCCCTAAAAGCCAATGTCAACACCTCAACCCAAGAGACCCACAAAATCCTGCAAGGCATAGAGCAAGACCTCTACGCCAAAAAAGAGCAGTTTAACATCAATCATATCGGAGCCATCGCAGGGTGGAGACGTGACAGTGCCGGAAACTCAGAAACTTACCCTTATGTAGGACAGATACAGATAGAACTCAACAAACTCAAACCCCAAAATTTTGTTGATGCCTACATCACTCCTGCGCTAAGCTTTTATTATGACGATACCAACCGAATTCGTGAGAAAAAATCAGATATTATCTCCGGGGAGCTACGAGCCTATCTCAAAGAGCAAAACTACCAAACACGTTTTAACCTCACCGATATTGACGTTGTCGAACAAAAAGTAGGACCCATCAAATCTGACATCAAAATAGGACTTATATCGGATGACAATGAAAAGGTCATTACGTATATGCAAGAGCTAAAAACAGCCCTTTTAGCCTTAGATGGAATCGTATCTGTTGATGATGGAATCAAATTTGGAGTTGATGAGATAAAGCTCAAAGTCAACACTTACGGTGAATCACTTGGACTTGACGAACAGCAGTTAGGTCAACTCCTAGCCACCATGTACTTAGAGCGAAAAATCGCCATTGCCTTTGATACTACCGATCTACTGGAGATGCGTCTACAAAGTGACAACAAAAACTCCATGGAAGCCTTCAAAAACTTTGAACTCGATTTGGGTGAAAATGGTCGTGTCCTACTCAAAGAAGTGGTAGAGTTCCAAACAGTAAAATCCTTTGAAAAAATCATCAAAGATTTTGGAGAGAAAAACTTCTATATCTATGCCAATGTCAATGAAAAAATTATTACCTCCAACCAAGCCATTCAACAAATTCAACCTCTTTTAGAGAAAATCAAAAATGATAACATTAAACTCAAATTTAAAGGAGAACAAGAGAAACAGCAATCCCTAAAAAGCGACATGCTAGCAGCCTCAACCCTAGCCCTCATACTCATTATGCTCTCTCTGCTTTACCTCTTCAATTCTTTTAGAGAGACTTTTATGATGATGTCGGTGATTCCTTTTGCCTTTTTAGGTGTACTCATGGGTCACTTCCTACTGGGAATCAACTTAGGTCTCTCCTCTGTTATAGGAATGCTCGGACTCTCAGGTGTTGTCATAAATGATGGAATCATTATGATGATGAACCTTAAAAAAGCCACCACCATAGAAGAACTTTACCAACTAGCCAGTAAACGCTTTAGACCCATTGTCTTAACCAGTGTGACAACCCTTATCGGGCTATCGACCCTTATCTTTTTCCCTACCGGTCAAGCGATTATCTTTCAACCTATGGCGATTGCGTTAGGATTTGGATTGCTTTGGGGGACGGTTTTAAATCTGTTGTATCTACCGGTTTTGTTTGTGGTTTTAAATGGGAGAAAGTTTCGGTAGGGACAAATACGGGGGCGTTGTCCCTACAGGTTTTACATCAATATACGCTATAATAAATCATAACCTCTTCACAAGGAGGAACCCATGGAAGAGACCATCATCGCTTTAGCAAAAGCTGCCATTTTGGTGGCACTGAATCAAGCTGAAGATTTTAACCTTACTCAAGCACGCAACAATTTTCCACTGCTCAATGAGCAAGGTGCTGTATTTGTTACCCTACGTACTCTACCAAATTATGAACTTCGTGGATGTATCGGTTCATTAACAGCCTATCGACCTTTATATAAAGACATTATTTTTAATGCCCAAGCAGCAGCGATGAAGGATCCTCGTTTTTTACCTTTAAAAAAAGAAGAACTTCCAAATATTAAACTGGAGGTTGCTTTACTCTCCGAACCTAAAGATGTCAATTACAGCAGTGTTGCTGATTTACAAACGAAAATTAGACCTTTTCACGATGGAGTGGTGTTGCAATTGGGCAAGCATAGAGCTACTTACTTACCATCAGTATGGGAAGAGTTACCCAAGTTTGATGCATTTTTTAGCTCGCTTTGCCTCAAAGCCGGATTGACTGAAAACTGTTTGGATCAACACCCTACTTTGTCAACCTACCAAGCCACCAAATACAAGGAGAAGTAATGCCACATCCTCTACGTATGGCTTCGGTCAAAGGAACTTTTTATCCTAGCAACTGTAATGAAATAAAAAGTTATTTTAAAATATTTAATAGAGAATTTGAACAACACAGCATCCCCGAAGAGATACGCTCTATTCTTCCAAGAGCCATTCTTGTACCACATGCAGGTTATATCTACTCCGGGTTTACGGCAAACTTTGCCTATAGGTTTTTAAACAATGCCAAGCCGAAACGTATTATCGTTATCGGTCCTTCACACTATCATGCTTTTGAAGGGGTATCGGGGAGTTTTTATGAAGCTTTTGAAAGTCCTTGTGGAAACATAACCATAGACACCCCTTACCTTTTTGCTTTGGCACAGAAGTTTAACATAGGATTTCAAGAAAAAGCCCACCTAAAAGAGCACTCAACCGAAGTTCAAATGCCTTTTATCCAACACTATTTTCCAAAAATATCCATTATTGAGCTACTTTATGGTGAAATTAAAAGTCAACAGCTTGTTTCTATTATTGTCGCTCTTTTACATAATAAAGACAATGTTGTTATCCTCTCTTCTGATTTGAGTCATTTTTACCCTATAAATAAGGCAAATGAACTTGACAAGGTATGTTTGTCAGCTTTATCAAAACTTGACGAAGTAGCTTTACATAAAGGGTGTAAAGCATGTGGATTTAGTGGTATAGAAGCGATGATACTCGCAAGTAAAGAGCTTAAACTCAACTCTAAACTGCTCGATTACCGTACATCAGCAGAGGTATCAGGTGATAAAAAATCAGTAGTGGGCTATCTCTCTGCAATGTTTTATTAGATATCTCATTAAATAAAGAAGAGATATCCCCATGTAAGTACGGCTGCACCTATGGTGTAAAAAAGATGTTCTTTAGGATTGGACTCAATATAAAAGAGATCCATTGCTTTTTCATTACTAAGAACATAGATGGCTAAAAGTCCAAAAAGTACGGAATAGAAGGCTTGAGTTAAATTTATAGGGGTATCCTTCATAACTGCTGTCATAAAAGGAAGTAGCATCATAATATAGACAGCAACAAGAGTAAATCCACGTGCTATCTTACAACGTAAGACAATACCTGCAATAACTATAAGAGCGACGAGAGTAGGAATTATAGTTATCCAAATAGATAATGCTGTTGAGTTGATAAAATTAATTAATGCAGAGAGCATAACAATTGCTATTAACCATATAATGACTACGGAAAACTTCTTTTTAAAACTACTATTTTTATGATACATTGTCAACATAATATTTTTCCTTATTTTATTTTGTTAAATTATAGCCAAGTATGTATGACGATTAACACAGACGGTTGGTTTTAGCCAAACCGTATTAACCTATAAAAATCTAATGGTCGAAAAATAGATATACATTACGATTAAAAAAATTGAGATAGCTATAAATGTTAAATGTTCTTTTATAGGAGACTCTTTCTCTATCTCATAAAGTTTTAATGCTACCGGATTACTTAAAATATAAATAATTAAAAGAGTAATAATGATATTTGGAATGGTAGAGAGAGAAAAAAAGATCTCATTACCTTCAGGTACAAAAATCAAAAACATGATGGAACTTACAAAGGGAATTAACAATGAAATATAAGCGAATAACAGTGTAATCCATCTTGAAATCTTCGACTTCAGCAATAATCCACGTATGATTACAGCCCATAACATAAGCCCACCCAAGATCTGCCAACTAATGGTATAATGTTCATTGGTGAGTCTATCCGAAATGAACTCTTGATAAGTAATACTTAAGAGAATAAGCATCATAATAATTGCAAAGACCCAAATAGCAATGACAACTGATTTTTGACATAATGTACTATTTTCTTCAAATTGTATCAACATTTATTTCATCCTTACTTTTTAGTCATTTCTTAATATATACATTCAGATATAAAGAAAACTATTAACCAGTATACACAGTTTTATATAAAAATAAATATAATTTAACAAAATAAATTAAAAACAATTAATACTGCTTTGAATAATGGCCTAACATAGAAATTAAGGGGTGGAGGAATATAATGAATTTAAGGAGTTTTCATTGACATATTAAAGTGACACTTATGGTTACTTCTTTATGGTTTTCTATGGAAGGCTTGTCTCATTATATATTGATTCTGTGTACTTTATGTGTAGATATACAAATCATAAAAAATGGCTATAAACGTTACATTTATATTTTCATTGGTTAGAAAATGGTATGATAACAAATATCATTAAAATGGACAGTTTATGTATGATTTATTTCGTGATGCAAGTGTTTGGGTTTGGGAATTCCTATGGTCAATTCTTGCTTTTATAGCCAATACCGTTTGGAACTTTTTACTTTTAATCTATGAGAATGAAGAGACAATTTTACCTGTGGTTTCATATATTGTATTCTCTATTGTTGGCGTCATTTTGCTTGTAAAATTTTTTGATTATCTTCTTGAAAAATTTACCTTAATAACAAAGAGTTCTGTCTACAGCATGTTTATGAGCTTACTGATTGGAATTTTAATTCTCATTGTCTTAAGCTCATTTGCCTTTTATGTAGAGAGCCTTCTTAAATAAAACTCAATAACTAAGGAAACTTTAGATACTGGATTAACAATTGACACTTAAACTTGTTCTGCAAAAGCAAGAACATATCCATTACAATCTTTTATGTAAAACTCTCTCATACCGTACCACGTGGTTGTCAATTCTTTGACAATCTTTATCGGAGATTCTTGTAAAGAGTTGTAAAGCTCATCAATTTTTTCTACTTCAATGTAAAAAAGTACTGAAGCTCCTATACGATTTTTTTCTAATACAGGTATATTTTCTTTAAATTCACTCTCTTTTAAAAACATAATGTACAGTTCATCTCGACTAAGCATTGCATAAACATATTCTTCTGTATCCAATAAGGTATCCTCCATAGTATGGGTGTCAGCAGTGACAAGCATATGAAGTTGAAAGCCTAAAATTTGTTGATAAAAATTGACAGTTTTAGTAATATTTTCAACCGAAAGAACTGGGGTCATCTTTCTAAATTTCATCTTTTCTCCTTTGTATTAACATATAATAGCAAATATTGTTATAATGGAATTAAGAAAAATAATGTAGAAAAATTAAGTAATGAATCTTTAATAAAACAGAAGATCTGTAAACCTTCTGTCAACGGTTATAAATAACTACAACAGTAGTCAACCATACCTTTTGCTTTTACTTGAAATTTACTGTCAGCAGGAACAGAAAAACTCTCACCACCATTGACCGTTATCCACTCATCTGAATCAGCCAATTTATATTCCAATTCACCTGAAGTAATCTCCATTAATTCAGCTGCAGCTGTTCCAAACTCATAATCACCTGATTGCATGTACCCCAATGTTTTTGTACTACCATCAGCAAATGTTAATGTACGACTGGTCACAGCTCCATCAAAATAACTGTTACCCTCTAACGCTACGGTTACATTTTCAAAGTTCATTTTTATCCTTAGTTTAAAATTTTAAATATTATAACAAAATATCAATAACTATTGACACCCCACACACTCTTGACTTCTATCTTCAACATCATTTGAAGCTTCAGGCGATTGACTTCTAAGATAATAGGTTGATTTCAATCCAAACTTCCAAGCATTCATGTAAATCTCATTAAGGTATTTACCACTGGCTTTATCAAGGGTAATAAAAATATTTAATGACTGACCCTGGTCAATCCACTTTTGACGAATGGCTCCAGCCTTAATCAATACATTTTGGTCAAGTTCATAACTTGGTGTGTAATACTCCCATGTTTCAGGTGACAAGTTAGGTACAACCACAGGAATCAATCCTGACAAGTTCTCTTCAAACCATTTTCGTTTATAGACCGGTTCAATCGCTTGTGTTGTCCCTATCAAAATAGAAATAGATGAAGTTGGAGCAACAGCCATTAGATAACCGTTACGCATTCCATCTGTTTTTACTTTTCTTTTCAACCCTTTCCAATCATGTGTATATCCAAACAGTCCACCACGTTCAACCAGTTTACACGCTTCTGAATTGGCATTGTCAATAGGAAAAATACCTTTACTCCAATCTGAACCTTCATAGTTTGGGTATTGACCTTTTTCTAAAGCCAAATCACTTGAAGCCTTAATCGCATAATAAGAGACAGACTCCATCACTTCATCAATTTTTAAAAAGTGTTCGTTTGAGCCCCAGTTAATTTTTGACTCGGCTAACATTTGAGCTTCACCCATGACACCTAAACCAATGGCACGTGTTTTTTCATTGGTCTTCTTTACTTTTGCTAAAGGATAAAAGTTTAAGTCAATCACATTGTCAAGCATTCTAATGGCTGTTGGAACCACGCGTGCAATGTCTTCTTGGGTGTTAATCTTTGAAAGGTTGATTGACGCTAGGTTACATACAGCTGTTTCACCATCGGATTGTTCTTTGTCAACCATCCAAACTTGTTTACCGTTTAAAGAATCCAATGCTGTAATCTTCTTAGCAGGTTTTATCATACCACTGTCAACAGTTATAATGGTCTCTTCATCAAAGACTTCAACAGTTCCATCGTTATAAGTCAACTGAACCTTATAATGATTTGGTGAAGTATTTTGAAAAATTTCTGTACATAAATTTGAACTTCGTATGATCCCTACATGTTTGTTTGGGTTCGCTTTATTTGCTGCATCTTTAAATGTCAAGAACGGGTTCCCCGTTTCAAAGTACGAACGTAAAATCTCTTTCCATAAACTTTTAGCAGAAATCACCTCTCTAGTAATTCTATCTTTTCCACTTTCAAGCTCTAAGTAACGCTTCTCAAACGCTTCTCCGTATAAATCCGTTAATTCACGTACCTCATAAGGATCAAACAGTGTCCATCGTCCATCTTCTTCAACCCTTTTCATAAAGAGATCGTTTATCCATAATGCAGGAAAAAGATCATGTGCTCTTCTTCGCTCTTCACCCGAGTTTTTCTTTAAATCAAGAAAATCACGGATATCAATATGCCAAGGCTCCACATAAACAGCAATCGCTCCTTTACGTGTTCCAAGTTGATCAACAGCAATAGCAACATCATTGGCAATCTTGAGAAACGGTACAATTCCACCTGCAGCATATTTATGTCCGTCAATATATGAACCCATACCACGAACCTGTGACCAATCCCAACCGATTCCTCCACCAAATTTAGAAAGTAGTGCCATCTCTTTGTAAGCATCGAAAATACCTTCAATGTTGTCCGGACTTGAACCGATATAACAAGAACTAAGTTGATGTCGTGGTGTACGTGCATTTGACAAGGTAGGTGTCGCTGCCATAACTTCAAATTTACTCAAAATGTCATAGAATTTTTTTGCCCATGTTTGACAATCAAATTCATTTTGAGCCAAGAACATGGCAACCCCCATAAAGAGTTGCTGAGGAAGTTCTATGGGTACACCGTTTCTATCTTTTAATAAATAACGATCGTACAGTGTACGTATACCCAAGTAGTTAAACTGTAAATCTCTTTCCGGCTTCAAATAGTCATTTAAATCATCAAGATCATACTTCTCTTTTAGTCCAAGGAGTACACGTCCTTCTGCTTCTCCTTTGTCAAAGTATTCACGTAAATGAGTATACCCTGTAAAGCCTGTCACCTTATGATAGATGTCATATAGAAAAAGTCTTGATGCAACAAATGTCCAGTTTGGTTTGTCAATGTCAATCTTGTCTACAGCTGTTTTAATGAGTGTTTGTTGAATATTTTCAGAACTCATCATATCTTGAAACTGTAAATTTGCGTCAACTTCCAGTTCGCTTTGACTTACACCGTCTAAACCTTCTACTGCAGCAGAAGTGTACTTTTGAATTTTTGTAATATCTAAGGTCTCAACTCTACCACTTCTTTTTACAACTCTTATCATATAACTTCCTCCATTTGTATTTATATTATATTACAGCAAAATCACTTTAGTTTGTGTGAAAAAGTGTGATTTTTTATTTATTATTATAGATCGGAAGAGCACACG
>JAHJJU010000066.1 GCA_018822805.1 bacterium
AATATTTTAATTATTTAAATTAAGTGCTATATTTATTATTTATTCAACTTTCACGATTAAAACACATTCTATTGTTATAATTTTGTCATGAGAGTCATAATATTCTCCTCAATATTTTCCCGAGTGACTCTCATAGATAGTTTCATATTTCATATAGTATAATCTCCCACTTTTCAGAAGAAACGGTATGGAGCTATCGAGATAATTCCTTCCCAAGATAATCCCTTCCGTAGTAAAATAAAATTTTCAGTAATTTGTAATTTTTTTAATAATGAGTTTGTATAGATGGTAGATGTAGTATAAAGTTTGGTATGTATTAAGAGATGTAGAATGAATTTAAGAATCTATCGAATTTAGGTTCTTAGAAGGTTAACCGAATTTACCCCAGCCGTGCATTCTTCTAGCAATTAATATTTCACAGTTATCTGATACATCAAGGGTACTGATGGAGACAAAAAGTTTTTCTTCAAGAAGTACCCACCAATCATCCACTATTTTTCGGTCATTTTTTGGTAAAAGGAGCACAATATGTCCGGATGTTTTGATGTGATGTAGAACATTGGATAGAAATTCTTCTTTTTTTTCATCCGGGACAGTTGCTGAAACAAAAACAACATAATATTGTAGTGCCATGGAGGCATAACGCCGTTGTCCCCACTTGATAAGTTTGACACTGCAGAGACCCTCTTCTGCAAATAGAGGTTGACTTTTTTTATAAAGTTCTTCATCTACAAAATTTAATTGATATTTATAGGCTCGCTCTTTACATACGTTTTTAATGGCTGTAGAGAATGCTTCATCTCCATCAGAAAATTCCATAAGTGAGTTAGCAGGATGGTCAGGAATAATCGTTAAAAGTTGCTCAATGGCATTAGGTTCTAAATTTTTCATGACTTTACTCTAGCTAAAAAATTCTAAAGTTATTATTGTATAATCATTTTTAATTTACATAACTACTTTAATAGTGTATTTTGGTGAATTATATATCAAATAGAGGAGTCATACAATATGAATAGAAAGAAAATATATAACCCCCAATCAAAAGAAAAGACATCGGATCGTAAAATTTTTGGTGGTGACCCAACAGGAATTTTTGAGTTAAATGACATTAAATATCAATGGGCGTATAACTTATGGGAAGTGATGTTAAACAACACATGGTTTCCTAAAGAGGTTGACATGACACAAGATGTTGGTGACTATAAAAGGTTGACAGATGCAGAAAAAACAGCCTACGATAAAGTACTCGCACAGCTTATTTTTATGGATTCTTTACAAACCAATAACTTGATTGACAATGTCAACCCCTTTATTACAGCTTCCGAGGTCAATCTTATTTTGGTACGACAATCGTTTGAAGAGGCACTGCATGCTCAAAGTTATGCTGTTATGGTGGATACCATTTCACAAAACTCTGATGAGATTTATCAACTCTGGCGAAATGATATGATGCTAAAAACTAAAAATGATGCCATTGCTCGTGTTTATGAAGAGTTGAGTAGCAATCCTACCGATAAAAATATTGTCAAAGCAATGTTTGCCAACCAAATTTTAGAAGGTATCTACTTCTATTCAGGATTTACTTATTTGTATACTTTGGCAAGAGCAGGAAAGATGTTGGGTTCTGCACAGATGATTCGTTTTATTCAACGTGATGAAGTAACGCACTTGGTGCTTTTTCAAAACATGATAAAAGCAACCAAAAGAGAACGCCCTGAAATTTTTACCAAAGAGTTTAATGATGAGATATATGCCATGTTTAGAGAAGCTGTTCAGCTAGAGAGTGATTGGGGTAAATACATTACTCAAGGACAAATTTTAGGATTAACCAACAATATTATTGAGCAGTATATTCAATATTTGGCTGATGAACGACTCAATGCCGTGGGTATGGAAAAAATCTATAATGCAGAACATCCTATTAAATGGGTAGATAACTTTTCAAAATTTAATGATCAAAAAACAAACTTTTTTGAAGGTAATGTGACCAATTATTCAAAAGGTAGTTTGAATTTTGATGATTTTTAAGAATTATGTCTAAATCTACAGCTAAAAAGGGCAACTTATTGGTTGCCACACTTCAGTTTAAAACAGCTTCAACGTATCAAGAAAATTTAGAGACATTACTTTCCTATATTGAGCAAAGCTCAGCCAACTTAATTGTGGCATCTGAACTTTGCTTAACCAACTTTGATTATGAACATTTTGCACAAGCAGCAGATTTTTATGAGGTCGCTTTGGAGCAACTTTTAGAAGTGGATCCACGTAAAATTCTTGTACTAACCATGACAAAAAAAGAGGGTGACAATTTTGTTAATCAAGCTCTTGTTATTTATAATCATCAAGTACTTCACGAACAAAATAAATACAAACTTTTTAAACTGGGTCATGAAGAAAAATATTTTATGGCAGGAAAAGAAAAGGATATTGTAACTTTTGAGATAGAGGGAATCAGCTATGCATTACTCATCTGTTTTGAGTTACGATTTAAGAGCTTATGGAAACAGATAGAGGGGGCAGAGGTAGTACTGATACCGTCACGATGGGGAAAAACACGTAAACGGCATCTCGAAGTGCTTTCTCAGGCTTTGGCAATTATGAATCAAACATTTGTCATTGTTAGCAACTCTGCTGACGATGACATGGCAAGTTCTTCAGCCATTATCTCCCCTTGGGGTGAGGTTACTATGGATGATGCTGTGGAGGCGATTGAGAAGTCTATTGATCTTAAAGAGGTTAAGAAAGTTCGTAGAATGATCTCTATGAGTTAAATGATCAGGTACTTATCTTGAGATAACATTGATAGGTTTTAAATTGATGTTGTCTCCCTCTTTGACAATGTGTTGAGAGTAAGCTTTTGCTTGGGCATAATCATGCAGTGCAAAATAGAGTAGGGCAATGTTGTGGTAGTTATTTTGTGTTACTTCGTGCTCTTCTCCAAATATATTCTTATTAATATCTAAAGCTTTTTTATGGTTGACAAGAGCCTGTCTATAGTTTCCTAACTCCTCTTGAAGGATAGCTAGGTTGTTGTAACTAATGGCTGTATCAATCTTTTCTTTTCGAATAATCTCTTCTTTGATCTTAATGGTCTGCTGGGTTAGAACCGTAGCTTTTTTAGTGTCTCCCATTTCTGCATAAAGTGTACCCAAATTGTTATAACTCTCAGCCGTACGACTGTCTACTGTACCCAATGATTTTTTTCTAATTTGTAATGCTTTACTGATGTAGGCTAATGCTTTTTTATAATCGCCCGTTTTTTTGTAGAGCAGCCCAATGTTGTTATAACCGGTAGCTGTATTTAAATCTTCTGTACCTAAAACTTTCTCTTTAATACCAAGGGATTGTTGATAGTAGTTAATGGCAGCATGGTAGTTTCCCTCTTGATAGGCATTAACCCCTTTGTTATTTAAAATATTGGCTTTTTGCAATTGTTGGTTTTTTTGAGCAGGCGTTGTAGTGGGTGTCAATGTATTTAGTGTATTGGTTGAACAACCGGCGAAAAGCCAAAGCATAAACAATAGTACAGTAATTTTTTTCAAGGGGATATCCTTATTTTTAGTTGTAATGAGATTTGTTGTATTAGATTTAAATTATACAATAGAATTAAACAAAGAGGGGTTAGCTTTAGATGAAAGTATAAACACCCATAAAAATCTATAGGTGTTAAATTAAATATTATTTGAAAATGTATTTAGCAGCCATCCCCATAACATCATCAATCATTGAACCATCATTGTCTTGGTCAATAAGACCGGTTAACATACTTTCGATTCCTGAACTTTGTGATGAGGTAGTGTTACTCATGCTTGGAGCTGACTTTTTGGTTAATGCGCCAATAATCATAGGTGCCAACATAGGTAATACACTTTTAATGATTGAAGAGCTTACACCGGTCTCTTGCTCTACATGTTTTGCAACTTCTCTGGAGTTCTCTTTTGATCCTGTAAGTTCTGCAAGAATATCGTTACCCATATCGGTAAAGTTTCCTTGTTGTACAGCCTCTTCAGGTTTGTCGAACATCTCAGCATAGTTATTTGACTCAATGTGTTTTATAAGACCACCTGAATCTTTATTACTTTCAAGGTTACTTTTTGCTCCTCCCATTAAAATAGGAGCCAATTTACCGATGATGGAACCTGCATCATCAAGATCAATTCCTGCTTGTTTTGCGATACTTTTTGCAATTGCAGGGTTATTTATAATCATGTCTATGAGTCCGGCCATTATTGCTCCTTATGGTTTTATGTGATTTATTATAGCCAATTACTTTTGTCATTAACTTTTGAATGATAAAATAAAGTTAATCATGTAACGTTTCTTAATCCCATTTTAGATAAAATTCTTTTAATTAATGGAACAAATGGTGATAATGGAGTGACAACAAATATGAAACAGATACTGATGGTAGAGGATATTGATAAAATTTTTGAACTCCATCCTCATGTAAAAGAGGCATTTGTTGAAGTGAATAGAGAACTTTTTGTACCCAAAGGTTTTGGGCAAATGGCCTTTAAACTCGATGCCCTACCCATGCAACAAAATCAGTGGATATCCTCTCCTTTAACGGTAGCTAAAATGACTCAGCATCTTGAACTTGAAGGGGTAGATTCTGTCTTAGAAGTTGGCTGTGGTAGTGGATATCAAGCAGCCATTTTATCAAAACTTTGCCGTAGAGTGTTTACCATAGAACGAATCGACTCATTATTAAAAGAGGCTAAAGAGCGTTTTAGAACAGCTGGACTCAACAATATATTTACACGTTTTGATGATGGACAACGAGGCTGGAAAGAGTATGCCCCTTATGAGCGTATACTCTTTTCAGCCACAGCCACAAAAGTACCTGATATTCTCTTTGAACAATTGGCTGAAGGGGGAATTTTGTTGGCACCCATTGAAGAAGATGGACTTCAAATTATTACACGTTACTACAAAAGAAATGGCAAAATTACTTCAGAGGTAATCGAACCTTGTCTTTTTGTTCCTATTGTGGATGGAAGGGTGAAATAGTACTTTTCCCTTTATCTTCCAATCTTTATTATAGACTCTAAATTATTAGCTTTTCTTTTTCTTAAATTCTGCTCAGAAACGTGAGTACTTCTACCCTATTATCGTTGTTTTTATTATTCTTTTCTTCAATCTATGTATTAATTTTATTTTTTTGTAAAATTTAAACCTTACCATATTTAAAATATTATATCATAATAAATAACAATAATAAATAATATGTTTGTTGGGTTGCTTTAAATTCATGAATATAAAATTTAGAGCTTATATGTCAAACAATAAATAACTATTTTAAGTATTATTGATTATAATTTCACAGGAAAAATAGAGTGCTTACTATTTCTCTACTAAGGAACATGCATCATGAAAAAAAAATTGTTAATTGTATTTGGAACAAGACCCGAAGCCATCAAAATGGCACCTTTAGTTAAAGAATTTGAAAAACATTCTGATAACTTTGACTTAAAAGTATGTGTAACAGCACAACATAGAGAGATGTTGGATCAGGTCTTGGAGTTATTTGAGATTGTTCCTGATTATGACTTAGATATTATGAAGCCGGGACAAGATCTATACGATATAACCTCTAATGTTTTACTAGGAATGAAAGAGGTTTTATCAGAGTTTAAACCGGACATTGTTTTTGTTCATGGTGATACAACCACCACATCAGGAACAGCTTTGGCAGCTTTCTATCAGCAAATTAAAGTCGCTCATGTTGAAGCAGGATTACGAACTTGTGATATCTATTCACCTTGGCCTGAAGAGGCAAATCGGCAAATAACAGGGGTGTTAAGTCATTACCATTTTGCTCCAACAACCACCAGTAAAAATAATCTACTCAAAGAGAATAAAGATCCTAAAAATATTGTTGTTACGGGAAATACTGTAATTGATGCTCTCTATTTGGCGTTGGATAAAATTAAAAACAATGTGGATTTAAAAGAGAAGATTGTTACAGCAATTGAAGATGAAATTAATGATGATCGTTTTAAATTAGAAACATCAAAATTTATTTTAGTGACCGGACATAGACGTGAAAATCATGGTCAAGGATTTATTAATATCTGCAAAGCTTTAAAAGAGATTGCTGTACAAAATCCAGAACTGAGTATTGTCTATCCTGTACACTTAAATCCTAATGTTCAAAAACCGGTGAAAGAGTTGCTCTCTAATGTGAACAATATTTATCTTATTAACCCAATGCAGTATGAGTCATTTATTTATTTAATGGATAAATCTTATTGTATTATTACTGACAGTGGAGGAGTTCAAGAAGAGGCACCATCATTAGGAAAACCTGTATTGGTAATGCGAGACACAACTGAACGACCGGAAGCACTTGAAGCAGGAACAGTAAAATTGGTGGGAACAGACAGTGCTTTGATTATAAAAGAGGCCACAAATCTTTTAACAAATCTTGAAGCATATCAACAGATGTCTAAAGCACATAATCCTTATGGTGATGGGCATGCCTGTCAAAAAATAGTTGATTTTTTTATGGAGAAAAAGAGATGAAAAAAATATGTGTAATTGGATTAGGATATATAGGTTTACCCACAGCAGCACTGTTAGCCAATAAAGGCTATGATGTGCATGGTGTTGATGTTATACAGAGTACGGTTGACACCATTAATCGAGGTGAAATTCATATTGTAGAGCCTGAACTCGACACTTTTGTTCAAGCAGCAGTTAAAAGTGAAAAATTAAAGGCTAGGGTTACGCCCATTGAGGCTGATGTTTTTATTATTGCTGTACCAACACCATTTCATGAAGGTTTTGTGCCTAATATTGATTATGTGGTTTCAGCAACAAGAGCCATTGCCCCGTATGTGAAAGAGGGGAACATTGTTATTTTAGAATCAACTTCTCCTGTGGGAACAACGGATCGAGTGGAAGAAGTTTTAAAAGAAGAGGGGGTTGATACCTCTAAACTTTATATTGCCCATTGTCCGGAACGGGTTCTTCCCGGACAAATCATGAGAGAGTTGGTAGAGAATGATAGAATTGTAGGAGGAACATCAGCTGAAGCAACACAGAAAACAGTTGAGTTTTATAGAACATTTGTAGATGGTGAAGTGCTATCTACTAATGCAAAAACAGCTGAGATGGCAAAGTTGACGGAAAACTCTTTTAGAGATACCAATATTGCTTTTGCCAATGAACTCTCTATACTATGTGATAAGTTTGGCATAGATGTTTGGGAGTTAATTGCACTTACAAATAGACATCCACGTGTAAATGTCCTTCAACCAGGAGCAGGAGTTGGTGGTCACTGTATTGCTGTTGATCCATGGTTCATTGTTCATGCAGGTGGAGAAGATGCAAAAATGATTAGAACAGCAAGAGAGGTGAATACGTATAAGACGGAGTGGGCTATAGAGAAGATTAAAAATGCAGCATTAAAGTTCGAAAATGAACAGGGAAGAAAAGCAAAAATTGCGTGTATGGGATTGGCATTTAAACCCAATATTGATGATCTACGTGAATCTCCAGCATTGTACATTACACGACGTCTTATTGCTGATGAATTTGAGGTATTACCTGTAGAGCCGAATATTAAAAAGTTTTCAGAATTTGACGTTGTAGAATACCCTAGTGCAGTAGAACAAGCAGATGTAATCACATTTTTAGTAGGACATAAAGAGTTTAATTCTTTAGAGATAACAGACGAAAAAACCATTATAGATTTTTGTGGAATCTATCGATAAAATTGTAATGGAATTAGAAAATTAAAAATAGCATATAAAAAGGGAAAAGTAAATGGTATTAAGAAGTGAAAAAGAGATAATGGAAAAATGGCGTGAAGGAGTTAATAAACCTCTAGTGAGTATTTGTTGTATCTCTTTTAATCATGAAGCATTTTTAGAGAAAGCATTAGATAGTTTTTTAATACAGGAGACAAATTTCCCCTTTGAAATATTGGTACATGATGATGCTTCAACCGATAGATCAGCCGATATTATTAGAGAGTATGAAGCCAAATATCCTAACCTGATAAAACCTATCTATCAAACTGAAAACCAATACTCTCAAAATATAGAGCCGATGAGTGCTTATAATTATTCTCGTGCAAAAGGTAAATATATAGCTGTTTGTGAAGGTGATGATTATTGGACCGGAACCGATAAGCTACAACTTCAAGCTGATTTTCTTGAAGCAAATGATGATTATTCCATCTGTTATCACAACTCCACAGTTGTTGATGAAAATGATACATTGATCTCTACAATGAAACATCCTTGCCCTACCGATTATAGCAAAGATGAAATGTTACTTGGTGAGATGTTTATATTGACCAATACGATTTTATTTAAAACATTTACACCCGATGAGTTGGAAGATTTTAGAAATCAATTTCGAGAGGCATTTAATGGTGATATGGCGTTGATGCATCATTTGGGTTTTTTAGGTAAATGTAAATACATGGAAAATATTGATTATGCAGCGTATAGAGTACACTCTGGTGGAATTTGGAGTGCTATTAATGAAGTAAAAAAAATTATACATCTTTCTAAAAGTAAAAGATTGATGCAGGAAAACTTATCAAGCCGTCCGGATCTTATAAAAAAGATGGATCAAAGTATTGCATCGGATTTTGCTGTTTCGTTATCACGCATTTTATTGTCCTTAGATTTTAAAGGTTATAAGCGATTAATATCAATTATTCGTGAGGATGAAAGGCTATCGTTTAAGCAAATATTTTTAGAACATTTAAAGTATATGACAAAGAGAGTTTTTGCTCGAATGCCTTTTTTTAGAAAAAATAAATAATATTTTCAATTTACTGTAATTATAAAAAATATTATTA
>JAHJJU010000067.1 GCA_018822805.1 bacterium
AATAAAATTTATTAGATTTTATTTATTATCTATCGTTGATTAATATAAAATATTCTTTTATACTGAATGAATGATTTAAACGTAAAGTAAGTCCTTTAACTTTTTTCCTCTTTTTTTTTGGTAAAATTTGAAAAAAACTTAGGATTCCAAAATTATGCAAAACAGTGAAAAATTAAAAAACTTTTTAACCCTTGAAATTATTCCGGATTTGGAAGAGGCTATTGATGAGATGTTCTCTATGATCGAAAAAGCAAAAATGGCATCGATAGCAGATAAAGAAGAGTTACAAGAGCTTCAGGAGATGCATGCCGAGTGTAAAGATATTGTTGCTGAAATCGATGCCGGTGATATGCCTGAAGAAGAAGCAGCAGAATTGCTTGAAGAGTTAATGGACATGAAAACCGAAAAGTAGCGTTGTGAAAAAAGCACTTTTCTTGGATCGTGATGGAATTATTAATTTCGACCATGGTTATGTTTCAAAAATTGAAGATTTTGATTTTAATGATGGAATTTTTGAACTTTTAAAACTTTTTTTAAAATATGACTACCAACTTTTTATTGTGACCAATCAGTCCGGAATAGGGCGAGGATACTACACTCAAAATGATTTTGAAGTGTTAACAGCGTGGATGATTGGTGAATTTAAAAAACACAATATTGAGATTCAATCCGTACATCACTGTAATCATGCTCCTGAAACAAAATGTTATTGTCGTAAACCTGAAACAGGCATGATCGATGAGATTTTAGCCGAACATTCCATTGATTTACAACGTTCATGGATGATTGGTGATAAACAAAGCGACATCGATTTAGCACATAATGCTAAGATATCGCATACCATTGCCATAGGCAAAAGAGAGATAACGAATGCGACTTTATCTTTTAAAACGATTTTAGAGTGTAAAAGATACTTAGAGGAAAATCAAGATATAATTTCTTATGAAATATAACAACATTGACTTTAATAATAAAACGATACTAATCACTGGTGGAGCTGGATTTATAGGCTCTAATTTGGCTTTTTACTTTCAAGAACATTTCCCTGATGCACACATTGTTGTCTTTGATATTTTTAGATCTGAAGCAACTTTTTCTAATGGAAATCTACAGAGTTTTGGACACTATAAAAACCTTATAGGTTTTCATGGTGACATTATTTGTGGAGATTTAAATTCAAAATCAGACCTTGCACAACTCAACGCTTATAACTTCAATTATATTTTTCATCAAGCTGCCATCTCCGATACACGTGTGTATGATCAAGAGATTATCATGCAGACCAATGTGAACTCTTTTTATGACATTTTAGAGAGGGCAAAAAAAGATAATGCTACTTTGGTTTATGCCTCTTCAGCTGCCACGTATGGTTCACAGCCTTCACCTCAAACCGTGGGGAAAGAAGGGCCTGAAAATCCTTATGGTTTTTCTAAATATGCCATGGATCAAATTGCTTACCGTTATATGCGTGAGAATCCATCAATGAACATCGTAGGTTTAAAATACTTTAATGTTTATGGTGCAAGAGAGTTTTTTAAAGACAAAACATCCTCAACGGTGATTCAGTTTGGGCATCAAATTCTTGCAGGGAAAAGACCACGACTTTTTGAAGGCAGTGATGAGATAGTGAGGGATTTTGTCTATATTAAAGATGTACTTCAAGCCAATATTAAAGCCTGTGATCCTAAAAAATCCGGGGTTTATAATGTTGGAACATCTAAACCACGTTCATTTCAAGACATAGCCGATATTCTACAAAAAGAGTTGGGAACCGATTATGGTACCGACTATTTTCCTAATCCATTTACAGGTTATCAGATGCATACACAAGCAAATATTATAAGCACGAGAGAGTTTTTAGATTATGAACCGGAGTGGGAACTTGAAGAAGGGATTCAAGATTATTTATCTGAAATTATACGGATGTATGAAGAAGAAGTAGGGTGCGTTTCCTAACGCACCGATAAGGAATGTAATTGATCGAATTAAAAAATAAAAAACCCAATATTTTAGTGGTGGGTGACCTTATGATCGACCACTACCTTTGGGGAAAGTGTGAACGCATCTCTCCTGAAGCACCCGTACAAGTGGTTGCAGTTGAAAAAGAGACAGCCGTATTGGGTGGAGCCGGAAATGTGATTAACAACCTTGCTACTTTAAATGCAAAAGTAGATGTCATGAGTGTTATAGGTGATGATGTCAATGCCATTGAGTTGAGTAAAATGTTAGAAAATATCCATGTCAATACCTCTAACTTAGTGGTTCAAAAGGGACGCAATACTTCTAAAAAAAGTAGAATCATCGCTTCTCAACAGCAGGTGGTTCGTTACGACAAAGAGAGTACGGAAGATATTTCTATAGAAGCTCAAGATACAATAGCAGAGCAATTCAGAAAGAATATAGCCTCTTATGAAATAATTATTTTATCAGATTATGGAAAAGGTGTCTTAACCAATGACTTAACCCGTACACTGATAGATATTGCTAATGAACATGCTAAAAAAGTATTGGTTGATCCAAAAGGAGATGACTACACCAAATATTCAGGTTCGTACCTTTTAACACCCAACAAAAAAGAGGCAATTGAAGCTTCACGGGTAGAAATAAAAGATGAAAAGACACTTTTTGAAGCGATTACGAAACTAAAAGATGAGTGTAATTTAGAAGTTTCGCTTATTACGTTGAGTGAAGATGGAATTGCTATTTATGATGAAGCTCTACGTAAACACCCGACTGTTGCACGTGAAGTTTATGATGTAACGGGAGCAGGGGATACGGTTATTGCTTCACTTGGATTTTCATTGGCATGTGGCTATGATATAGACAAAGCTGTTAAATTTGCCAATCTTGCAGCCGGTGTGGTTGTAGGAAAAATCGGTTCAGCCACAGCAACACTCAATGAGATTATCGAGTATGAATCAAGCCTTAATAAATCAACCTCTGATTCACATATTAAGACGCTGGAAGAGATAGAACTCTTAAGTCAAGAGCTTAAGAGACGAGGTAAAAAGGTGGTCTTTACCAATGGTTGTTTTGATATTTTACACGTGGGTCATGTCAAGTACTTAGAAGAGGCAAAAAGTTACGGTGATGTATTGATTTTAGGGCTTAATAGCGATGAGAGTGTCAGTCGTCTAAAAGGGCCAACACGTCCTGTGAACACAGAAGATGATCGGGCTTACATTTTGGCTTCACTAGAAGCTGTGGATTATGTGGTAAAATTTTATGACGACACCCCTTATGAACTTATAAAAGCTGTTCAACCTCATATCTTGGTTAAGGGTGGTGATTACGAAGGCAAAGAGGTTGTGGGTCAAGATATCGCTGATGAACTTAGATTGGTGAATTTTGTTGAGGGAAAAAGCACAACAAAAACAATAGCCAAAATTCAAGGCGAATCACTAACTTGTTAATTGTAAGGTGCATTTTAATGCACCATTCTTATTTAGAGAGGAATATTATTATGAAACAAACAATTATAAATGAATTTGAATCACACTTAAAAACCATGCAAACGGTTATGGGAACGATGGAAGAAGATTTAGAAAAAGCTTCTGCTTTAGCAGTTGAAGTATTACGACGAGGCAATAAAGTACTACTTTGTGGTAATGGTGGTTCAGCTGCCGATGCCCAACACATCGCAGCAGAGTTAACAGGGCGTTACAAAACAGAGCGAAGAGGTCTACCGGGAATTGCACTAACTACGGATACCTCAGCACTTACAGCCATCGGTAATGATTACGGTTATGATAGAGTATTTGATCGACAAGTAGAAGCGTTAGCCAATAAGGGCGATTTGCTTATCGGTATTTCTACTTCGGGGAATTCAATGAATGTGGTCTCTGCTTTAAAGTTAGCAAGAGAGATGGGTTGTTCAACATTAGGTTTATCGGGTCGTGATGGTGGAGCCATGAATGAAGTATGTGATGTAAATCTTGTTGTTCCTTCAGATAATACCCCTCGTATTCAAGAGATGCATATTTTGTTTGGGCATACGATTTGTCAGATTATAGATGATGAGTTGTCGTAATTATGTTTATGATTTGTAGGGACAATCCCCCTGTGGTTGTCCGATATTTGATATTTTAATAGATATCAGTTTTCAAGCATTTTGGCATTATTGGCATCGGACAAGCACGGGGGCGTTGTCCCTACAGTTTATGGATTGCGTTTAATACATCCTCAGCTTCAATAAACTTCATACATTCATGATGTTTTAATGGACAGGTACGTTTCATACAAGGGCTACACTTCATCTCTTTTTTAACAATAACCCCTTGTGGGTTCATCCATTGTGAGGTTTCTTTGTCTTTTGTTGGACCAAATATCGCAACCGTTGGTACTTTAAAGGCAGCAGCCACGTGCATCGGTCCACTGTCTCCTGTAACAAATAGATCTAAGCCTCCTATCTTTTGACACAGCTCTTTGATGCTGGTTTTACCGGCTATGTTGGTACAGTTTGAAACATTTGCTTTTGCAAGCTCTTTTTTTATGTCTTCAGCCATATCCACTTCTGCAGGACCTCCAAAGATGACAATCTCATATTGATTACTCAACTCTGTAGCCACCTTAGCAAACTTTTCAGGGTACCAACGTTTAGCAGACCCATACGATGCCCCCGGGTTAATGCCTAAAGTAGGTTTGTCATACTTAAATGGTTCAAAATAGATTTTTAAATCTTGAGCTGATGTGTTTAAATTAAATGTTTTATTCACAAAGTCATTGTACCGAATGGCTTGGTGAATCACCTCTTTAGTATAGCGTCGATAATACCCTTTTATTATGGCTTTGGTAAACCAAATAAAGAGCCGTGAAAAAAAGGTACGCCGAAACGTAATGGCTGTATCAAACGCTCCAAGTTCTTTGGCTTTATTGTACAGCCACTTTAAACGTGAAGATGATTTTTTACTTTCATCTAAAACTATTTTTTCTACATTGGGATGCTCTGAAAAAATAGCCGTTGAGACAAATGCACCAAAGATGGTAATTTTGATATCAGGATAGGTTTTAATAATGTTCTCGATAGCAGGGGTAGTCATGACACAGTCACCTAACCATGTTGGGATTTCTATTAGGATTTTATTCATTATGAGTTCTCCTCAACCATTTTTTTAAATGCATAAAAAGCTTCTGTTTTACGCAGTTGACCATCTCGATTGTCAATCAGTCCATAACCAGGGGCAATGAGTTGATGCCAAAAAACTTTCTCTATTTTTTTAGTTTTTAACGCAATTCCAAAATACTCTCTCATGTACTTGGTGTAAAGCTCTTCACTCACACACTCTTTTTCAGAAGTAGGGGCGTAGGGTGCTGTGCCACTTAAGGGCCAGTTGGCTTCGGTGATGTAGATGGCGTTTTCTGATTTAGAAGAGCTTTTAACAATGGTGTCTAAAAACTCTATTTTGTTTTTAAAATCAAAGATGCCCATCTGTGTAGCATAAGGGCTACCACGTCGGTCAACATAGAGTAGGGTGGAAAATTTATCATAGTGTACTTTGTAGTGGTTAAAGAGGGTACGGATGCTAAAGTGGTACTCAAAGTCAATTACCGATGAACCAATCAGTTTAATGTTTGGGAACTGCTCATCACGTACTTTTTGAACCATTTCATAAAATGCCAAATATTCCTCCATAGAGACAAATGACCATTTAATACGGTTAATGGCATTCCCAATTTGAAATTCGTTTGCAATGCCTTGAAACTTTTGAAAAATGATGCTGACATCTTGTTTTAATAATTCATGGTCTTCTATATGCTTCCTGTCTTGAATAATGGTGATGAGTAGCTCTTTGTCCTCTCCAAATCCTTTGGTAAAGTTGACGTAGTCATCAACGTTGTTCATATCATTTAAAAAGACGCGTATCTGTAATGATTTTACATTTAACTCGTTGATGAGTTCGTATTGAGCTTCGCCTTTGTCAAGGTTGACACATAAACCATAAAAACTTGTATTTTTTGTAGGTTCGATTTTATCGAACGTTAATGTAGATTTTGAATAGCTGTTTGATAAAATCGAACCTACAGGTTTTAATATAAATTTTAGAAAAAGATAAGGGAAAAAGATGAGGTTTGTGATTATGAGTTTTAAGAAGTCTATTTTATGCCCCTTACGTAGAGCTTTTTTATCTTCACGTTTTAGGATAGATGGTTGGTCGGAGTAGTTGTCCCATGGAAAGTTACTGTTCATTTATAATTTCCATTAACTTCTCTTCAATCGCTTCATAAACTCCTACACCATAATTGACTCCTACTGTAAAGTTATGCTGTCGTGTTTCATCACTAATCGTTCCCCAGCGTTTAGCTGATGCAAATAAATTGTCTCCAAAAAATGAAAGGGTAGGTGTGTTGGTCATGCCTGCTAGGTGCATAGGCCCTGTGGAGGTACTGATAAAAAGTTTTGATGTGGCTATAAAGTGGGTGAAGTCTAAAAGGCTTTTGAAATTGTCTCGAATGGTGGCTTCAAAGTCTAAGTTTTCTTTGATGTAGGCTTTAGAGACATCATCGTCGGGACCAAAAGAGAAGACAACTTCAGTTTGTTCGGAAGCTTTTTTTGCTAATTTTAGATAGTCGTCAAGGGTTAAGTTTCCGTCACTGCTTCCACCAAAACCTGTGTGGAAGATGATGAAGTTATCTCGTTCCCAAGCTCCAGCTTGGGAACGCATAGGGGCATAGTTTAGCAAAGGTCGTTTGAAATTTAAAATTAAGTTTTCATCGAATGCTTTGAGTAGGTCTAGGTTATATTCAAACTCACGTTTTTTGACTTCGCTTCTTCGCTGTTTAACCCGTTTATTAAAAAATATTTGTGCAATTTTAGTGGCAGGAGCAATGCGTTTTAGAATGCGTGACTTAAAAAGAACTTTGCCTAAGGTGGTGTCAATGTAGCCTGAGATACTGACATCAAAATTATACGATTTAATGGTCTGAATTAATGCTTTACTGTCATCGGTATACTCAATCACATCGTCTATGAATTCAAGCTCTTTGGCTAAAGCCACATTGACTTTTGAAACCAGCATAACAATTTTATGGTCGGTTTGCTCTTTCAGTACTTTACAAACGGGCAACATGGTAATGAAATCGCCTATTTTGTCGTGGCGTGTGATGAGTAGGTTCATGGTTTAGTTGCTACCTGTTTTATCTACATTTTGAAGTTCCCAGAGTTTTGCAAACTTTAAGAACATCGAGTAAGCAGCACCTACAGCAATGATAAATCCCGGCATTCCATCTAAAAACCCTTTTTTGTAGAGGTAAACTTCGAGAAATTTACCTACAGGTTTTAGAAAGAGTTTGAAGTAAGAGAACTTTTTTCCGTTGTTGTTCAAATCTTCAGCCATAATGGAGGAGTAGGAGTTGTTGGTGTCGATGTTGTGCCGTAAATCTTTAAAAACATAGTGTTTTAAGTCGCCTTCTAACATACCTACCTTACCATCGACAATGACCTTGTCATGAGGGTTGTATCCACCCCAATGAGCATGTTGTTTGTTGAAAAAACGTATCTTTTTATCAGGATACCATCCTCCATGGCGAATCCATTTTCCAAGATGGAAACTGACGCGTTTCATCTCGTAAGCTTCATACGCTAAAGGGTTTTTAATAAGTTCAAGTATGGAAGTTCGTAATTCTTCAGACACTTCTTCATCGGCATCGAGGCTGAGTACCCAGTCGTGTGTACAATGGTCAACGGCTAGTTGTTTTTGGTTGATGTGTCCTAAGAATTTTTGGTCAATGACTTTAGCCCCAAGCTCTCTAGCGATGGCACAGGTATTGTCAGAACTTAAAGAGTCGACAATGACAATTTCATCGACAAAGTCCAAGCTGTCCATACATCGTTTGATGTTTTTCTCTTCGTTATAGGTTATGATGGCTGCTGAAATTTTTATCACTGTTTTTTACCTTTAAAAAATGCTTTTATAGTGCGACGTCGTTCGACAAATGTTTTGAGTGCTTGGTCATGTTTGATAATGAGCTTTATGGCTTTTGTTTCATCGACTTGGGCAAGTTTGGCATAGGCTTTAGCAATGATGGTCAAAGTAGATTCATTTGCCCAAAGTTTGTTAAAGTTTTGCATTGCGAGGTCAAGGTCAATCGGTCTGAATTGCATACGGTTAATGTCAACGATACTAAAGTTGTATTGACCGTTATTTTGTGGAATCACTAAGGTATTTCCTGCAGAGTAATCTTTATGAAAAATATTTTTCTGATGCAGTCCATAGGTAAACGTTGCAAATTGCTCTATGATATTTTCTCTATCTTCAAAATCTACTTCATAGAGTGGTTCACGGATTAAAAAATCATAAGGCTGATGCAGACTTATAAAGAATGATTCTTTAAGTAAACCTTTCTCATAAAATTCAATGTATCCAATAGGCTCAGGAGTTTCAACACCAAGTTCTATAAGTTTCATACCATTTTCATACGACTTTTTAGCTTTGCTTCCTCGTAAGTAGGCATAAGCAAATTGATTAATGATATTCGGCACTTTAAAAGCTTTGACAACGGTATTTATTTCATTGTGCTGAATGATTTTTAGTTCATTTCGTGCTTTATGAATGCTCTGGTCATTGTTGGAAAAATGCTCTTTAATATTTTTTAAAAAAGGTGTGAACTTTTCTTTATATTTAGGATTTATTTTGTATTTAATCATCTCTAATTGTACCTAATTTTCGATATAATAAAGTATGAAAAATAAAAATATATTAGAGTTTTGCCTCTCACCAGACTTAGGTGGATTAGAGCTTTTTATGGTGAGTTGTTATGAACGTTTTAAAGAAAAAACCAATTGTAACATCATTATTGCTCCTAATACAAAATTGGATAATTATGTTGAAGATGATGAGAAAATTCACCTTGAAAGAAACAAATTTTTCCCTATTGTCCCGGCATTAAAATTGGCAAAGTTTATTGATGAACATGAGATCGATATGATTCATTTTCATTGGACAAAAGACATTGCAACGGTTGTTTTGGCTAAAACACTTAGTAGACGAAAACCACAAATTATACAGACACGAAACATGACGATGACACGCTTTAAAGATGATGTTTATCATAAGTGGCTCTATAAAAATATTACTACCATGCATGCAGTTACCTATCAGGTAAAAGAGCAACTTGAAAAGTTTATTCCTTCCGATGTTCGACCCAATGTTGAAGTGGTTTATATGGGAACCAAAGAGCAACAGATAGACCCTTCTAAAGTGAGTGCAATAAAACAACACTATAATCTGAACGATAGTTTTATTGTGGGAATTGTTGGACGAATAGAAGAAGCTAAAGGTCAATACTTGGTTTTAGAAGCCGTAGCCAAGTTAAAAGAGCTTAATATTAAAGCCTTAATTGTCGGGCATACGATGGATGAGACGTATTTAAATCACTTAAAAGAGCGAGTAAAAGAGTTAGGTATTGAAGATAAAATCATTTTTACAGGTTTTACGAAAGAGGTTGATACCCATATGCAACTGTTTGACGTGAATATTTTAGCAACACCTAAAGAGACTTTTGGGTTGGTGGTAATTGAAGCCATGATGAATCGAGTTTGTATGATTGCTACCAATAACGGTGGACCATTAGAGATTATTGACGATGAAAAAGATGGGTTACTGTTTGATAGAAGCAGTGATGATTTAGCGAAAAAAATTGCATTGCTCTATAATGATCCTGCATTGAAAGAAGAGCTTGCTTTAGCAGGATATGCCAAAGCGAAACATAAATTTGATGCTGATGTGCAGTTAGCAAAATTATTGGAAGTGATGAATGAAAGTTAGTCTTTTTATTCCTACGTATAAAGACTCCGTTGCTTTAGTGTTAATTTTAGAAGCGTTGCAAAATCAGACCTATACAGATTTTGAAATAATTGTTGCTGAAGATAATAATGCTTTAGAGACCATAGAGTTATTAAAAAGATTTGATAATTTAATGATTAAGCATGTTTCACAGGAAGATAAAGGGAATAGAAAAGCAACGATACTCAATAAAGCGTTAGGGTTAGCAAAGGGAGAGTACTTAATATTTATAGATGGAGACACCATTCCTTTTAGTACTTTTATCGAATCGCATGTTGCATTGGCAGAACCAAAGACCGTATTATGTGGTAGACGGGTGAATTTAGGAGAAGAGATTACTAAAGCGTTTAGAGAGAGACAAAAGAGTGCTTATGAGATAGAGTGTAACTATTTGAAGCGTTATAACTATTTAAAAAAAGGTGGTACGCGACATTATGAACAAGGGTTGCGATTTAAACCCAACTCTTTTATACAAAAGCTCTTAACCAACTCGAATAAAAATGTACATATTTTGGGCTCTAATTTTTCCTGTTTTAAAGAGGATATGTTTAGTATAAATGGTTTTGATGAAGATATTATAGGTGGCAGTAAAGATGATGTGGATTTGGAGTGGAGATTTATAATGAGTGGTTGTCATTTAAAGTCATGTAAATATTGTGCCAATATGTTTCATTTAAACCACAGTAGAGCTTCTCGGATAGAAGAGGAAGAGTTTGCTAAAGTACAGATGCAAGAAAATAGAGATAAAAAACGATATGTTTGTAGTAATGGGATTGTAAAATTATGAGTTTTAGTTTAATACAAAGATTCCGAAATAAAATTAAAGTAGATGGAGCATCAAATATAGCTGTTGCTAAGTCAGTAAAAATAGTAGGTTGTCGTATTTTAGTACGGGGTAAAAATAACCGTTTAACCGTAGATAAAAATACACGATTACGAAATATAACGATTGAAATTATAGGTGATAACTGTTCGGTAAAAATAGGGAAAGATTGTATGATAGGCGATGCATGTTATCTTTCAGTGAAAGAGGGAACACATTTGATTATCGGTGATGATTGTGGATTGTCACGAAATATTAAAATAATGACATCTGATGGACACCCTATTTTCCAAAATGGAAAACGGATTAACAAAGCTCGAGATATTGTATTGGGATCACATATTTGGATAGCTGATAATGTTACGATTTTAAAAGGGTGCAGTATTGGAAATGGGTGTGTGGTTGGGATAAACTCAACCGTTACGAAAGATGTTCCTGCTCATTGTGTTTGTGTTGGAAATCCTGCAAGAGTGGTACAAAACAATATAGAGTGGAAGGATAAGTTTTAATGAAAATCTTATACATTAATAGACCAAAATCGGAGTATGTTCAAGAGTACCTTTATACAGGTTTGTGTAAAGTTATAGGGGCAGAGAATGTAACAGAGTATCCATGGAACTACAGAATGCACTTGAATCATCGACCTTATCCTAAAAATTTGAGTAAGTTTTCGTTTACAACTTTGGTTGATTCTATTAAGGCTCAATTCAATAAAGAGTACGATGTTGTGATTGTGGCATCATGTAATCCTTATACCATTCAAAAATATTATGAAATTATGGACAATGTTGATGAGAAGATTCCTAGAGTATTTTTTGACACTGGAGATTTCCCTGAACTGCTGGGCGATTTAGATCGTTTAGGAGGTCGAGAGATATTTGAGGCTGCAGAGGCTAAAAGACCTTTTGATTTAATTTTTAAACGAGAATATTGTTTAGATAGAGAATACCCTGAAAATGTTTATGCTTTACCAATGTGTTTTAACTATGATTTAATGCCTCCTTTAGACAATAGCTATAAATATGATGTTTCATTTTGGGCAGTGGAGACAGCACAAATACGAACCGATGCTTTAACACTTTTAGAAGATAAGTTCGATTGTAAAGAGAATGGAACCACTAAAAATCAAGTGATGAAAAAATACAAAAGAAAAGGTCAGTTTTATTTACAAGAGATTGCCAGTTCAAAAATAGGACTTAATTTCCGAGGTGGGGGATGGGATACTGTGCGTTTTTGGGAGTTAACAGGTATGGGGTGTTTTGTGATTTCTCAAAGACTACAGATTCAGATTGATCACCCTTTTGTTGATGGGGAAGATGTGGTTTATTGTAAAGATGATTTAAGTGATTTGGTTGAACTGTGTAATTACTATCTAGAACATGATGAAGAGAGAGAGCGAATTGGTAAAAGTGCAATGGAAAGAGTGAAAAAATATCACACGGACATTGCACGAGCTGAGTTTGTTTTGGATAAAATCAATAACTTATAAGTTATTGATTAAATAACACCCTTAAAATACTCAATTGTCTTCATCAACCCTTCTTCCAATTGAATAGTAGGTTCCCAATCTAGCTCTTTTTTAGCCAAATCAATTAAAGGTTGTCTTTGTAAGGGGTCATCTTGAGGAAGAGGTTGGAAGATAATTTTTGAATTACTCCCTGTAAGTTCAATAACTTTTTGAGCCAATTCCAACATGGTAAACTCATTTGGGTTTCCTATATTTACCGGTCCTGTAAATCCATCTCGACTGTCCATAAGGCGAATCATACCTTCAATAAGATCATCTACATATTGAAAACTTCGGGTTTGTGTTCCATCTCCATACATGGTAATGTCTTCACCTTTGAGTGCTTGTACAATGAAGTTACTTACAACTCTTCCATCACTAGGATTCATGGATGGACCATAGGTATTGAAGATACGTATAACTTTGATTTTAACGTTATGTTGTCGATGGTAGTCAAAGAAGAGCGTCTCTGCACATCGTTTTCCCTCATCATAACATGCTCGAATACCTGTAGTACTGACAGAGCCTCTGTAACTTTCCGGTTGTGGGTGAACTTCCGGGTCACCATAAACTTCGGAGGTACTGGCTTGTAAAATTTTTGCTTTACATTTTTTGGCAATACCCAACATATTGATGGCACCCATTACCGATGTTTTAGTGGTAGCAACAGGGTCAAATTGGTAATAAGGTGGCGAAGCAGGACAAGCAAGATTGTAAATCTCATCGACTTCAAGTAGAATGGGTTCTTGTACATCGTGTCTCACAAGCTCAAAATAGGGGTTATCGAGCATATCAAGTATATTGGCTTTGTCACCGGTAAAAAAGTTGTCTAAACAGATAACATCATGCCCATCCTTAAGTAATCTTCTGCATAAGTGGCTACCTACAAATCCGGCACCACCGGTGACCAATACTCTTTTTTTCATTGTTTAACTCCTGATTTATTTTTAATTTTCATTATTTTTTAAAAGATTTTCATTTTTTGCGTGAGTCCATTTTCCTTTAGGCTTATCAATATATTGAAAATGCTCATTGGTAAAACTTCCTTGGACACAAGTGAAACGATAGAATCGATGATTGACCTCTTTATCTCCTATAGCAAGGTTGAGTGTGTTAGGACCCGTTAAGTCGTAAACTCCACCATCAACTTTTTTCTTTTCAATATTGTCGACAATAATATTAATCGTTTTTTCAAGAATAGGATTGTTTTTTTGACTGGCAATAAAGTAGTTGGTGTAGTGCTGTTTGTTGAGTAAAAATACCTCCGTATCATCAGGTTGTATCATTTTTGACAATGGCCATACAGCATGTGCGTCAATATCCATATAGACACCACCTTCATGATTTAAGGTAAACATTCTCCATAAATCTGCTTGTGCTGCTCCATCGGTAAGTTGCTCGTAAGCTTTAAAAACTTCTTGGGAAGCATGCTCTTTTAAAAATGTTAATCTATCTTCTGTACTGACATAACGGTATTCGAAATCAGGAGAGATAAGGCGATTGAAGAGGTAGTTCGCATAAACAGGAAAGGTAACTTTGTTGGTAAAGTTGGTTTGCCAAATTATTTTGGGAATCAGTGTCTCTGTTTTTGATGCACGCAAAGGAGCACTGTGGGTGGGAATGGTAAAACGCTTTTTAGGAAAGATAAAGTGCAAAGGATAACTAAGCGTTTTGATGATAGCCCCCAATAGTTTAATAGAGCGATTGGCAACGACTATTTTTAATGACATTGTTACTCCTGAAATTAAATAAGACTCGATTTTATCTAAAGTTAGATAAAATTCCATCTATTATTGCTGATTAGGAGTCTATATGAAAAAAATATTGAAGTTTTTGGGTGTTATTTTGTTGGTGGGTATTGCATACTACGTATGGCATGTTCATTTTAACTACCGATTTGAAGAGATCAGTAAAGATAAAGTCTATAAATCAGCACTTATTGCTCCTGAAAAATTAGAAAGTTTTTTACTTAAAAACAATATTAAAACAGTAGTGGATTTATTAGATCCCGGTGTACAAGATAGACTCAATCCTGCAAAACAAGCTGAGATAGATGCTGAAGATAAAGCTGTCTCTGAAATTAATGCTAAACATAATTTAAACATACAGCATGTCAATATTCCATCAGGACAAGTTCCAAACAAAGAGACATTAACAAAATTTTTTGAAGTCTTAGATAAAAAAGAGAATTATCCTGTGCTTATTCACTGTTATCATGGAACAGGTCGGGCTCAAATGTACAGTGCTTTATATAGAATAGAATATGAGAATTGGAAAAATGTTGATGCCAGAGCAAAAACACGTGTTGTGGTTGAAGGTTTAGGGTATAGAAGTAGTTTTTCGGATGGTAAGGAGAAAGGTGATTTCCTAATGAATTATCAGCCAAGAAGTATAGGCGAGAACAGTACACTCAGTCAATTAGAGAAGTAAACATGTATCATAAATTACCTCGATTAATTCGTTTTTTACTCATTCTTACTTTTTGGGAACTGCTTCTTTTTACGCTATTCCGAGTGGCATTTTTTCTTGCTTTTAAAGATTATGGAACAAACTATACTTCTAGTGAAGTACTCTTCTCATTTTGGTTAGGTTTCCGATTTGATGTACAGTTGGCACTTATTGTTAATCTTCCTATATTTTTATTTGGTGGTATTAAATATTTGGGTATTTTTAAATCGACATTTGGAAAATATTTTTGGATATCGTATATCTTTATCGTCAACGTAGCTATTATACTTTTGTATGTGATTGATTTTCCCTATTTTGATTTTTTTAAGAAGATGGTTGATTCAACCATTATTCGTTACTTTTATGACATAGGTGAAGCTTTTAAAATGGTTTCAGAAGGTTATCCTTTAATTCCTACCCTTTTGGGGACAGTTCTCTTTTTACTTTTTGCGTTTATTATGGTTTATAAATTGGTTGCCGGCATGAATACGGATGTTGACACCTTCAGCTCAAAAAAGAAAAAAGTAACCATTTATGCTGTTTTCTTTGTGCTCTATATTTTTGGAGGATATGGAAAATTTGAACTCTATCCTTGGAGATGGTCTGAGGCTTTTTATTCTTCTAATAGTTTTTTATCCTATTTGGCATCTAACCCTGTTACTTACTTTTCAAATACATTAAAAAATAGTGATGTGAAGTATGACCTCAATCAGACCATAACCTATTATCCTCATATGGTGAAGTTTTTAGAAATTGACCCAAAAGATGAAAATAATGTGAGTTTGGTCAGAGTTATAGAACCAAAGCAGAATTCAAAGTACAGTTTTAATCAACCGAATATTGTATTTATTTTAGGAGAATCGACCTCTTATGCACGAAGCAGTATTTCAGGAAATCCTTTGGATCCTACACCATTTTTACAAGAGATGAGTGACAATGGATTAACGTACAGCCGATTTTATACGCCACATGCAGGAACAGCGAGAAGTGTCTGGACAGCCATGACCGGTCTTCCTGATGTTGAACGTATGAAAACCAGTTCACGAAATCCTATGGCTGTTCAAGAACATATGATTCTTAACTCGTTAAAAGATTATGAAAAGTTTTATTTTATTGGTGGGAGTCTAAGTTGGGGTAATGTTCGTGGTGTGATAGGCAATGTCAATGGATTGCATACCTTTGAAGAACAAGACTATGCAAACTCTCCACATAATGATGTTTGGGGAATTTCTGACATTCATTTAGCCAATGAAGTACATGATGTACTTAAAAAACAGACCAAGCCATTTTTTGCTTTTATGCAACTTGGAGGAAACCACTCACCCAATAACATTCCTGATGAAAACTTTGGTTTTGAAGAGCCTGAAAATGTAGAGAAGGAGTTGCTTTTAAAACATGGTTTTAAAGGGGAGTTGAGTGAGTTAAAAGGACAACGTTTTTTAGATTATTCGGTCAAACGTTTGATTACCTTAGCAAAACAAGAACCTTACTTTAAAAATACCATTTTTATTTTTATTGGTGACCATGGTTTAGCCAATAGAGGTGACCACATGCATGAAGCAGAACAGACGTATGAGACACATACTTTACACACACCATTCATCATTTACGCTCCTGAGCTGATTAAACATAAAAAGTTTGATTATCCTGTATCTGAAGTCGACATTATGGCAACCATTGCCGGATTAACCGGTGAACGTTATGTAAATGCCGGTATAGGACGGGATATATTGGCTAATGATTTTGATAAGAAACAACATTATGCTTTTTACTTGACGCATGAAGAGAACTTCCGTTTGAATTTAATTGATAAAGAGTATATTTTTAGAATGCGTGCGAATGGTGAGGAGAAGGGGTTGTTTAAATACCATTATGATAAAAAAGATGAAAATCTTATCGATCAATACCCTGAATTAGCCAAAGAGATGGAGGGCATTTGTAAAGGGATTTTTGAATCAACCCGTTATACCCGTTTTCATAATGCTCCAGAGAATGTGAAAAAAAGGTTAGAAAAAATCCCGTAGGGACAACGCCCCCGTGCTTGTCCGATGCCTATAATGCCAAAATATTTGAAAATTGATATGTATTGAAATATCAAACATCGGACAAGCACGGGGGCGTTGGTCCCTACGGGTAAATCTCTTTATGAAACTCTTTCCAACGTTTATGTTGCCAAAACCATTGACTTGGCTTATTGCTAATGACCTCTTCTAAGACCTTCGCTTGTGCAATGGTCATTTTTTCTAAATCTTCCTCTTGATTTTCTGTTTTTAGACTTTTAATCGGAGAGTAAATTTTAACCACGTAATTCTCATAATCATCGGTAGAAATATAAGCAGGAATAAGGTCAATGCCAAATTTACGTGAGAGTATAGAGGCAATAGGGGTGTGGGTTACCTTATGGTTAAAAAAGTCCACATTGATTGACTGTGATAAGGGAAGATGTTGATCAACCAAGATACCAATGGTTTTCTTTTGTACAATGGCTTTTATACACCCTTTCATGGCTCCTTTTTTATAGACCATCTCTACATTAAATCTCTCACGGTTTTGAATGAGTATTTCATCCATCACTTTAGAGTCAAGTTCACGACCCACACCAACCAAAGTTAAGTCAAAATGAATAGCAATAGATTGTGAAAGTAGCTCCCAGTTTCCGTAATGCCCTGTGACAAATATGAACTGTTTACCTGCGTCTTGATACCCTCTAACAATCTCATCATTTTCAAAAGTTACATTTTTGATCACTTCTGATTTCTTCATTTTATCACGTTGAATAATACCAAAGGTGGTGTCTATAAGATTCATAAACGCATCCATACCGATACGTTTTTTCTCTTTTTCATTAAGGGTGTTATCAAAAGCCAAGTCAAGGTTGTTATGAATAATTTTCCGGTGTTTTTTACTCACCGTGTAGGCAAACCATGCCAAACCTCGTATGAGTTTTATGGTTGTTTTACGTGACAGAAGAGAGAGCAATAAGCCAAATGATTTATAGAGTCCAAGGTAGAGATAATCACGCATCAAGAAGTTCCTTTGCTAGAGTAGAGATGGTTTCTGCTTTTATCTCTTGAATGGAAAAATCATTTTTATCTAATTTTAAAGGATTTACAATGCTGTCAGATTTAACGACTCTGTTTATAGGAGTAATGTAGGTATTTCTATATTCAGGAGTGTTTCCAAAAATAGTGATAGAGGGAACATTTAAAGCCCATGCCATATGGGTAGGTCCTGTATCTCCACCTATGACCAGTTTTGCTGTTGCTACAACATATTTTAACTCATCTAAATTGAGTTTTGGACAAGCTGTAACATTCTTTAGCTCTTTTTCCAGATATAACGCCACTTCATGTTCATAATCATTGGCCCAAATAACAAGGATAGACTCATTTAAATTTTGTGCAATTTCTAAAAAATGCTCTTTAGGATAAATTTTGTTTATAATAGAGGCACCCACTACAAATAAAACATAATTATCAAGATGAATCGGTAAGGCTTGTGTCTCATTAAAGTAGAGAAATTTTTCTTTGTTTAAAATCTCTTCTTTGCTAATGTTAATGTTCAAAGGTTCAGAAAGTACTTTAACATTTCGTTCTATGGCATTTGCTTCATAGGGTATCTCTACCGTTTGATTATAAAAATAAGAAGCAATCCCTTCACGAATCGACTCTTTGGAAAAACCTGCAATATTTTTACCCAACAGTTTGGCTGTAATGGCAGATTTTAAAAGTCCTTGAGCATCAATGACCAAATCGTAGTTGTTTTTGGCATAGGTTTTTACTTTTTTTATTTCGCAAAAAAGAGCTATTTTGTCTTTTTTAATGGCTTTTAAATTAACGGGTAAAATGTTGTCAATATGAGGATTGTTCTCTAAAAGTTGTGCAAACCCTTGTTCAACTATCCAGTCTATTTGTAGGTTGGGTTGGGCTTGTTTGAGGTATTGAAGTGCGACCATCGCATGGATAATGTCTCCCATAGCCGAGAGTTTTACAATGGCAACTTTCATTCATATCCTTAGGTTTTTACGTAATTTTATCGAAAAACTCTAAAGAGAAGTAAAATTTTAGATAAGGGCTTTCAATTTAATTTGATATAATCACGATAAATTATAAGGAACACATCTTGATTGGTATCGTTGATTACAACATGGGAAACCTTGCTTCTGTTATAAATGCATTTGAAAAAGTAGGGGCAGATATTGCTGTTGAGAGTGACCCTGAAAAACTACAAAATTATGATAAATTAATTTTACCAGGGGTCGGTGCTTTTGGTGATGCGATGGAACATTTAAAACAAAATGCTATGGATGAAGCCGTTAAGGCTTATGCCAAAACAGGTAAGCCACTACTTGGTATTTGTCTTGGAATGCAACTACTGTTTGAGAGTTCTGAAGAGTTTGGTTCGCATGAGGGTTTAGGATTAATCCCCGGAAAAGTAGTGGCCTTTGATGAGGGTAAATTTGACCATAAATTAAAAGTACCACACATGGGTTGGAACGAGATGTTTAAACAACCCGTAGGGGCAGAGCCAAGTCTCTGCCCTCTGTTTGAAGGGCTACACAATGAGTTCTACCTCTATTTTGTCCATTCATTCCACGTTGTTTGTGATGACAAATATGCCATAGGTAAAACCTATTACGGTTACGAGTTTGCATCGGCAGTCAACAAAGAAAACATCTACGGAATTCAACCCCACCCAGAAAAGAGCCATGAGAATGGTTTGAAGATTATAGAGAATTTTGTAAAACTGTAAGGTGCAATTTATTGCACCAAAAAAGGAGAAACCAAATGCAAGAAGATTTAAATAATAAGCATTTCATAAAAAATATAGAGATTAAAAATTTTAAATGTTTTGAAGATTTTAAAGCCGAGGGCTTTGGTCGGGTGAATCTTATTGGTGGAAAGAATAATGTGGGGAAGACGGCTTTTATGGAGGCTGTATGTATAAATGTTTCTTCTATAGCGACCTCAAATCTCTTATTTTCGTTAACGATGATTGAACGAAATAGAGATAGATTAAATATTACAGAAAATGAAGTGAATATTATTAATCTATTGAGAGAATATAAATCTTTTGAAATCAAAGGTACTCATAAAGTCAATTATCACTTTAATGATAGCAGTATCAATAAAAGCCTCTTATTAATCATAGATGAAAAAGAAGAAGAGATAAATTTTTCTGCCAAGATAGTTTTTAATAAAAATGAACATATTGTTTTTATTGATAACTCAGGATTTACAAATTATGAACTTAAAGAAGTTTATAGTGCTGTACAATTTCAGGATAAAGATAATGTGATTAATGATTATTTAAAAAAGTTTGATGAGAATATTTTACAATTTAAAATGATTAATGATAAACCATATATTAAACAAAAAAAAGACAATGATTATTATGCATTAAATAAATTTGGAGATGGACTTAAACAATATATTTCTATTATATCTTCTCTTTATGCTACTAAAAATAGTTTTCTATTTATTGACGAAATAGAAAACGGCATCCACTACACAAACCTAGACAAACTATGGGAAATCATCCTAACCATCTCAAAACAACAAAACGTTCAAGTCTTCGCCACTACGCATTCTAAAGAGTGTATAGAATCTTATGCGAGAGTGGCTAAGAAGTTAGAAGATAAAGAGATAAAATATATAAAAATGAGCCAATTAAAAGATGGTCAAATTATGGCTGGAGTTCGAGATTATGATATGCTTCAATATACAATGAGTGATGGGCATGAGGTTCGAGGCGTATGATTGCCATATTACATGAGGGCAATGCTCAAAAAACAGCTGACAATAGATTAATAAAGCTTCTAATTGAAGATTTAAAGTTAGATGAGAAAAAAGTAAGATTTTTTGGTTTGGGTTCTAAAAGTAATTTTTTTAAACAAGATATAGATGCTTATAAAGAACTACTAGTTGATATTCAAGAGGAAATTATTTCAAAAGTCTTATTTGTAGTGGATGCTGACTATGAAAAGAATGATAAAAATTATGGTGGATTTGAAAATACACTAAGAGAGATAATAAGTATTAGAAAAAAATTAAATCTCTATAAAATATCTGATTTGTATATCACTTGTGATTTTGATACAAAAAATGGCTATTTAGAATCGCTAATTTTATCTTCTATACCAAAAGAGCAAAAAGAGTGTATAGAAACTTTTTTAGACTGTTCAGAGTTTAAGTCAAAAGAAAATGATAAAGCGATATTGAATCAAATATATAATAATGCTTATCCCAATGCACCCTATGATTTTTCAAGTGATAAATTTGATATTTTAAAACAAAAACTAAAAAATCTATTTAAAGGAACAGAATAAATGACAATACTACCAGCCATAGACCTAAAAGATGGTAAAGCTGTAAGATTAAGCAAAGGCTTAATGGATTCAGCCAAAATATACAGTGATGAGCCGTGGCAAGTGGCGAAACGATTTGAAGAGTTGGGGAGCGAGTGGGTTCACTTGGTTGACCTTAACGGTGCGTTTGCAGGGAAACCTGAGAATTTGGAGCAGATTAAAAAGATTCGTGAGAATTGTAACTTGAAACTGGAGCTTGGTGGGGGAATTCGCGATGAAGAGACCATTAAGATGTATTTGGCGTTGGGAATTGATAGATTGATTTTAGGTTCAATTGCTGTTAAAGATGCTCAGTTTGTAAAAGATATGGCAGCGAAATATCCTATCGTTGTAGGAATCGATGCGATTGATGGAATGGTAGCTGTTGAGGGTTGGGCAGAGACTTCAGACATGAAAGCAACCGATTTGGCACGTGAGTTTGCAGCCTGTGGTGTTGAGGCGATTATCTGTACCGATGTGGGTCGTGATGGTATGATGACTGGGGTCAATATAGAGTTTACCAAAGCAATTCAAGAGGCTTCAGGTTTAGAGACCATTGCAAGTGGTGGACTAAAAGATATGCAGGATATTCATGGACTTATTGAAGCAGGTATTGACGGAACGATTGTCGGAAAAGCTTTTTATGAGGGAACCCTTGATTTAGAAGAGGCATTTGGAGTGGCGAATGCAAAGTAACTATTATGAATTAACGCTTACCCTTAAAGAGGATTTTGTTGATTTTATTGCTGACTTTGTTGCCAATATTGCAGGTGATGGCTTAGAAATAGGTCGAGGTAAAATTATTGTGCGTAGTGAGAATGACCTCTCTTATGTACAAGAAGCAGTAGCATCTTTGGTTGGGACACTGAATGGAAGTATTGGTATTACGTACACGCACGAAGAGAAAGCGAATGTTGATTGGATTTCACAGTATCAAAACTCTATAGAGCCTATTGAAGCCGGAAGATTTTATATTTATCCAAGTTGGTATGAAGCTAAAGAGGGTAAAATCAACATCAAGATCGACCCGGCTTTGGCATTTGGTTCAGGTCATCATGCCACAACATTTTCATGTTTAGATGCGATTGGAACCTACATAAAAGGTGATGAGCGTGTTTTAGATGTTGGGTGTGGTTCAGGAATTTTAGGTTTAGCTTGTAAAAAACTTGGTGCCTCCGTAGAGCTTTGTGATACTGATCCTATTTCCGTGGACTCCTGTGAAGAGAACTTTGCATTGAACAATGAAGAATATGATGAACTTTGGGAAGGTTCAGCCAATCAAGCCCAAGGTGAATACGATGTGGTAATCGCTAATATTATTGCTGATGTCTTAAAATTCATTGTCCATGATTTGAAACAAGCAACAAAAACTGAGGGTCTTTTAATACTTTCAGGCATTTTAGATAAAAAAGAAGAACAGGTTCAAGAAGCGTATAGTGATTTAGAGCTGATAGAACGAAAAGTAAAAGATGAGTGGGTAACCCTTATCTATAAAAATACAAAATAAAAAACACAAAATACCAGTACAATAGGAAGAAACTGTAACAGATGAATAATCAAAACAATAAAAAGAACGATAACAACAATAATAACTTTTTCAATGACAACCCCATGTTGGCTTTTGGAATTTTTGCATTGGCAATGATTATTATATTTAAATCATTGGTGAATGACGATGGACTGAACAACATTATGGGTGATCAGAAAATTGCTAAGACAGAGAAAGTCAAATATTCTGATATTAAACAGTATATCAAAGATGACAAAGTTCAATCGGTAAAAATTACCTCTTCAACCATTGAAGCGATTGATAAGAGTGGAAACATTAAATTTATAGCTCAAAATGTTCCGGCATTTGATGAGAAGTTAATTCCACTGATGGAAGAGAGAAACATTACCTATGAAGGACGTATTGGTGAAGGCTTAATGGCTGAACTTATCGGTATGTTGTTGCCTATTTTTATTTTCTTTGGTATTTGGTTGTTTTTGGCTAAAAAGATGTCAAAAGGAATGGGTGGTATTTTAGGTGCAGGAAGAGCTGACAAGCTTATAAATTCTGAAAAACCAAATGTTAAGTTTGATGACGTTCAAGGAGTTCAAGAAGCCAAAGATGAAGTGGTTGAGATTGTTGACTTTTTGAAGTTTCCGGAGCGTTATATTGAATTGGGAGCAAAAATTCCAAAAGGTCTTCTACTTGTAGGACCTCCGGGTACAGGTAAAACATTGTTAGCAAAAGCTGTGGCTGGTGAAGCGTCGGTTCCTTTCTTTTCTGTAAGTGGCTCAAGCTTTATAGAGATGTTTGTAGGGGTTGGAGCATCTCGTGTTCGTGACCTTTTTGAGCAAGCTAAAAAAGATGCTCCATCGATTATTTTTATTGATGAGATTGATGCTATCGGTAAATCTCGTGCTTCTGGTGGACAGATGGGTGGAAATGATGAGCGTGAACAGACACTCAATCAGCTTCTTGCAGAGATGGATGGTTTTGGTACCGATACACCGGTTATTGTATTGGCTGCGACCAACCGACCGGAAACACTGGATGCTGCCTTACTTAGAGCAGGGCGTTTTGACCGACAAGTATTGGTAGATAAACCGGATTTTGATGGACGTTTAGCCATTTTAAAAGTACACTCTAAAGATGTTAAGTTATCAGAGAATGTTGACTTAGAAATTGTGGCAAAACAGACAGCAGGTTTGGCCGGTGCAGATTTAGCAAACATTATTAATGAAGCAGCACTTTTAGCCGGTCGTTTAAATAAAAAGGTCATTGAGCAGTCAGAGTTACTAGAAGCAATTGAGCGTTCATTTGTAGGGCTTGAGAAGAAAAATAGAAAAGTATCTGAAGTTGAAAAACGTATTGTTGCTTATCATGAGAGTGGACACGCTTTAATGGCAGAGTTGACAAAAGGTGCCACACGGGTAACCAAAGTATCCATTATTCCAAGGGGTTTAGGTGCATTAGGATACACCTTACATTTACCGGACGAAGAAGACAGATTTTTAAAACAAAAACATGAATTGATGGCAGAGATCGATGTATTTCTCGGTGGTCGTGCTGCAGAAGAGATTTTCATTGGTGAAATTTCGACGGGTGCCGGAAATGACCTTGACCGTGCAACAGCGATTTTAAAAGATATGATTACTGTTTATGGTATGAGTGATGTTGCCGGTCTAATGGTTCTATCAAGACGTCAAAGTTCATTCCTTGGTGGTGGACATATTTCAAATGACTTTAGTGAAAAAATGGCTCAAGATATTGATGCCAATATTAAAGCGACATTAACAGAGCGTTATGAGTTTGTTAAGAAGACATTAAAAGAGTATGACGGTGCCATTGAAAAAATGGCTGAAGTTCTTTTAGATGTTGAAGTCATTGAAGGCTCGACGGTGCGTTCGATTATTGAAGAGTATGAAAAAGAGCAGGGTATGGAGTCACGATTGGCACATACAAAAAAAGAGGTTTAAAAACCTGTAGGGACAATGCCCTTGTGCTTGTCCTTATCTTATAAGAAACTTTAATAATCTTTGGTTATACTTTTAAAAAATAACAGGAGAGACAGCATGAAAACTATTCATACAACAATAACAAACTTCACACAAGAACATACTCTTCTACTTCTACTTCTACTCTCATTCTAATATAAATCACACACAATTCCACTCCATTAGTTTCTAATAATCCGAACTAGGATAGAATTAGATAATTTTTTTACGTACGATATGAAGCGTACGTTTTATTACTATAAGGTAAAAATAATGAGCAAAGATATCATTAAAATATTTGACACAACATTAAGAGATGGTGAGCAGAGTCCTGGGGCTTCTATGAACACCGAAGAGAAGATACAGATAGCCATTCAGTTAGAGAAGTTAGGGGTTGACATTATCGAAGCCGGATTTGCTGCAGCGAGTCCGGGAGATTTTGATGCCATCTCTAAGATAGCACAAAGGGTGACGAAATCAACGGTCTGTTCATTGGCACGAGCAATTGATTCCGATATAAAAGCAGCAGGTGAAGCGATAGCCAAAGCGAAAATGAAACGTATTCATACCTTCATTGCCACATCTCCCATTCATATGGAATACAAATTAAAAATGACCCCTGATGAGGTAATTAAACGGGCTGTAAGAGCTGTGGAGTATGCCCGTACTTTTGTGGATGATGTAGAGTTCTCTTGTGAAGATGCAGGACGTAGTGACATTGGCTTTATGAAAGAGATAAGTGATGCTGTAATAGAAGCAGGAGCTTCAACCATTAATTTACCCGATACCGTAGGATTTAGATTGCCTTATGAAATCGGTGAAATGGTAAAGATAATGAGTGACTATACCAAAGATAGAGCCATTATTTCGGTGCATAATCACAATGATTTGGGTTTGGGTGTTGCCAACTCTTTAGAAGCTGTGATGAATGGTGCAAGACAAGTAGAGTGTACCATTAACGGTTTAGGGGAACGAGCAGGAAATGCAGCTTTAGAAGAGATAGTAATGGCATTAAAGACCAGAAAAGATGTTTTCTCTAATTTCACCACCAACATCAATACCAAAGAAATTTACCCATCGAGTCGTTTGATTGCGAATATTACAGGGATTGAGCCACAACCCAACAAAGCGATAGTCGGTAAAAATGCGTTTGCTCACGAGAGTGGCATTCACCAAGATGGTATGTTGAAAAACCGTGAAACCTATGAGATTATATCTCCTGCTGATATCGGTTTGGATATGGATGATACGTTGGTATTGGGGAAACACTCAGGACGTGCAGCCTTTAAAGATAAGTTGGCAAAATTAGGTTTTACGTTGGAGGATGCAGCATTAAACGCTTCATTTGAGCGTTTTAAAATTTTGGCAGATAAGAAAAAAGATATTTATGATGATGATTTAAGAGCTTTGGTAACGAATGAAATGACCAATGCCCCTAAAATTTATGAGTTACTCTCATTGCAGTTAATGGATTTTTCCAATGGTACGCCAAGTGCTGTGGTGAAGATTAAAAAAGAGAATGAAGAGATTATCGAAGCAGGGATTGGTGAGGGAACGATTGATGCAATTTTTAAAACCATTGATAGAATCTCAGGGTATGAGGGTAAATTGTTGGACTATAAAGTAAACTCGGTGAGTAAAGGTAAAGATGCCTTAGCCAATGTAACGGTCAAAGTAGCCTTTAACGATACAGAACCTGCGATTATAGGTCATGGTTTACACATAGATACCATGTTGGCAAGTGCCAGAGCGTACCTTGGTGCATTGAACTCCTATTTGAGCATGGCAGGGATGTTAAAGAAGCGTCATAGCGATAGCAGTCAGACGGTTTAGGTCTGTTGCAAATTCATAGATTACGTTCACCTGACCCTTATTTTGCTTATTTTCTTATTTTTTATTTTCTACAACCTATTGAACCCGTAGGGGCAGAGCCATGTCTCTGCCCTTTGTTGGCATGAATTAATGTTTCTCATTTAAAAATATCCCCATCAAAAAAAACATTCAAACATTCAAATTCGTTAACATTTCGGGCAAAGGGTCAAGACATGGCTTGACCCCTACAGGTTGCATAGGTTAAAAAATCTCTACAACCTATTGAACCCGTAGGGGCAGAGCCGTGTCTCTGCCCTTCCCTCGTCCAAACGTCCAGCTTTTGGGACGAGGAAAAAATGGAGAATACATAGTTAATGGAGATGATGATATTGCTAGGATAATAAAATTTTTGGAAGAAAAATAAAAACTATTTATATGTTAAACAATATTTAACTATAATATTGTTGTTTAAACTACACAAAAAGGCTTAAAATGATAGAAAAGCTATTTAAAAAATATCAGTACATTAATAAAAAGATTTCAACCATTAACTACAAACGATACTTTTTTAACATCGTTGACTTTAATGAAAAACTCATAGGCATTGTAGGTGCAAGAGGGGTAGGTAAAACAACTTTTTTACTGCAATACCTAGAGGGATTAGATATAGCTGATGATAAAAAACTCTATTTTAGTGTAGACAGCATTATGGGTGCTAATGAAAAACTTTTTGATATTGCAGAGGCATTTTCCAACCTTGGTGGGAAAGTTTTAGTTATTGATGAAATACACAAATATAAGAACTTTGAGATTGAACTTAAAGAGATTTATGATTTTTTAGATATACAGGTTATTTTTAGTGGGAGTTCTGCAATTGTCTTGGAACATAAAAAGGCAGATTTGAGTCGTAGAGCTGTACTGTACCGTGTGAAAGGGCTTAGTTTTAGAGAGTTTTTAGAGTTGAAACTGGGTAAAAAGTTTGAAAGCCATACACTCTATGAAATTTTGGATAATCATATAGCTCTTTCTAAAGAAATAAGTAAACGTATCAAACCATTGGAATATTTTAGAGAGTATTTAAAGTTTGGATATTATCCATTTTATTTTGAGACACCCAATACCTATTATCTCAAACTTGAAGAGACTGTTAATGTGGTGGTAGAGAGTGATTTACCCATGATTTACAATATCGAACCGAGTAATATTATGAAACTCAAACAGTTAGTAGCCTATATTTGTAATTCAAAACCCTATGAACTAAACTTAACCAATCTCTCTACTAAAATTGGTATCAATAGAAAAACACTTTATCTTTATATCCACTATCTTACGCTTGGAGATATTTTTATGAAAGTGTTACCCAAAGCAAAAGGTGACACAGTTTTTTCTAAACCATCAAAACTCTATTTGAACAATACCAATCTTAATTATGCTTATTGTGATAATCAAGATATAGGAACACTTCGAGAGAGTTTTTTTGTCAATCAATTAGATAAAAACTATAAAATGGAATATTCAAAAATTGGTGACTTTTTAATAGATGACGGATATATTGTAGAGGTAGGTGGAAAAAACAAGAGCTTTAAACAGATAAAAGATATAGAAAATTCTTTTGTCCTAGCTGATGATATAGAGGTAGGATTTGGAAACAAGATACCTCTGTGGTTATTTGGATTTTTATATTAGCAATCCTATAAAGAATAACTTTCCTCGTCAAAAAGCTCCAGCTTTTGGACGCCTATTAGAATTCAGCCTCATCAATATACCCTCGCTTTACAGGGTTGTGGTGTATATAGTTTATCTTCTCTATCATCATTTTCTCCGAGCACCATTTGACACCTAAAAGTTTATAGAGTATAATGAGTATTACAAAAGTAATATCAAAAAGGATAAACCATGCCTACGATTACCCTGAAATCAGACAATGACTTTTTTAATATGCTTAACGATATGGTGAAATCACTAGATACCAATCGTAGTGACCTTATTAGAAAAGCTGTTATCCATTATCGTGATGTCCTCGAAAAAGAGAAGCTAAAAATGCAAATAAAAAAAGCTTCGATGAAAGTTCGAGAAGAGTCTCTAAAAGTTTCCAAAGAGTTTGATAATAGCGTAAATGATGGTCTTGACCATGTTTAAAAAAGGTGAAATCTATCTAGCTAGACTCAACCCACGCAAAGGTAATGAAGTAGGGAAAGTACGACCTGTTCTTATCTTTCAAACCAATATGTTAAATGAGATAGAACATCCAACTACGGTTATTATCCCTCTTTCAACTTATCTTATTAATGATGCTTACCCTCTGCGTTATAGAGTTGAAAAAAGAGAAAAGTTAGAGCAAGATAGTGACCTGCTTTGTGACCAAATACGAACGATAGATAATCAGCGTATTATTTCGGATAAGTTGGCTGAATTGTCTTTGAAAGAGCTGTTAGAGGTGGATGAGCAGGTTAAGATTGTGTTGGCATTGAGGTGAGGTTGGGCTGTAGAGTTTGACCTTAGCCTTGTTCCCATCGTCCCCGATGGGAGCGAGTCAAAATTCCTCCATGAAAACCTTACTTTTATAAATATTATGACATAATAGTGTACATTTTAGAGTAAGGATTAACCATGCAAGTATTTAGCTTAACCGAAGCCAGAAACAATATAAAAGCGATGTTTGACACTGTTTTTCATGACAATGAAGAGGTTATTATCCATCGAAAAGGGAGAGAGTCAGTCGTGGTTATCTCACTCAATGACTACAATGCTCTCAAAGAGACCAACTATCTTCTCTCTTCTCCCAATAACCGAAAACATCTTATGGAGTCTCTGAAACAACTAAGAGAGGGTAGAGGTCAAGAGAGAGAGACTTACTAGAATGAGACTAGTCTGGAGTGATAAATCTTGGGATGATTATGTCGCTTGGCAGTCGACCGATAAGAAAGTCTTAAAGAAAATAAATAGTCTAATCAAAGATATCAAAAGGAGTCCTTTTGAAGGTATAGGCAAACCTGAACCACTTAAATATGAGTTGGCAGGTTGTTGGTCACGACGCATTACCGATGAGCATCGACTGGTTTATGAGGTAGATGATATGGGTGTTTATATTGTCTCTTGTCGGTATCATTATTGAGTTCAAATTCTCTATGTCAAATTTTAGCTAGTTAAAGGCATTAAACTCTTGATAGGGTTACACATCGGGAGATGTGTAACCAGTAATGGCTTCTCGAAAACTTTTAGCTATCACGGTTTAAAATCTACCTGTCATTTTAAATTGATTAAATCGTGCCATATCTATACCATTAGTCAAACCATATAGTCTAGCCAATCCATTCCCCGTTTCGGTTTTATTACCATGATAAAAACCTACATTAACCTTGGTTTTAAAAGAGAGTTCTACCAATCTATCGGTTAAAAAGCTATAGAGATAGGCACTTCTAGCTCTTGCCTCTTTAGAAAGTGTATTATCTTTTGCTAACTTTGACCATACAGAGCTATCTCGACCTGATACGAGAAGTTGATAGAGACTCTTTTCAAAATCTCTTAAAGAGGTAAAATATTTTTCATTCTCTAGCAGTTTTTTGAGGTCATTGTTATTGGTCATATTTAGCAACTGTTCTGCTTGGTCATAATCTAAGGTTTCTAAGAGTTGATAGAGTTTTTCTCTGTTTCCTTTTTTCCAGTCTCGTAAGGTTCTTTCAGGAACATTTAGAAGTTTTTGTATTTGTTGTTGGGTCATGGGTACTTCTTTTTCCTTGATTATAGGCGAATATTGCCGTTTTGTCAAGATTTTAAAAGTTCTTTTTTTGATTAAAAGTGGAGATTTAAGGGGAGGGTGTAAGTCTTAGAAAAGCATTATCCTATGAGGGATGTGGTATTTGTTTGAGATATATTATCGGTGCTAACTCAATACTAAAGTAGCCTGTCCCTTTTTTTCTCTTTTTTTCCTAACACAACCTGTAGATAGCAGACAACTACAAGAACTCAAAACAGCATCAAGTTTAGTCGAAGCACCAAATATTGACAACAGACCAAAAGAGGAAGATTTGATAAAAATGTTTGAGGGGATTGTCGAGATTAAAAAGAGAAATGAAATGATTGCTCTTGCTTATGCACTAGGCTATTCACAACACATGATGGCTAAAGTATTGGGATTGGCACAATCTACAGTAAATGGAATTGTGAAGAGGCTGAATAGATGAATGATTACGTTCACCTGACCCCTATACTCTACTCAATATCGTATCGCTTATGAAGTGCTTGAAGATGATAAAATTGTGTTTCACTATATGGTTGCAACACGAGAGAATTTTTATAAGAAGTTAGAGAATAGGGTATAGGTTTCAATTGAGAAGATTAAACTCGCTTGAATATTTTTCATTAAAAGTAATTAAAACTTATCTATTTTTACTAGATATAGATGTTAAAATAATCGCAACAATAAAAAAAAGGGGGGGGGTCTATGAAATTATTTTTTTTGATATTTATATTTTTAGCCATAAGTGTTTCATTTATTAATGCTGATAATAAAATTCTTACAGAAGATAAACTAACATCTATTACAGAAAAGCAAGATATGAAGTTTGAGTATTTTAAAGAAACAACTCAATTGAATTTAAAACATAAGTTAGATTTAACACAAAAATCTTTAGATGAAACAAATACACATATAGGATATGTGAGCGATAGAATAGATAATATTAGTACATCAGTTGATAGATTTGCAATATTGACAACTTTTTTTGGTGTCTTAATAACTATCATCGTTTTCTTTTTTAGTTTTAAAAGTAACAATGAAGCAAGACAAACAGTAGAAGACTGGCTTGAAGAAAATGGTGATGACTTTGTACATAAAGAGGTACAACCAATAAAAGATGATTTCAATCAAATGATTTTAGATATGAAAAAAGAGATGGAAAAGTTTAAACAAAAATCAGATGAAGAAATTGAGAATTTAAAAAAACAACTTGAAGAGAAAGGGAATGAAGCAATAGAAAGTTTATCATCAAAAATTATAGAAAATGAAATATCTGATACCGAATTATCTATTGAAGATAAGCAGTTTTTTGAACATCAAATAAAAGCGATAAAAGCTAAACCTATAAAAAAAAGAAACCTTCAAGACTATAATAAAATAATTCTATTTTATATAGCAAATAAGGAATATATCAAAGCTAATGAACTTGTTAATAAGTTAATAGCAGATGTAAAGTATACAAAACAAGAAAAAGCTTCCCTTTATTATTTAAAAGGATTTATTCAAGAAAAAGAAGGTTTTTATGATGATTCTATAAAATCATTAAATTTATCTTTAGATTTGAATAAAAGTTTAATAGCATCATATAATTTAAAAGCTAGAATTTATAATATTGTTAAAGAAGATTATATTGAAGCTATGAAGTTGGCTAATAAGGTATTAGAATATGATAAAGATAATTATGATGCATATATAGCATTAGGCTATGGGACTAGGACTAAAGCATACCTTAAAAATGAACATAAGTTATATGAAAAAGCAATTTTTTATAACAAAAAAGCTATTGAAATTAATCCTGATAGAGATTTAGCATATAATAATATTGGTTCAATTTATTTAATACAAGATAAATATTTAGAGGCAAAAGAATGGTATAGTAATTCATTGAGTATTAATCAAAATGAATGGGGATATGTGAATTTATTAAGAATTTATTTATTTTTAGGTGAATCATTTCCTCTTGAATTAGAAGAAAAATACTTTAAGCTTTTTAAGAAAAAAGATACTGAAGAATTTACAAAGTATAGGATGTTTAAAATATTAGAAAATATTATTAATGCTAAATATAAAGATAAAGAAGAAATAAAAAATATAGTGAATGAGTGGAAAAGTACAACTAAGAAATTAAGACATTATTTTTTTGGTGCTTTTAAGTCTTGGGCTTTTAAAATAGAAGATTTAGAAGTTAAAGAGAACCTTGTTTATGCATTGAAATTATTTGATACACATAGAATTAAATAGTTACCTCTAAAGGGTCAAAAGATAAATTACCTTTTAACTCTAGGAGTATTGGGGACAACTCACTTAAAAAAACCACACCCAACCCCCTAAAAAATCTCCTACCAATAGTATTACTATGATGATTACTGTGCCAAAATGGAATAATGCTTATGTTCGAGGCATCTCTGTTTTGCCCAAAGGTTTTATTGGGGCTTCGGAGGTAAAATATCACTATTTTATCATATAAAGTGGAGATTGAACGGTGGGAGTGTAGGTTTCACTTTGAGAAATTGGGGGAGATTTAGTGTTATTTACGGGTTTAAAGTAGCCTGTCCCCTTTATTGTGAAAGGCGATGGTTTACGGAATGGGTGCTAAATCTCATGTTTCTAAGGTATTGAAAGAAGTGGAGATTTAATCACTGGGGTGAATGGCACTAAATTAAGCAAAAATAGACAATAAAAGAACATAACGTTATACTTCAATTAAAAATAATATTTTAATCGGAGTCACTTTAATGAGCTACAATCCAAAACTAGTAAAATTACAAAAAAATATCAATCTAAATGAACTCAAAAATAGTGATTTAGATTTTATAGAAAAGTACATCTCTAAAGATAATATTGTAGAGCTAAACAGTAATAGTAAAAATCCTATTTATACACCAAAACAGACACTATCTATGTTCGTATCACAAGCAATTAATCAAGATGGTTCTTGTCAAAATGTAGTGAATAAATTGGCACTGGAAAAAGATAAAGATATTTGCATATCAACAAGTGCATACTGTCAAGCTAGAGGTCGTTTATCTGTTATCGCAATTTCAAATATCACAAAAGAGATAGCAAGAGTTGATGAAGATAGAATTAATTCTAAGTGGAAATTTAGAGGTAGAAATGTCTATCTTGTAGATGGCACAACCATAGCAATGGCAGATACTTTAGCCAACCAGAAAGCATATCCTCAACCAAATTTTCAAAAGGAAGGTTTGGGCTTTCCGATATGTCGTTTGGTCGGTATTATATCATTAACTACAGGTTCAATTATTGATGTGAATATTGGCACTTATGGTGGTAAAGGAACTGGAGAGAGGATGCTATTTCAAGAGATGTTACACAACTTCAAAGAAGGTGACATTATCTTGGCAGATGCCCTATATAGCACCTATTCACTGCTATCATTCGCTATTGAAAAAGGGATAGATATTATTTTTGTGCAAAATGGCAGTAGAGCAAAAAAGACAGATTTTACAACAGGTGAGATACTTGGGAAAAATGACCATGTCATTACACTAAAAAGACCAAAAGATGTACCTGAATGGATGAGTAAAGAGGAGGGTAAAAATAGACCAAAAGAGTTGAAAATTCGTGAGATTAAGACAGGAGATAAAATCCTTATCACTACCTTTTTATGTAAAAAAACAACCAGTGCGAAAATCATAAAGAAACTCTATAAAGAGCGATGGCATATTGAAGTCGATTTTAGAAATATTAAAATTACATTAAACTTTACACCCCAGTGGTAAAAACTCCACTTTTGTGATATAATCTAAAATCATAAAAGTGGAGACTAAAAATGCCAACAAGAATACGCATAGACCTAGCAGGTTATCATCATATAATAAATCGTGGTGTAGATAGAATGAATGTTTTTCGTCATGATGAAGATAAAGAGATGTTCTTGCAAATTCTTAATAAAGCATCAATACTACATAAAATAGTGTTGCATGATTATTGCTTGATGGATAACCATTACCACCTATTGATAGAGACAGAAAAAGAGAATCTTTCAGACTGTATGAGAGTTGTTAATGCTAACTACGCTCTCTACTTTAATAAAAAAACAAAACGTATAGGTCATTTATGGCAAGGACGCTACACTTCAAGATACATCACATCTGAACAATATCTCTATACACTTATACGATATATAGAATTTAACCCTTTGGAAGCAGGAATGGCTA
>JAHJJU010000068.1 GCA_018822805.1 bacterium
AAATATTAATATAATTTAACATCTAAAGTAAAAGTTTAATATATAAGAATAAAAAGGTAACTTCTAGTGGAACAACAAAACGACCTCCAAAAACGACTTCTTCTTGCCCTCGTACTCACATTTATAGTATTTATTGCATTTGATTTATTTGTACCTAAACCTGCAAAAGATAGTGATCTGAACAAGACCGTAACAACAGCACAACAAACGCCTAACATTGTGTCGACAACCTCTTCGCCTGTAGCTGACAGTGCACCTACCATTCAACAAGCTCAAGCTGCTGCTCCTGTAACAACTGTAAAAGCATTAACAACCGTAACTTCAGATCGTTTTATCTATTCTATAGATGAGTTAGGACGTATTGCACAAGTAAAAATGTTGGAAAAAAAGTACAATTATGAAGGTAAAAACTTAGAACTTTTAAATCCGGCATGGGTTAAACCCTTAGAAATTCGTTTTGCTGATGCAGGACTTAATGCAGAAGCACTGAAAACACCGTATACAACTTCAACAGAAGCAATTAACTTAAAGGATGGTTTGGGTAAAGTTATTTTAACTCAAAAATTGAGTTCAACAACCATTACAAAAGAGTTGACATTCTACAAAGATGGGCATTATGATATTAATATTAATCTCTCTGAGCCACAGCAGTACTTTATAACAACGGGTCAACGACCAAATGCCGACCACACGATGTACATGGTGGTACAAGGGTCACGTATTATGAAAAGTAATGGAGTTGTTGAGGAGATTGAAGATGGCGATTCTGAAGGTTCACTAACTGTTCCAAATGCAGAATTTGCATCGGCATTTGATAGATACTTTGCTTCTGTACTCTATAATTTTGAAAAACCATTAAATGTTTCAACTTTAACTGTTGATGAAGATAATGCTCTGCTATTTGTTCAAGGGGAACCATCATTTGCACTACATGGTTACCTTGGACCAAAAGAGTCAAATATTTTGAAAAATATTCATCCAAAACTTACAGATGTTATTGAGTATGGTTGGTTTACTTTTATTTCTAAGCCTCTTTTTAAAGTGTTAGAGTGGTTTCACAATTATGTAGGTAACTGGGGTTGGGCGATTGTTTTAGTAACTTTACTGATTAAACTGATTCTTTTCCCTCTTTCATACAAAGGTATGATGTCGATGCAGAAGCTTAAAGATCTTGCACCTAAAATGAAAGAGATTAAAGAGAAGTACGGTAAAGATCCACAAAAAATGAATGCACAGATGATGGAACTTTATAAGAAACATGGTGCGAACCCAATGGGTGGTTGTTTACCATTGTTGCTTCAAATTCCTATATTCTTTGCTATCTATAGAGTTTTATTAAATGCTGTAGAGTTGCAAGGGGCTGAGTGGACTCTATGGATTACCGATCTTTCTTTAATGGATCCATATTTTGTATTACCAATCTTGATGGGGGCATCAATGTGGTATCAACAAAAAATTACACCAAATACCATGACAGATCCAATGCAACAGAAAATATTCCAATGGTTACCTGTAGTAATGACACTGTTCTTTATCTATTTCCCTGCAGGTTTGGTACTTTACTGGTTGGTAAACAATATCTTTACAATTGCACAGCAATTTATTATAAATAACGCATATGAGAAACATAAAGCTACAAAAATAGCATCTGAAAAATAATAATAGAAAGGGGGAGCGAGCATGGAAATGAAAAAAATTGAAGCTGAAACATTAGAAGAAGCCTACAGCAAGGCAGCCAGAGAGCTAGCATGTTCAGTTACAGAAATAAATTATGAGATTATACAACACCCGGCTTCTGGAGTTATGGGGCTTTTTAAGAAAAATGCCATTATTATTGCTGTAAAAAAGTTTGTTGTTCAAGAGGAACCAAAAGAAGAAGTTGTTCAAAAAAAAGTAACAAAATCAAATGGTTCCATTACGGTAACACCTAAAAAGAAAGTTACCGAAGAAGTTGTACAAAAACCAACTACAGCAACAATGGTTAGTAAAAATGAAGAGAGCTTCCAAAAGGTTGAAAGTGTACTTCAAAAACAAGATGAAATTATTGATAATTTTTTTAATGATAACGCAGAAAAAATAAAAATAACGCCAAATTTAGAGAAGAAAGCAGCAGTTGAAGTTAAACAAGATGTTGTTAATAATTTTGACGATGATCGAGATAGTCCTAAAAATAGAGCACTTTCGATAGAGATTGAGGATAAGATTAAAAAACTTATGGATGTTGCTTGTTTCGAGATTGATACTGTAGAGGTTGATGTTTTTAATGGTATAGCACATGTCTTTGTAGATGGTGAAGATGCAGCACTTCTTATCGGTAAAGAGGGCTATCGTTATAATGCCCTTTCATACATGTTGTTTAATTGGATTAATGCACACTATAATCTTTATATAAAATTGGAAATTGCAGAGTTTATTCAGGCTCAAGAAGAGATGATTGAAAACTATTTAAAACCAATTGCTGAGCATATTCAAGAGCACGGGAAAGGTAAAACCAAGCCTTTAGATGGAATTTTAGTCCAAATTGCACTTGAAAAACTTCGTGCAATGTTTCCGAATAAATATATTGCTATTAAAACAGGTAAAGATGGTAAAAAGTTTATTATTATCAACAATTTTAATAGTAAAAAAAATAGTTAATACCCATGTCTAGTACGACCATAGCAGCCATTGCTACGGCAACGGGTATCTCTTCAATTTCCATTATTAGAGTAAGTGGTGACTTAGCCCTTACTCTGGCTAAAAAAATTTCCAAAAAAGATAACATTGAACCACGTTATGCTCATTTGACCTCTCTTTATAATAAAGAAAATTATATTATTGATCATGCTATTTTAATCTACTTTCAAAACCCTCATAGTTTTACAGGTGAAGATATTGTTGAGTTTCAATGCCATGGGGGCATGATTGTTGCCCAAGAGATTTTAGAAACACTTTTAGCGTATGGTGCACGATTGGCTGAGCCTGGTGAGTTTTCAAAACGGGCTTTTTTAAACGGTAAAATTGATTTGACTAAAGCAGAAGCAATTTCAAAACTGATAGAAGCTAAGAGTGTGGATGCAGCAAAAATTTTAGCAAAACAACTTAAAGGTGATTTAAAAGAGTTTATTGATGAGAGCAGAGAAGCAATGCTTCGAGCTACTGCTTATTCGGAAGTGATGATCGATTATGCTGAAGAGGATATTCCTGAGGATATATTAAACAATATTATTCTTCAATTGGATGCCTTGATTATAAAAATAGAGAACATTGTTGATGCCAGTCATCGACGTAAGGGACTTATAGAAGGTTTTAGAGTTGCGATTATCGGTAAACCAAATGTAGGGAAAAGCTCTTTACTTAATGGTCTTCTTTCCTATGAACGGGCTATTGTCAGTGATATTGCAGGTACCACACGTGACACCATTGAAGAGCAGGTGCGTATAGGTTCACATATTATTCGTTTGATTGATACAGCAGGTATTCGTGATGCCCGTGATAGCATTGAAAAAATAGGAGTAGAGCGTTCTCTTGAATCGGTGGCTGATGCTGATGTTGTTGTTGCCCTATTTGATTCTGGTCGTATTTTTGATGATGAAGATGCAAAAATTGTAGAGATCTTAGATACATTGGAAAATAAAAAGATTATCGTTGCTTTAAATAAATCTGATTTGGAACCGGTATTGGCATTGGAGTTTATAGAAAAATACAATCCTATTCAAGTCAGTGCAAAACATAATTTTAAAAATCTTACAGATGCATTGAAATTACTTTTTGATAATATTGGACAAGATGAAGAGTTAATGTTGATCTCTACACGACAAATAGAGGCTGTAGAGAAGACAAAACAAGCCATTATCGAAGCGAAAGAACCATTGCTTTTAGGAGAGTTGGAGTTTTTCTCTTATCATCTACAAGATGCCATAACGGCTTTAAGTTCTATTTCCAAACCTTATGATTCTGAAGAAATTTTAGATAAAATGTTTGGTGAGTTTTGTTTAGGAAAGTAAAAAAAGGAGTTTTATGTTGAATAAAAATTTTAAATATACAGTGATTGCATTAATCCTGTTTGGTTTGTCCGGCTGTAATCAACGTACCATTGTACTTCATCCGGGTGAAAATGGAGCACAACCACAAAGAACACAACCTGTGATTAAAAGTCCTGAAATTAAAGAGGAGATTCTAATTAATCAAAATCCAAACTTAGGTAATCCTATTGATGTACCAACCAATAATCCATTATTGGGTCAAGCTGTAGGAGATTACAATGATTCTAACCATTATCAAGAGGAAAATATAACAGAAGAACCTGTAGTAGAAAATGGCGTTATTGAGCGTATCTCTTTCCCTATTGATGAATATAAGTATATAAAAAAAACAGGTGGTAGTACGGTAAGTGGTTCTATTTATGTTGAGAATAGTCATAATGCTGAAAAAATTATGGGGAAAAAAGTTAAACTTTATCTTAATCCGGTTACTTCATATTCTCGACAGTGGTACCAAGAGAGTTACTTAGGTGGTTATAAAATGAGTAAGTCGGATAATAGGTTATATAACTATTTGAAATATACCGTTTCAAACTCAAATGGTAAATTTAATTTCTTTGGTCTTGCCAGTGGGAATTACTATTTGGTAGGAACAATAACTTGTGGTCAAGAGTGTGGATATTCTGAGACCAAGACGGTTCTGTTGGTTCAAGAAATTTTTGTAGGAAATGGTGTTACCAACGTTAATTTGATGAAACATGTTCCCTAACTATTGATGAATATCAGAAGTTTACCCTTTTGGGTAAGCTTCTTCCAATGCTCCATAAAGAGCATCCGGAGTAATTTCACTCTTTTCATGTAAGATGGTCTGCATGACGACATTGTCTTCTTTACCATTCCATATTTTTATATATGAACCCTCTTTGTATCCATGATTTTGTCGAAATTTATTTAAAATATTTTTACCGACATAGAGTTCATAAAGTTCCGGAAGTTTTAAATTTAGCTTTGATGACATGGTCAAAAAAGAGATAAGAAGCGCATTAATGTCACTTTCACAAAAAAGTGTTCGTATCATCTCTTCAACCAAAGCTATTTGTGCATAACTGTTCAAGACTTCACCTTTGCTTCCCTGTGTAAATTCTTCAAACCCTTCCATATTTGCAACAGCTGTGGCAATGTCAGCTATGGATCCTAAGTTGTCAATTTTGTAAAGGCGTAAAGCTTCAGACATAACAAAGTGCCAGATATCGACAATTTCTATTTTAATATTGGCATAATCAGGTGATGCATCAATGTTTTTCCAGTGTTTCCATGGGTAGGACTCAACCAACTCAGCAGCTTCAAGATAGATGCATCGTCGCCAATCAATCTGTTTACCATTTTGGGTTACACCTGCTTCCCAATTTAATCCATTGGTTGCATCGTTTAGCTCTTGTTGCAGTTCTAACATTTGCAGTATTTTATTCATCTCTTACCTTATATGTTGAAAATTATGCGTATTGTAGCTTAAGGTAGCTCTGCAACAAAAGCATTTTTTAAAATTTTACTGTTTTTGTCTTTGTTTCTTAATTCTTTAAGTGTGTTATTTGCTAAATTTCGACTTTTAAAAGAACCAAGATAGAGTTTATATTTGATTCCTTTATCGGTATTAAACTCTTTGCTATGCAAGGTGAATTCTATCTTTTGCATACTCTTTTCCATGTTTTCTAGACTTGATTTATAATTAAATGTACCCAATTGAATGGCATAGGTTTTATTTATTGGACTTGAAGTTTTAGTTGTGACAACGCTCTTTTTACTTACCGTGATTTTTTGAGCCATATATTTAGGAATACTCACTTTTAAAGGTTTATATTTATGCTCAAACAATAGGTCTAAATTTTGTTGTGTACCTTTATTTTGCCAAGCATTGTTATAGGCTGATGTTTTGAAACATGCTCGCTGACAGATCTCTTTTTTTGGAACACGTATCCATTGAGGTTCTTTGGTAATGGCATTTGCATAGTTGGTTTTCCAAGCTTTTACAATCTCGTCTCCACCCATACTGTTGAAGGTCAGTTGTATCTCTTTTTCTAAAAAGCAGACGCTTAAATCTTCAAAGGCACTGTTAACATTTCTATTTAAAGGAAAAGAGACAGTTGTCCATTTTGTGCCATCTTTACTATAGTAGAGTGCAGGAGAGGCACCTTCGATCATCCAAAGTGTTCGAAGCCAAATTCCCCCTTGAGGGTCACGTCCTAGCTCTTGGATTTCAGCATCCATATGAGTATTTATGACGCTCCATTTTCCTTGTATATCAACAATTACAGGAATGTTTACATAGCCATGTTTGTACATGTCGTTGGGCTTATAGAGGTAAAAAAAGAGGAGCAACCGGTCGTTGTCAAGTTTGAAGGAGTTACTGACTTTTAATTGCTCTTCAGTACTACACCCCTTCTCTGAAAGTTGTTGACAAAGTTGAGTTTGAATGGTATCGGGCATGATGAAGTTGCTTGTTTTTGCTTCTACAACATGTAGGCTTACTAGAGTTAGAAGTATAAATTTAAAATGCTTCACAATTTATCCTTTAATAAGAGTGATTTGAAGTTTTCCTATTATAGTCTTTTTATTATAATATATTGTTTTATTCTGTGAATAATTCAAAGTTCTGCTTTGGGTTTATAGAAATTTTTACTCATTACAATTTTAATATTTTCACCCCAATTTTAGCACTTTTATACTAGAATGACGCAGAAAAAATCTCCCATAAATAGGAACTGTAAATAATGTCAAAACCATTAGAAAACTTAGATGAAGTACTAAAATCACACAAACTTAGTCAAGAAGAGTATGCACATATATTGGAAATATTGGATGGTAGACACCCTAATATTGTAGAACTTGGTATTTTTTCAGCTATGTGGTCAGAGCATTGTTCGTATAAGTCGAGTAAAAAATATTTGAATGGTTTTCCAACCAAAGCTCCATGGGTTATTCAAGGTCCAGGTGAAAATGCCGGTGTTATTGATATCGGTGGTGGTATGGCTGCTGTATTTAAAATGGAGTCGCACAACCACCCAAGTTTTATTGAACCGTATCAAGGTGCTGCTACCGGTGTTGGTGGAATTTTGAGAGATGTCTTTACCATGGGTGCAAGACCTGTAGCAAACATGAATGCTTTACGTTTTGGTAACATTGTAAACAAAGACAAGACAGCCAAATATCAACGTCATTTGGTGAAAGGTGTAACGGAGGGAATTGGTGGTTATGGTAACTGCATGGGGGTTCCAACCATTGGTGGTGAAGTGAGTTTTGATGAGTCGTATAACGGCAACATTTTGGTCAATGCTTTTGCATTAGGTTTGTGTAAATCAGATGAAATTTTTCTTGGAATTGCTGAAGGTATTGGAAATTCGGTAATGTACGTGGGTTCTAAAACAGGTCGTGATGGTTTGGGTGGAGCTGTGATGAGTTCAGACTCTTTTACAGAAGAGAGTAAATCATTGCGTCCTACCGTTCAAGTGGGTGACCCATTTATAGAAAAACTTTTGCTTGAAGCCTGTTTGGAGCTTTTCAAAACTGAAGATGTGGTGGTTGGTATTCAAGATATGGGTGCAGCAGGTCTTACAAGCTCAGCATTTGAAATGGCAGGGAAAAGTGGGGCTGGTATGATTATGAATCTTGACCAAGTTCCGGCAAGAGAAGAGGGAATGACCCCTTACGACTTTATGCTTTCAGAGTCACAAGAACGTATGTTGATTTGTGCTAAAAAAGGTAAAGAGCAAGAGATTATTGATATTTTTGAAAAATGGGATTTAGATGTTGCTGTTGTTGGTGAAGTAACCGATACCGGTCGTATGGAACTTTTTTGGCATGGTGACAAAGTGTGTGACATGCCAATTGCTCCTGTAAGTGAAGAAGCACCTATTTTAGACCGACCAACGGCACGTCCTAAATATTTAGATGAAATTGCCGGTAAAACCATTGATTCGTATGAAAAAGTAGACAATCAAGTCGCTTTTGAAAAACTTGTAGGTTCTATGGAAGTGGTGGATAAAGCATGGATTTATGAGCAATATGACTCAATGGTACAAACCAATACCACCAAAGCACCAGGGAGTTTAGATGCTTCTTGTATTCGAGTAAAAGAGAATGGTAAAGCATTGGCAATGAGTTCAGACTGTAATCCTCGTTACTGTTACATCGATCCTGAAAAAGGTGGAGCATTGGCAGTAATGGAATCAGGTCGTAATGTTGCAATGTCCGGAGCTCGACCATTGTCGATAACTGATTGTCTTAACTTTGGTAACCCGGAAAATCCAGAAGTGATGTGGCAATTTGCCCAAGCTTGTGAAGGAATTAAAGAGGCATGTACGGAGTTGAATACGCCTGTTGTTTCAGGAAACGTATCTTTATACAATGAAACCAATGGTATTTCAGTTTTTCCAACTCCAGCGATTGCAATGGTGGGGTTAAATGATGATGAAAAGCGTGTTCTTCCATCAGTGTTTCAAGAAGATGAAAATCATTTGGTTTTAATTGGTGAGACAGGTAAAGCCTTTGGTGGTTCATTGTATATTAAAGAGTTGTTTGGTGAAACCGTTGGAAGTTTGGCTGATATAGACTACACAAAAGAGCTTAGATTATGGGAGCTTGTCATTGAAGCCAATAAAAAAGGTTTATTAGAATCAGCTAAAGATTTAAGTTCCGGTGGAATTGCTATTGCTTTAGCAAAAATGGCAGCAGTATCAAGTAGGGGTGTGGTTGCAGGAATTAGGCTTGAAGACAAACGAAGTCTATTTGATGAATCACAAAGTCGAGCAATTTTAGAAGTAAGCAGTAAAGAGAACCTTGAAGCTGTTATTGAGATGGCACAGGGTCTAGGACTTAAAACAGATATTATTGGTAAAGTCGGTGGAGATGTTGTTAAGATTAACGATGTTGAAATGAAACTTGAAACTCTAAAATCAATCTATTTCAATAGCTTTAAAGAGGTGGTTGAGCAAGATATTTAATATCTTGTCTTTCATCTAAAATCTTAACAGGTTTTAGATGGTGCATTGATAGGTTTTTAACTCTTGGTTATAAACAGCTTTCTTTTGATTTTCACAGTAGTATTCTGAAGTAGGGAGGATTGTTTTCTCTATAATTTTATCTTCTATTTTTTCATTTTCTTCATCAGCTATAGCAATGTGTACATTAATCTCTTCTTCATTTACATTAAGTTGTTCGTAGTATTGTTCTATTTCAGCTTTGGTCATAATGTACTTTGATGGTGCAAATACAATCGTTTCTAGTTCATCATTAATTAATTCTAATTGTTCATTCTCTTGCATGACATAGGTTGAGTGATCAAATGCAATGACTTCTAGTTGGTTTTCATTACTCGCTTGTTCTTGAATGGTTGTTGCAGCTACTGTAACTTCAATGGTTTTAGGTTCTATACTTTGTTCAGGTGTTGATGAAGCTATTTTTTTCATCTTGAAGTTTTGAACAGTAGCAGGAGGATTTTTAGTAGGAGCAAGTTTGCTTAAGTTGATAAAACATTTTCCATTTTTACATTCTATTTGTTGTGCTGATAGGTTCGCTGTTAATAGTAGTGTGGATAGCATAGCTGATAATAAAAAGTCTCTTTTCTTCATTTGAAGTTATCTCCCAAATCAATTTTTCTAATACCATTATCTCCTAAATACAATAAACAACAATTAATTTTTGAAGAATTTTCCGATAATAAGCATAAAAGTCACAATTTGAATAGAGAAATTTGAAAGAATAAAATATAAAAAAACATTCACGAATTTTAATGATATATGTTATGTTTTTTTATATTATTTAAGGTGTTGTAAATTTAGTGTATTGAAGTTTTCCCACCGGGTAATTTCACGAAGATGTGGAAAACCATCTAAAATTTCGAGGGGTTGAAAATTGGGTTTATAGGCAAAAGCTTTGCATCCATCGACCCAATATCCTAAGTAGATCCAAGGTAATTCTAAGACTTTAGCCAGTTCAACTTGGTAGAGTAGAGAATAAGTTCCTAATGATAATTCAGGAAAGTCAGGATCATAGTAGAAATAGATAGATGAGATACCATCATCAAGAATATCTATTAAATCTACACCGATCAGTTTATCATCTTTAACATAAAGTACCTCTTTTCCAAATTCATGAGCACCCTCTACAAAATTCTCTTTATATTCACGTGGTGAGATATTACGATGTGACCACTTATCTTTTTTATGTTTAAAGGCATGGTATTTGTTATAGAGCTCAATATGTGCTTGACTCAGTGTAGGTTTTTGAATAATAATTTGAGTCTCTTTATTTCGCTTAATGGCTTTTTTTTGAGATTTTCGAAGGGTGAAGTTGTTGACATCGATTCGTACAGATTTACATTCTGTACATCCGTTGCAGATGGGATGAAAATAATAACATCCAAAACGACGCCATCCCCGGTGGATCAATGCCGAGTTGTAGGCTTGTGTAGCCTCCTCTATATGTTTATAGTTCATGCGTACATTTTTCCCCGGAAGGTAGGCGCATTCATAGTCTAACATACAAAAATCTGTTGACGACGGGGCTGTATCAGTAAAAACTTTATCATTCATAAACAGAATTTTATCTAAAAATTGTCAATTTATAGTAAAATTTGATTTATTTTTTTATGAAGGTGAATGCTTGTATCTTTATCAACCAACAAAGGGCTATGCTTATAATAGTGACTCCATCTTTTTATATGATTTTATTGCTTCATTTCAACCTAAGGGAGCATTGTTGGATGTTGGTTGTGGTGTGGGTATTGTATCTTTACTTTTGAGTAGGGATTTTAAGATTATTACTACGGTAATAGATAAGCAAGAGCTTATGTTAAAGTATGCACAACATAATTATGCATTGAATAATTTAGATGTAAAGGCTTTTCTTGGGGACTTTAGCACATTTTTATCTGAGGAAAAATATGATTTTGTGGTTTCTAATCCACCCTTTTATGATTCAAATGTAACGCAGAGTGAGAATGAACATTTGAATATTGCACGCTATGCTCATCATTTGCCTATTGAGCCATTTATAGCCAATGTTAAAAAAGTACTCAAGCCACGAGGGCGTTTTATCTTTTGTTATGATGCAAAGCAGATTGATCGACTTTTACATACATTAAAAGAGTATAATATAAATCCTGAGGTATTACGTTTTGTACACTCGAAGATAGACAGAGCTTCTAAACTGGTAATGATATCAGCACGAATGAATTCAAAATCTTTAATGAAAATTATGCCACCTTTAATTGTGTTCGACGAGACAAGTACTTACACCAAAGAAGCAGAATATGCTTTTATAAAAGCAGGAACGAACAGTATAAAAGGAGATTATGATCTTGGAGAATAGCATCTTAATGCAAGAGGGATACGACTATAAATTTACACCATCAGCTTGTGAAAGCTGTGGAGGGGCATGTTGTACCGGTAGTAGTGGTTATATATGGACTAAATATGAAGAGATAGAGAAAATGGCTAACTTTTTAGAACTAACTGTGGAAGAATTTGCTACAATGTATCTTAAAAAGGTTAAACATCGTTATTCTTTGATTGAAAAAAAACTCGATGAGAATAATTTCGCATGTATCTTTTTTAATAATGGTTTAAAACAGTGTACAATCTACCCTGTACGACCACGTCAATGTCGAACTTTTCCATTTTGGGAGACATTTAAAAACAATAAAGAAGAGGTAAAAAAAGAGTGCCCTGGAATCATAGACGAAGTAATAGAGTAACTATTACCCTATCAGTACTTGTAGCTTTATGTATTGTGGGGTGTAGTCGATATACACCACAGAGTACGGTAATACCAGAAAAAAATCTTGCTGAATATAACCCAAAAAACTTTTCGACTCAAACGCTTCCAAAGCGTCTTAAATTTGAAGATGAGTGGATCATGAAAGCCATTTGGTATGAACAAGAAGGTGACTTTAAACAGAGTAATGTTTACTACAACAAACTCTATCAAGCAACTCAAAGAGACGAATATTTACTCAAAGAGTTAATGACAGCATTTTATGGGGGTGCAACATCGAATAACCTTTCAAAATTGGAAGAGTATACGTTAAAACATCCTGATGATCTTAAAGCAAAACGTCTTTTACTCTCTTTTTATTTGAATGAAAAAGAATACGATAAAGCCAAAGAAGTGGGGCAAGCACTCATAGCACAATCGACAGAAGCTGTTGATTTTGAATTGTCTGCAAATCCATACATTTATAGTGGGGATTATGCAAAGGCTGTGAATCTTCTTGATAAAGCGTATGAAAAAACGGCTAATGAAGATATATTGCTTAAAATTACAGCAATAATGGCAAACTATATGAACAATATAGAAGGAGCTATTGATCGTTTAGAAGATCATAGAGTCAATCAAGAGTGTAGTGAAAAAATTTGTTTACAGCTTTTAGATATCTATAGTCAACAAAGAAACATAGACAAATTGACAGCTATCTATAAAGCACTCTATGCTTCAACTCAAAAAGAGATTTATGCTGAAAAGTTGATTGAAAGTTATTTGTATAAAAAAGATTATGCAAAGTCTATTGGGTTTTTAAAACAAGAGTATAAAAATAATGAGTTACTTTATGCACTCTATATTGAAAAAAAAGATTATCTTAAAGCTGATGAACTTGCTAAACAGTTGTTAGAAGAGACAAAAGATCCTAAATGGTATGCAGAATCAGCCATGGCACTCTATGAAGGTACAGTGAATAAAGATGATAAAGCAATGTTGACCGAAGTAGTAAAGCGTTTTGAAAAAGCTGTAAGTGCAGGCATTGAGAGCAGTGTCTATTTAAACTATTACGGATATACCTTAATTGATAAAGATATTAATGTTGCAAGAGGTATAGAAATTATTAAAAAAGCATTGCTTCAAGACCCGGATAATACTTACTATCTTGACTCTTTAGCCTGGGGACATTATAAAAGTGGCAATTGTAAAGAAGCGTACAGCATTATGAAAAAGGTTATTGATATAGAAGGTCTAGAGGAAGAAGAGCTTATAGAACATTGGAATGCTATTCATACAAAATGTAAACCGTAATGGCATTGATAAAAAAAATAGAGAAAAAAATAGTACGAGGGTAGAAACATTGGCACAGATATTAGACGATATTATTAAAAAAACAAAAGAAGATTTAGAGAAGAGAAAAGTTGATTATCCATTAGAGTGGTTGGGACGCTCTTTGGCATACAATCCATTTACACCAAAAGATGTACGTAAAGCATTAACATCAACAGTAGATAATCCATATAGAATTATTGCAGAGGTAAAAAAAGCGAGTCCAAGTAAAGGGATTATTCGAGAAGATTTTGATCCTATGGTGATAGGACAGGCATATGAAAAAGGAGGGGCTGACTCTCTTTCTATATTAACTGAGCCACACTTCTTTAAAGGAAATAAAGAGTATTTAGGAATGGTACGTCGTTATACGAGTATTCCATTACTTCGTAAAGATTTTATTGTTGATAAATATCAATTGGTTGAGGCATTGGCATTTGGTGCAGATTATGTTCTTTTAATTGCTACAGCTTTGAGTCAAAAAGATTTAAAAGAGCTCTTAAACTATACTCGACACTTGGGCATGGAAGCACTAGTAGAGATACACGATAAAAAAGATTTAACCAAAGCCATTTTTGCAGGTGCCGATATTATTGGGATTAACCACCGTAATTTGGAGACCTTTGAGATGGACATGAGTTTAAGTGAAAAGCTGATTCCTCTGATTCCTAACAATAAAATTATTGTGGCTGAGAGTGGTATTACCGACCATGAAACCGTTAAAGAGCTTTCTAAAGTTGGAGCAGATGCCTTTTTGGTAGGTGAACATTTTATGCGACAAGATGACATTACGCAAGCTGTTAGAGATCTGAAATACGGGAAATAGCATTGATCAATATACTTATAACAGGATGTTCAACCGGTATTGGTTTTGAAACAGCTAAATATCTGCAAACACAGGGAATTAAAGTTTACCCTACGGTAAGAAATGCAAAACATTTACCGATGCTTAGAGCATTTGGATTGGAACACGCCATGAAATTGGATGTGACCAACCCTATTGAAATAGCACAGGTGATTGAAAATATACTAGAAGAAGACGGAAAAATTGATATTTGGTTTAACAATGCAGGTTTTGGACAGCCCGGTGCGATTGAAGATATCAGTGTAGATGTTTTAAGAGAGCAGTTTGAAACCAATGTTTTTGGTTTGCATGAATGTACACGACAAATTATTCCAATTATGCGTCAGCAAGGGCACGGTAAAATCATACAACATAGTTCGGTTTTAGGGCTGATTTCTCTGTTTGGACGGGGAGCATACACTGCCTCTAAATATGCTGTTGAAGGCTTAACGGATACTTTACGTTTAGAACTTGCAGGAAGTAATATTTATGCTGTATTGCTTAATACAGGTCCTATTAACAGTAACTTTCGTAAAAATGCTATGAAAAAACTTGAAGAGAATGTTGACATAGAACACTCTATTTTTAAAGAAGCGTATCAAAAAAGTTTAGCAGCCGATAAAAGTCAAGTACCTTTTAATGAAGAGGCTATCTCTGTGGCTAAAATGGTTTATAAAATAATAGAATCTCCTAAACCAAAACCGAGGTATTACATTACCAAAGCAACGTATCTTTTAGGTTATTTTAAAAGGTTATTAAGTACCTCTCTTCTTGATAAACTTCTTATAAAAGTAGGCTAAAAACATTTACCACTTCTATATTTATCTGTTTTCCTTATAATTATAATTCTAAAAAATTATACTATGAGGAAATAGTAATGAAAAAAATAACATTATCAGTAATAGCATTCTCCCTAATATCTACAGCTTCAGAGATTGAATACGGAACAGGTACCTTCTCCATGAAAGGTGGTTTTTTAGGATTAACCGGTAGTATTGGTACCGATGTCTCTACCTACAGTCTGCTTGAACGACACAGTAATTTATCTTCTAGCAACTTTTTTTATGGCTACGATTTTACGTGGTATGACTCTGAAACATTGAAACAAGCTCAACACACGTACAACAATATAACCTCAACAGCAAACAACTTTTCATCAAGATTTTTACCCAACACACTTAATGTGTATGCAAAAATACCAAGTATGAACTACAGAGCCAAAGGTTTAGATGCAAACATAAAAGTAGGATATGATGTTCTACATGAAGACCAAGACAACTTTGTAGGTTTGGGTTTACTTGTAGGACTCTCCATGCCGTGGATAGACAGTTCAACGGATGCTGCTCCTGATTTTAGTTTTGTACTGGACAATTCAGGAAATATTTTAAATGCTGCTGATTACTTTAAATCAAGTAAAACATCATTAATGAGTTATAAAATAGGACCTTCTGTAACATTTCAAAAATCTTTAAATGAAAAGGTATCAGTATATGGTACAGGAAGTTTTGCTTATCAAACAGGCTCTATAGAAAACGACTATAGTAACTCTAAATTTTCCGTTAATGGTACTTTTCAAGAGTACAACATTGGTTTCTACTTTAGCCCTTTTACAGAAGAGTATCAATGGGGTTGGCTAAGATTAAGTCCAAGAATCTATGGAACATTGGGGTATAAGTACTCAAAATGGGATTTAGATGAGATGGTTATTAATATGAGTGGAGCAGAATTGAGTTCTGATATTTTAGATCCTTTGGGAATGAAGTTTGGTATGGACAGTTCCATAAGCTATGTTGGAATTGGGTATTCATTTTAAACATTCATTTACAATTCATTTACGGAAGTTTGTTATAGTTGTTAATAATTTAAAAGATTTTTTTGAATTTTGATAATATATATTGATATGAAGGAACAAATATGGAACAACTAAAAACGTATGCTTTAATGATTGGCTTAACTTTACTTTTTATTTGGTTTGGTGGTATGATTGCTGGAAAAACAGGTATGATTATTGCATTTTTAGTGGCTATAGGTATGAATTTTTATGCTTACTATTACAGTGATCAACAGGTTTTAAAGCACTATCATGCTATACCCGTAGACCAAAACTCAGCATCGGGACTCTACCGGATTGTAAGTAAATTGACACATAGAGCCAATTTACCGATGCCAAAGCTCTATATTATTCCGGAAGAGATGCCCAATGCCTTTGCAACAGGACGAGACTATAACCATGCAGCTGTGGCTGTTACCGAGGGTTTACTGGAGTTATTAACCGAAGAGGAAGTCGAAGCCGTTATAGCTCATGAGTTAAGTCATATTAAACACTATGACATGTTAATCGGTACAGTTGCAGCGACCATTTCAGGAGCCATAGCGATGTTGGCAAATTTTGGAATGTTTTTTGGTGGAAACAGTGAAAATAGACCCAATCCTATTGTGATGATGGTACTCATGATTATTATGCCTATGGCAGCGATGATTATACAAATGACGGTTAGTCGAAGTCGTGAGTTTATGGCCGATGAGGGTGCTGCTCGAATGACCGGACATCCTGAGTGGTTGCAGAGTGCCTTACAAAAACTGGAAAATTATGCCAGACGTATGACGTTACATGAAGCTGAACCTCAAACAGCACATATGTTTATTATTAATCCGTTTACAGGAAAAGATTTTTCAATGAAACAACTCTTTAGCACACATCCAACAACACAACAACGGGTTGAACGATTGGAAGCTTTAAAATAAATTTGACCAATATTTAATTATTAGAGAATTACCTTTTTGCTATAATCCTTTAACCTGAGTTCGACGGAATACCATAGCCACAATTTTACGAGGTTTTTCATAGGCAACGGCACATTTTTGCAGGACTAACAGGTTAATTCAAAAAAATGTGTCTAAGCCTATGGTATTCCGTCGAACTCAGGTTTTCACTTTAAAATATTGAGAAACAGGATAATAGATGGATAAAATTAAAATAGGGGTAGTTACCACAAGCGATAGAGCAAGTCAAGGGATTTATGAGGACATTTCAGGAGTAGCCATTATGGATACCATGAAAGAGTATCTGCTGAATGAGTGTGAGTATGTCTACCGATGTATTCCCGATGAACAAGCCATAATCGAGACGACACTGATTAAACTCTCTCGTGATGAGAAGTGTGATCTGATTGTAACAACAGGTGGTACAGGACCGGCTCCTCGTGATGTGACAACAGAAGCGACGGAGAATGTATGTCAAAAATTGCTTCCCGGGTTTGGTGAGCAAATGAGAGCTGTAAGTCTACAGTATGTACCTACAGCCATTCTTTCACGTCAAACAGCTGGAATATGTAACGGTTCACTTATTATTAACTTGCCGGGTAAACCAAAATCTATTCGTGAGTGTTTGGATGCTGTTTTCCCGGCAGTTCCATACTGTATTGACCTTATTGGTGGTTCATTTATGGAAGCTGATGAAAAGGTGATTAAAATTTTTAGACCAAAGAGTAAATAATGGATATTCTATCTATAGAGAAAAAACTTCAAGAGATTTATGGTGATCTTGAAAAAGAGGTGATGGAGATTTTAATGGATGAGTCTTTGGATAAAAAACAAACCAATCTTAGAATAAAACCTCTTAAGTCAACAAAACAGATTTTAGTAAATGCCCTAGAGAGCATAAAAATGGTGGAGAGGCTGGCAAAAGAGGAGCTAGAAAAATGAGAACAATTCTCTTTTTTTCACTTTTCAGTAATATAACTCTTTTTGCAGAAAATTTAAAAGTAGATGCGTCAATGCCGTGGATGCTTCCTTGGTTATTAGGAGCTTTTTTAATTGTAGGGCTCTTCTTTTGGTCAATTTATAAAGCAGTTCAGACTAGAAATGCGAAGTATGGTTATATTATATTCTTCTCCATACTTTTAATGTTAGGAATGCTTTTTATTTAGTCCACGATTTTATGGCAATATTTGACCAAATAACCCCTTATAAAGTGGGGTTTTGTTATATTTTTATCAGTAAAAAGGATTACTAAAATGAAATCATTCATAACACTATCGGCACTTGTTGTCTCACTCAATGCAAGCATAATACTTCCGGATAATTTTAAAACCAATTTTAAACAAACCATTACCAATGATAAAGGTAAAGTGATTAAGTACGAGGGTGATGTACTGTTTAAAAATATGAAACAAAATATGCAAAATCCAACAGGTGAAGTGGAGAGCTACAGTCGAAGTCTTTTTAAATGGAATTACAGCTCTCCTACAAAAAAAGAGGTCTGTACCGATGGTATACAAGTGATTATCGTTGATCATGATTTAGAACAGGTTTCCCGTTATTTGGTAGATGAGGGTATAAATTTAGAAGAGATTTTAAAAGTTGCTCAAAAGATAACCAATAAAGATTATAAAGCTACTTATAAAGAGACAGAATATATTATTAGTCTGGATGAGAATAAGCAACTTTCAAAAATTATTTATGTGGACAATTTAGATAACGGTGTAAAAATAATATTTGATAATATGAATTACAATACTGCATCTTTTAACGAAACAGATTTAGCGTGTCAAGCACCTAAAGAGTACGATATTATCGAAGGCTAAACATTGGATAAAGTATTTGCCAATTTTCAAATGAATAATGAATTTTTTGTACTAATGGGGCTTTTTCTCCTTCTTACATTTCTTATTTCAACCATTATTGTGATCTTCATCAGTAAAATCAAAACTTTAACAGCCATTTTAGATCAGGCAAGAGCAATTGATAATGCAAAAGAGGAAAAAATAGCCCTTTTAGATACGGCTTTACAGGAAGAGAAGATTAATAATCTTGATTTAAAACGTGAAGTTGGGTATTTTGAAAAAAGCAAAGAGAAACTCCAATATTTTGAAGAGACAATTACTAAACTAAAAGAGAATTTAATACATCAGTCACAGGAACACTTAGAGTCCATTCATAATCAAAAGAATGCCTTCGATCAGTTAAAAGTACATTTTGATCTGCTTGAACAGAGTTATACCAAGTTGGATGAAAAATATATATTATTAAAAAAGCGTAATGAAAGTCTGGTGGATGACAATAACCGATTGCATATGCAAGTGCGTGAATCAGAAGTTAAAATTCGTGAACAACAAAAACAAAACAGTGAAAAAATGCAAATGATGCATGAGCACCGTGGTGAACTTAAAGAGGAGTTTGCTCAACTTGCAGCCAAAGTATTTGAGGGCAATTCAAAAGATTTTTCTAAATTGAGTCAAGAGAATCTAAGCTCTCTAATAAAACCTATGGAGTCACAGATTAATGAGTTTAAGAAGCAGATCAATACACTTTATACTGATGAGTCCAAAGATCGAGCCATGCTTAAACAAGAGATTATCTCTCTCAAAGAGTTAAATCAACAAATCAGTCAAGATGCAATTAATCTAACCAATGCACTTAAAGGTGAAAAGAAACAACAAGGTGTCTGGGGTGAGATGATTTTAGAAAAAGTTTTAGAATCATCAGGACTACGTAAAGGGCTTGAGTATACCCGAGAAGTGGCATTGAAAAATGATGACGGTATAAATTACCGACCGGATGTTTTGGTTCATTTACCCGATAAACGAGATTTGATTATAGATGCGAAGACATCATTAAATGCTTATGAAAAATTTGTCAGTTCAGAACATACTAAAAGCAAAGATTTGTACCTCATTGAACATATTAAAGCTCTACGAAATCATATGAAAAATTTGTCCGATAAAAATTATGAGAAACTTTTAGGCATTAATACTTTAGATTTTATATTCATGTTTGTTCCTATAGAAGGAGCTTTAGCATTGGCTTTAGAAAATGATTCAAGTCTCTATGATGATGCTTTTAAAAAACAGATACTTTTAGTGGGTCCAAGTACCTTACTCATTGGTCTTCGTGCAATAGAGAATGTTTGGAAGTATGAAAAACAGAATCAAAATGCAAAAGAGATTGCTTTACGTGCAGGAGCATTGTATGATAAGTTTGTAAACTTTTCGGACGATATGGTTAAAATATCAAAACAGTTTGATACCCTTCAAGGAACATTTGAAACAGCTAAAAAACGTTTGAGTGAAGGTAAAGGAAACATTGTACGACAAGTAGAACAGCTTAAAGAGATGGGTGCTAAAACAACAAAACAGATACCTCAAGCCATAAACAACCATGATTAGCAAGGAGCCATAAAAATGCAAATAATTTTTAGTGATAAACTTCCGGAGTACCTAGAAAAGCCTAAAAAAGTTTTTAAAAAAAATGGAAAAATAGAGACGAAATTTTATAAAGAAGCGTTATTAAAACTTCATTTAGAGTTGGTAAAGTTACAAAAGTGGATTATTGACAATGATAAACGGCTTTTAATTATCTTTGAAGGGATGGACACAGGTGGAAAAAGCTCTTCTATTAAGGAACTGAATATGTTTTGGAATCCACGTGAATCACGTTCGGTAGCATTACCTAAACCTAATAGTAAAGAGCTAGGGCAGTGGTATTTTCAACGCCATTTAAAACAGATACCCAATGCCGGAGAGATTGTTTGTTTTGACCGATCTTGGTATAATCGTGCAGGTATTGAACAGGTTTTTGGTTTCTGTACTCAAGCAGAGCATGATCTTTTTTATAGACAAGTCAATGATGTAGAGCAAATGTTGGTTGATGACGGAGTGATGGTGTTTAAGTTCTATTTGAACATTTCAAAAGAGACACAAGGCAAACGTATCAAAGATCGTGAAAATGATCCTTTAAAGAGTTGGAAGCTCTCTGAAATAGACTACAAGTCTTATAAAGAGTACAATAAATATGTAGAACTTAGAGACAAGATGTTTAGTAATTCAGGTACAAAAGATGCTCCATGGTGCATGATAGATGCCAACGATAAAAAAAGAGCAAGGCTTAATTTAATTCGTTTTATATTGTCTAATATAGAGTATAAACACCGAAACAATGAGTTTATAACCGGAGTAGACAAAGAGGTTGTTGTATTTTTCAATTAGAAAAACTCTGTTTTGTAAAATGTCTATTTAAGTATTTGGTAAGAGATTGTCCTACTGTGTTCTTGAATGTACCAAAAAGCCTCTTCGGTTAAAAAGAAACCGGACATATTGTAGAGTAGTTTTACATTGTAATCGGCAAAGATAGGATTTTCTAAAATAAAAGCTTCTTTTTGTTGTTCAAATATTTTGATCTCTTTTATTGTAATATCTGTAGGGTTACCACGACAATTAATTAAGATAATTTCTCTATTCTTTTTTGCAATATAGTTGATGTTTTTATCGTCTAAACCTTTATCTTCCGTATGATTCCATAAGGTATAACCTTGATCCAAATAATGTTTTGCGATAAAATTTTTGTAGGCTCTGTCATTTTTATAGGTATGGATGTAGCGTTGAATAGCCAAGTTAAGCTCTTCATTTTCAAGAATTTCTTTTGACCAATGAACATACTTTATTTTGTCGTTTGCATGAGTTTGTTCTATGGCACCATTTTTTTTACCCAGTACGGTAGCAATCCACCAAATGTCATACTCTTTTTCTATCCATTTTAGGTCACGTAAGATATGATTGATTTTTGTTGCTTCAATGTTAAAGTGTTGTGCTATTTGAGCAGCACTTAAATAAGGGCTTGCATCAGTAAGATCCACATCAATAGTGGCAATAGATAAAATAGACATAATAACCAACCTTTAATTTTATTACTATATTTTATATTAATAAAATCGATTTTACTCTTAAAATAAATGAAGAAATTAAAGTTATTTTTCTATTATATTAATATGAAAAACATTTTTTAATCTATTTTGTTGCTGTGGGTGAGGCTTAGTGATTTCTTATTAAATGATGAAGAATATAGTAGAAGTTACTATTTATTGCTAATCCATTGCAATAGAAGGCTATTATTTTAAGAATAAGATAAAGTAAAATAAAACTTTGCCTATAAAACATTATGCTAAAATGCCATCATTATTAATATAGAGTAAGGATTTAGAGTTGTTAAGCACAGTAAATATAGTACAACGATACGGTAAAAGAGTACTTTTTGATAAAATTAGTATAACATTAGATGCCGGAAAAAGATATGGTCTCATCGGGGCCAATGGAGCAGGGAAGTCAACATTTTTAAAAATACTTTCAGGTGAATTAGAGCCAACAGACGGAGAGGTTCAAATACAACCGGGGTTAAGAATGGGGGTTTTAAGCCAGAACCACTATGCATTTGAAGATTTTACATTAACAGATGCCGTTCTTTATGGAAATAAAAAGCTTTATGATGCACAAAAAGAGAAAAATGAACTTTACATGACAGGTGACTTTGAAGACGAGAAAGTGAATGAACGTCTTGGAGAGCTTGAGATGATTTGTGCCGATGAGGATCCTACGTATGAATCAGATGTTAAAATAGAAAAACTGCTTGAAGCACTTGGCTTCCCGGCTGAAGTTCATAATGATTTAATGTCTTCATTAACGGGTGGTGACAAAGTAAAAATTTTACTGGCACAGGTACTCTTCTTAAAACCGGATATCTTACTTCTCGATGAGCCTACCAACTCACTGGACATTGAAACGATCGCATGGTTAGAGCGTGAGTTAAAGCGCCATGAAGGTGTGATGGTGGTTATCTCTCACGACAGACATTTTTTGAACAATGTCGTAACACATATTCTTGACCTTGACTTTGCAAATATTCGTGAGTTTACAGGTAATTATGATGATTGGTACATTGCTGCGAACCTTATTGCAAAACAGGCAGAGACAGATCATGCAAAAGCTTCTAAAGAGAAAGAAGAACTGGAAAAATTTATCGCACGTTTCTCGGCAAATGCTTCTAAAGCAAAACAAGCTACATCACGACAAAAGCAGCTAGATAAACTGGACATTCAAGAGATTCAACTTTCGTCAAGAAGAGATCCGTCTATTATGTTTAAACCACATAGAGACTTAGGTAATGAGATATTAGAAGTTAAACATCTTGGAAAGTCATACGGTGATTTAGAGGTTTTTACGGATATCTCATTTAAAGTTGAAGCGACCGATAAAATAGCCATTATTGGTGGTAATGGTGTTGGTAAATCGACACTTTTAGAAATCATTATGGAAAAACTTCCAGCTGATTCCGGTTCATTTAACTGGGGGCAAACAGTAACGACGAGTTATTTCCCTCAAAATTCAACCGACTTGGTAGTAGGAAGCGAAAAACTTTATGAGTGGATACAAGGGCATGATCCTAAATGGCATATCGATGAGATTCGTAAGTGTTTGGGGCGTATGTTGTTCTCTGGTGAAGAGCAAAGTAAAGAGGTTGGTGCCTGTTCAGGTGGAGAAAAGCACCGAGTTATGTTGTCTAAAATGATGATGGATTCAGCCAACTTCCTAGTAATGGATGAGCCAAACAACCACTTGGACTTAGAAGCCATTATTGCTCTTGGTGAAGCACTGCACAGCTACCAAGGTGGGGTTATTTGTGTTTCACACGATAGAGAGTTAATCGATGCGTTTGCCAACAGAATTATTAAAATCAACAACGACGGAACCATCATCGATTTCGAAGGTGGATATGAAGAATTTATTGCTGAGCATGACCATTAATGCCTAAAATGGTGCAATTTATTGCACCCTACAAGTAAACTTGTTTCTATCGTCCTCGATGGGAAACATCATAATCAATACCTCACAAAAAAAATCACACAACGTTAACGCTTTCTCTATATGACATCATATTTATAAATTCTAAGTTCTTAAATTTCAAATTTTAGCAATATTTATTATTTTTTCATATTAACTAATGTATGATTGATATGGTTCAATATTAGGGAAAGTTTTGGGGATACGAGAAGATTTAGCAACAAAATGGAATACGGACTATTTTAATCAAAAGCTACAAAGCATTACTTTTAATGATGTAGGACTAAGAGGAGTTAAAAACAGTACCATTAAGTTTCACTATCCTATTACAGCCATAGCAGGTGCAAATGGTATTGGAAAAACCACCATTTTACAGCTGATTGCCTGTCTTTACCACAACAGTAACAAAAGCTATAAACCCTACCGTTTCTCAAACTCAAAAGAGGCAAAACCCTACTACACTTTTACCGATTTTTTCATTCACTTCAAAGGAGAAGATAAATCAGAAGGCTCAGAGATAAGCTATGAGTTCTACAAAAGTAAAAAGCAAAAAATGCATACTCTGAAAAAAGCCTCAAGATGGAGCAGTTACGACCGTCGACCTGAAAGAACCACTGACTTTTACGGTGTCTCAAGAGTCATTCCTGCCAATGAGTTTAACATGTTCAAAAACACCTTTGCTTCCATACAGTCTCCATTAACCAAAGAGTCACTATCGCCTAAAAGTACAGAGATGGTACGTAATATTTTAAACAAACCCCTTGAGTCCGTAGATGTCAACTCTTCAGAGAAAATCATTAACTTTAAACTCAATAGCATTAACCTAAACAACGGTCTAAGTTATAGTAACTTCAACATGGGAGCAGGTGAAGAGGTGATTATATCGCTCATTAGCCGTTTAAGTGAGTTACCAGACTATAGCATCGCCCTTATAGAAGAGCTTGAACTTGGATTGCACCCGAAAGCTCAAAAGATTCTTATAGGAAAACTGTTTGAGATAGTTCTTAATAAGAAACTCCAACTCATCTTCACCACGCATTCCCCTTTTCTTTTTGATGCCATGCCTAAAGAGGGTCGAATACTCTTACGAAAACCCAGTGATGAGTTAGAGGTTATCTACAATCCAAGTAGTAGTTTGGCTTTTTTTGAACTAACGGGAGATAGTGTTAAAGAGCTTACGGTCTATGTAGAAGACAAAGTAGCCAAGTCTATTTTAGAGACACTGTTAAACAGCAACATTCGTAAACGCATTGACATAGCTGATGTAGGAAGCAAAGAAAACGTAGTGCGTATGGTAGGAGCACACTATCGTAATGTTTCTCTAGGAAAAGCCATTGCCATTGCTGATGGAGACTTAACAGATAAAGAGCTAAACAACTGGTACAAAAAATATGTCCTAAAAGAGGGAGAGCGTTTTGATGAGGTTTTCTCTGTTAACGCTCCAAAAATGTTCAGTAAATTTCCTGGAGACAACGCCCCTGAAAAGTTTATACTTGAAAAGCTAAAGAGCAGTGAAGAGTATGTACGAAGTATTGATGATAGTGAGGCATTTTGTTCCTTCATAGCCAATGAAATTTCTTTGGGTGACCATCATGGTTTGTTTAGGGTTATTGCTGGTGAGATAGGGCTTAGTGAGGAGTTGGCTAAGATGAGGGTTATTGATGGGTTGGTTAGGTTTTTTGGTGGGGAGTTTGAGGGGGTTTTAGGATTTATAAATAGTAATACTATGATGAAAAATTAAAAATAAGGATAAAAATTGGCATTATTTGATTATAAACAACTTAAAGAAATGGAAATGCAGATACCTAAAAATAAATCTTACGATTATCTATGGAAAAGAGCAATTAATGAAGTTACTATTGATAGTATTAAAGAAGATAGTTTTGATATCTTCTTATCACATAGTTATAATGATAAAAAAATCATTCCAGTATTAAAATATCTTTTTGAACAGATGGGTTATACTGTTTATGTTGATTGGATTACAGATGAACTTTTAAGTAGAGATGAAGTCGATAAGAAGACAGCAGAAGTTTTACAAAAAAGAATGAAACAGTCTAAGTGTTTGATTTATTCAACATCAGATAATTCTAAAAATTCAAGATGGATGCCTTGGGAACTTGGCTATTTTGATGGAATTAGAACAAAAATGGTTGGAATTTTACCAATAAGAATAGATGAGAATTTTAAAGATGACTTTAAAGGGGAGGAATATTTAGGTCTTTATTATTATATTAGTATTGATAAGTTATCTAGAGACTTAGAACATACTGTAATGGCAATGGAAAAAAGTGCATTAGAACAAATGCGACAAAATATGAGTAAAGTGGATAAACTTTTTATTAATGAAAATAGTTCTAAGTTTATACTGTTTAAAGAATGGATAAATGGTGGCACTCCATATACACTAGAAGATGAATATGAAAAAATTATGGAAGAACATAAAAAAGAATAAAGGTTGATATATGATAGAAAAAAAATTAAAACATTTAGAGTTTATACAAAATACTATTACACGAATGGCAAATAACTCCTTTTTATTAAAGGGGTGGAGTATAACCGTTGTGGGGGCATTAATAGGGTTGAATAAAGATGGATTAGATGCAAAAGTTATCGCTATAACTACATTTATTACTTTCATGTTTTGGATATTAGATGCTTATTTTTTGAAACAAGAAAGGTTTTTTCGTAAACGTTATGATGAAGTTAGCAAAAAAGAAGAAGAAAATATTGATTTTTCAATGAAGCTTGATAAACCATTGACAAGCAATGATAATTGGGTAAATGTATTCTTTTCTGTAACGTTAAACATTTTTTATGGTGGTATAGTAGTTGCTATATTACTATTTGGATATTTTATGAAGTAGGTAATGAATGGATAATCAAAAGATACCGAAGGTTTTTATTAGTTATAGTTGGGATGAGAAAACTACAATTTCAGATGATGTATGGGAACTTGCAGAAAAGTTTTGTAATCACGGTATTAAACCAATTCTTGATCAAGATCATGGTGGAGCAAGTCCTACTCCTGATGGTGGCTGGAGAAAATGGATGCAAGATAATATTGAAATTGCTGATTATATTCTTATAGTTTGTACAGAAGCATATTATAATAAAATTAGTAATAATGTAGAAGTTTGTGCAGGTCGAGGAGTAAAAAGAGAATGGCTCTTGATAGATAATCAATTGTATGATGGAGCTAAGATTACTAACTATATACCCATCTATTATGAAAAAGATAATAATAAATTTATACCAACAGTAATTAAAAATGATTGTACTAGCTATATAATTGATTCTGATAAAAGTATTATAGAGTTAATTAACTATTTGAATGGCAATAATAAGAAATTACCACCTGTAAAAAATAGTCATGATAAAGTTTTGACTATTATTCAAAATAAAGAAGAGATAAATATAGTTGATAAATATAAGAATGTAGAAGTAGAGAATGTTTTTATAAAAAAAGATGATATAAGTCTTGGTAAGATAACTCTTAAAACTGTCCCTATTGAAGTTGATGGCAGGACTTTGAATGTTTCTATTTACCCAGTTACTTTTGAACAATATGATTTGTTTTGTGAAGAAAATGAAAAATTTCCAAAAATTAACTCTATGTATTTAAATGAAGAAAGATCAGAGTATCCTGTAATTAATATTTCTTGGGAAAATGCAGAAGAATATTGTAAATGGTTAAGTAGTAAAATTAGTAAAGAAGTGAGATTATTATATTGGTCAGAGTGGAACCTCATTGTAGAAAATAGTATACCTAAAAATAATTTTGAAAAATATATTACTTATTCTTGTACCGAATTACAAAAAAATAATAGAATAGAAAAAGACATACTTGGATTAAGTAATATTATTGGTAATATTTATGAATGGTGTTGGGATGGAAATAAAGATAAAAAATATATAAAAGGTTTAACTTTTAGTGATAAGTTAGAAGATATAGATAAATTGCTAGATTATAAAAAAATGATTCGTAAGTCAACAAAAAACCTTCAACTTGGATTTAGAATTGTTTTTTAAATTTTATGTATATGTTATTTGGATAGCATATATTACTAATAAGGAAAAAGTATGGGAAGAAAATTTATAGATAAAGAGTCAGATATTCATGATCAATTGATTCAAGAAATCAAAAAATCTAAAGAATTATTTAAAAGTTTATTGACAATAGTAAATGATGACGATAAAAATGAGATTAATCGTTCGTAACCATTCAGCACCCAAAAAAGAAATATGGTAAAATACGGCTAATATGACAGAACAAGAAGCAATAGAATTTTGTAAAAGTAATCCAGAAGCAGCAGCAAAGATAATCATGATGGTAGAGAAACTAGAGGCAAGAATAA
>JAHJJU010000069.1 GCA_018822805.1 bacterium
CAGACTCTGCAAACACAGGCGGCAGACAAGTCCGTGGTCTATGAAGTTCTTGCCGCCGACAACGATGAACCTGTAATGATAATTAATGGCTTTCTCTATTTTTAAACGTGAAGAGTCTTATCAGCCTTTGTTCGCTAGAATTTAAATCTAAAAAAACTGTTTCTTTCAGCTTTTTTTAACACGAAATTTACAAATATAACAATTTGACATATTTTAAACAAAAGATCATATTGATAAAAAATAAATATTTAAAAACTCAAGTGAGTAATCCATGATAACCCTAAAAAACACAACAAAAACATATGAACTCAACAAAAATAACAGCATCACAGCCATAGAAGATATAAACTTGCACATCGAAAAAGGTGAACTGGTGGTGCTCAAAGGCAAAAGTGGTAGTGGAAAAAGTACCATACTCTCACTTATTGCAGCCCTAACCAAACCAACATCGGGTGAGGTGATGGTGAATGAAAAAAGAATCTCTAAACTGCCTGATAACTTTGCTTCGGATTATCGTCAACAGGACATAGGGTTTATTTTTCAAAAGTACAACCTCATTCCTACGCTTTCGGTAAAAGAGAACATTTTACTACCACTCGTTCCGACCAATCCAGACCAAGAAGAAGCCCAAAGTAAATTGGACAACGTCTTAAAACAGTTCAACATCGCCCATAAACAAAATGAGATGGTGCGTAACCTCTCGGGAGGTGAGCAACAGCGTGTGGCAATTGCTAGAGCACATGTGAATGACCCAAAAATCATACTCGCCGATGAACCTACAGCCAATTTAGATGAAGCACTTTCGCTTGACTTTATAGCCATACTGGGAACACTCAAAGAAGAAGGAAAAACCATTGTCATTGCGACCCATGATCCACTTTTTTTTGAACTGGACATGGTTGACAGAATCATCGAAATTCATAATGGAAAAATCGTATGATACTCGCTCCTGAAGTTTTAACTCTTTTTATTTTAAATGGGATTTTTTTACTCTTTGCCACGGTTGCTTTTGTGCTCTCTGTAAACATCTTTTTAAACTGGGACATCAACGCCACTACGCCAAAACAGTACAGTTTAGAAAAACAGAGCTTTTTGGCAGCGACCATTGTAAAGTATATTTTTATGTTAAAACTTCCTCTTTTTCTCTTTTTTGTTTTTACTTTAGACAAAATCTCTTCCCTACTCACAGGGGCAATGTGTGCTGCCGGAGTGGTCGATGCAACCGAATATGGAACCTACCTACTCATGCTCAAACTCCTTAACCTCTACCTTTTTGGTTTTTGGTTGACCTTACATTACCTTGACATTAAAAATCCGAACCTACCCTACACCAAGATGAAATTTGAGTTTTTTATTATTGCTTTTCTTTTTTTAGTGATGGAGATAGTGCTTGAGGGCATCATGTTTGCTTCTCTTGACATCGACAAAATGGTCAGCTGTTGTGGGTCTCTTTACTCTTCAGCATCTACTTCAGCTATGGGTGATATTTTGACCATCAATACACCCTTACTTTTAGGACTGTTTTATGGAATTTTTGTGCTGATGATACTCTTTTACTTTTTTAGAGTTAAATACCTTTTTGCACTGTTAAACATCACGTTTATTATTGGTGCACTCATCTCTCTTATTAGCCTCTTTGGTACCTACATTTATGAACTACCTACCCACCACTGCCCGTTCTGTTTTTTACAAGCTGACTACTACTATGTGGGGTATGTTCTCTACACGGCTCTGTTTATAGGAACATTTTACGGGATTCGTACAGGGATTATGGAGATGTTGGGAGAAAAGAGCTGTAAGAGTTATAATGTCTCTTTGATTTTTAATACGCTGTATGTGTTATTGGTGACGTTATATCCGATTGTTTATTTTATAAAAAATGGGGTGTGGCTGTAGGGGCAGAGCCGTGTCTTGACCCTTTGCCCAATATGCCAACGAATGTGAATATTTATAAGTACCTGACCATAATGTAGATTCATGTATGCCAACAAAGGGCAGAGACATGGCTCTGCCCCTACAGTACAATATACAATTAATGACACTCTTGAATGGTTCGATCAGGTTCTACCAAATATCGATACCCATTATAAATCGTAAACGCTCCATAAAGCAAGACCGAAATGGCAGCCAAACGAATCATAATGTTTCTAAATGAAGCCTGTTTAAAGAGTCCCACAAAAAAACCTAACGAAAACAAAGCCGGTATGGTACTGATACCAAATATAAACATCACCAATGCTCCATACAAAGGCGAAGCCGTACTCGCAGCGATGATGGCAAAAGAATAGACCAATCCACAAGGTAAAAGACCATTAAGCATACCTAAAAGAAAAAAACTTAAAAGTGATTGATTACGCAGAAGTGATTTAAAGCTCTCTTGATACCATGAAGATTTTAGAAAGGAGTGCTCTATAAGGGTTAAAAACTTTACCTTTCCTAGCAGTGACAAACCTGCCAATACCATGGCAATACCTGTAACTATCCATAAAATTCCATTGGTAGTATTGTTAAAAGTCACCACCCCACCAAGGTACCCAAACATTGCACCCAAGGTCATGTAGGTTAAAACCCGTCCAAATGAGTAAGAAAGATGAGCTACAGCTTGTTTGGTTTTCCCCCATTTTTGGTCAACTTTCGTTCCCGTGTAAGCAATGACAATTCCCCCACACATGCCGATACAGTGACCAAAACTTCCTAAAAAAGCGATGGTTATAATGGAAATGATGTTAATGGTTTCCAAATGAATCCTTCTTGTTGAGCAACTGTTTTCGAATGCTTGGGTTCACCATGGTCTCACCTCGGAGCGTATACTCAGACATGGTTTTAAAATCTATTCTATTGGGTGCATTTTTACGGTAAGCACCAAAACCATACAACATTGGGGTCTCTTCATCTCGAGTATAAAAGGCTGTTCTTCCATCTATCCATGTTTTGGTATCACGACCATGTACCCAAATAACAGCTTCGTCTTTAAACGCTCGTGCTTCTAACCACTTTACCATTCCCCCATGGTCATGAAAAAACCACGTTTTACCATCGGGTGCAACCACTTCAGACGCATACCCCAACTCATCAATCACCATACCACATTCGCTGTCTTGAAAATGGTTGAGTACAATGGGTATAGGTTGTTTAGCAACATTGCCTTCAAAAACAGTCACCATATTTTGATTTTTAGCCAAAGTCGTAAACAGCAGTACAATAACTGCAATAATGACTACAATAATAAGTAGAGGACGTAAAGATTTCATGGTTTCCTTTAGAGTATAAACAAAGTCCATTATAATATCATCTATTCATTAAAAAGCAATAATTAAATTTAGATTAATAGAATCTAAGCTATAACCGTATCAATCAACCAAAAAACCAAATAAACTTTAATTAAAAAACGAGATCCATATGCACCAAAACAAAGAATACAACAACCCCATTTCTACAAGCTTTTTACCCACCACACGAGCCGAAATGGACAAACTCGGTTGGAAACAATGTGATGTTATTTTAGTCTCTGGTGATGCCTACATCGACTCCCCTTTTATCGGTGTGGCTGTGGTGGGTCGTATGTTGGAGAAGTTGGGTTACAAAGTGGGCATTATCGGTCAGCCTGATATTAAAAGTGACAAAGATATTAAACGTTTAGGTGAACCCCGACTCTACTGGGGGGTTAGTGGTGGAAGCATTGACTCGATGGTATCTAACTACACAGCTACTAAAAAATTTAGAAACAACGACGACTACACTCCCGGTGGAAAAAACAACAAACGTCCCGACCGTGCTGTTTTGGTCTATACCAACTTAATTCGTCAAAACTTTAAAAACACTGTACCTGTAGTTTTAGGAGGAATTGAAGCGAGTCTTCGACGGGTAACCCATTATGATTACTGGACCAATAAACTGCGTAAGCCAATTCTTTTTGATTCTAAAGCCGATATTCTCATTTATGGTATGGGTGAACAAGCGATTCGTGATTTGACACAGGCTTTAGACAAAGGATATGAGTGGAAAGATATTCGAGGAATCTGCTACATTGCCAAAGAGCCTCAAGAGGCGTACCATCAACTCCCATCACATAAAGCGTGTTTGGAGGACAAAGAGAAGTACATCGACCTTTTTGATTTGTTTTATGACAACAATGACCCCATCGCAGCCAGAGGGCTTTCCCAACTGGTTGACACCCGTTACTCCATTCAAAATCCACCCTGCGACTACCTCAACGAAACAGAAATGGATGAAGTCTCTGCCCTACCCTTTACTCGTGAACTCCACCCCTATCATCGACCAGAGGGAAAAGTAAAGTGTTTGGAGACCATTAAATTTTCTATTATGACACATCAAGGGTGTTGGGGTGAGTGTAACTTCTGTGCCATTGGTGTTCACCAAGGACGAACCATCCGAACACGAAGTGAAAAGTCTATTGTGCAAGAAGCAAAGGACTTTAGAGCGTATAAAGACTTTAAAGGTATCATCTCTGATTTGGGTGGACCAACAGCCAATATGTACGGTTATGAGTGTGATAAAAAACTCAAACTTGGAACCTGTGATCATCAACGCTGTGTTGACTCACGACACCTCTGTTCGGCTATGAAACCTGACCATGGACGGGTTGTGAACATGATGAGACAAGTTCGAGAAATCCCGGGTATTCGTAAAGCTTTTGTGGCATCCGGAGTACGTTATGACCTTATCACCGAAGATAAAAAGCATGGATACTCCTACCTCAAAGAGATGGTAAAACACCACATTTCAGGGCAGATGAAAGTAGCCCCCGAACACACCGAACAACATGTGCTTGACCTTATGGGGAAACCCGGAAAACAGACCCTTATAGACTTTAAAAAACTTTACGACAAACTTAACAAAGAGATGGGTAAAAAACAATACATGACCTACTACCTCATTGCTGCACATCCTGGTTGTACCGAAAAAGACATGCACGCACTCAAACGTTTTGCTACCAATGAGCTAAAAATGAACCCTGAACAGGCACAAGTATTTATACCCACTCCGGGAACCTACTCAGCTGTAATGTACTACACCGAAATGGATCCTGTAACACGTAAAAAGATATTTGTTGAAAAAGAGATACAAAAAAAAGAGAAACAAAAAGCGATTGTTCAAGCTGAGATAAAGAGCTTTAAGAGTGGGTTCGCAAGTTAAAACTTCTTGCAAACCCAAGTTTGAAAAAAATATAGTCTTAAAAAACTATTTCATCATTTCTGAAAATGGTACATGCATTGCACCACCACGAACTTTTGGTGCAGCTTTTTCAACTACAGCTGTTGCATTGGCATCAACTGCTTTGGTTGTATTTATTTCTGCAGGTGCTTTAACCTCTGCTTTTGTTTGTGAACATCCTGATAGTGCAAATGCACCAACGATTGCTACTGATAAAAATTTTTTTAGCATCATAATTCCTTATAGTTTTAAGATTGTCCCTTTCAATATAGACATTAATAGTATAAAACATTATGAAGAGATAGAAGGTTATAGATTTCATATTCTTCTTCAAAAAGATAAAAAGTAGACAAAAGTAACACATTTGCTGTTTATTTATATTTTTTAATTAAAAAAAGATTTTTACCATCTCTATAGATATACTCTAACTTTAATTTCAACAACTCCATAATATTCTGAACAATATAAAGTCCCAATCCAAAACCATTACCTTTTCCCTTTCTCTTTCCGTAAAAAGGTTGAGCATAAGCTTCTAAATTCTCGGTGAACTGTTCGCCTACATTGCTAAGTTCGATACGATTATGATAGATTGTAATACTCACTTTATGCTCCGGGGAATACTTTAAGGCATTGTCTATTAAATTTTTTAATGCCAAAGAGAAGAGTTCAAAATCTGTCTCAAGTACAAAAGGTTCCACTTGAACCATACTTACCTGCTCTTCAATCTCCTCTTCATCCATAATCATTAAATCTAAAGCTTGATCAATCATCTCTTGGACATTATAAGAAGCCACTTTTAGTTTGTACGATGAAGAGAGCATCTGCTCTATTTTAGAAAACTCTTCTATCAGCAATTCCAAACGTTCAAACACAGCGTTATAACTCTCTCGTTGAATCTCATTTTCTAAAAACTCATTGAGCAGTCGTCCTTTACCAATGGGTGTTTTAAGCTCATGCATAATGGTACGTAAAAAAAGTTGTCGTGAGTTTATAAGCGATTCTAATTTACGTAACGCATCATCAAAAGCATTAGAGACTTGGGCAATTTCATCTTTTTTACTGCTTTTAACTGAAACACTTAAATCCCCTTTGGCTACTTTAGTAATGGACGCTTGCAGTGTTTTTAAAGGTTTCAAACTATGTGTAAGCCAAAAATAAAGCGTGAGTAAAAAAAGTAAGGAAAGCAGGTATGCTACAAATATTTCTATAGGAAACGTCGCCTCTTGTTGGTCATGTAAGAGCAGTTGAAAACGGGGATGTTTTATAAAAAGATACATACGGTGTTTACTACGTAAAATTTTTACTTCAGTATGACGAAGAGATCGTTTATGGAGCATGTGGGCCTGTTGCAAGATCTCAAATTCATTAGTATCTTTAATCTTTTCAAAATTACTCTCTTGTAGGAAATATTGAAAATTTTCATCATTAAAATTGACTGCTGACTTGTTGGCTTTACTTTGACGATAATGTTTTAAAGTAAAAAGAACCGTTTGCATATAACGCTTTTCATGTTCTTTAAAATGATGTCCCCGTTGTATATAGAGATAGGAGCTAAAAAAGGCTGTTGAAAGCACAATTGCCACGAAAAAAATAATGCGTATTTTGTTATACAGTGTCATGACAACTCCTCTTATGACAACAATCTATAGCCCACACCACGAACAGTTTTTATGTTCACCTCGGAACCCAGTTTTTTACGTAATCGGTTAATAATGACGGCCAACGAACCATCGGAACCATACTCAAAGACTTCAGAGTCATAGAGTATTTGCTCTTTTGAAACGGTACTGTTTCTATTTTTTATAAGCAGTTTTATCACCACAAATTCAGCAGGCGTCAAATCCACTACTTCACCATGTAAAGTAACCGACTCTTTAGCATCATCGAGCATCAGAGTAAAAGTTGGTTCTGCTGTATCGTGTATTTTTTTATAACGCCTGAGCAGTGAGATAATCCGTGCATACATCTCTTGAGGGTCATAAGGTTTTGGAAGATAATCATCGGCACCAAGCTGTAAACCGGTTACTTTGTCACTAAGGTCAGAACGGGCCGATGAGATAATAATGGGAATATCGTACTTACTCACCACCTCTTTACACACTTCAAGCCCATCCATACCCGGAAGAGTAAGGTCTAAAATAAGTAAATCATACTTTTCTATCCCTGCACTTAGTCCCAAATAAGGGTCTTGATAGTTGGTGACTTTCAGATTGTATTTTGCTAAAAAGTTGCCAAGAAGCGATGCATATTCTGCATCGTCTTCAATCATTAAAATATTTACCATAAAGGTATTATACCTTAGTTGTTATCAGCTTTCAACAACTTCACAAACTTCGTTTTCTGCTCAGGTGTTAAAATACTCAGTGTCTTTTCCATCATATCGGCACGCATGTTTGCTCGCGCTGTAGCACGCTGGGTTGCTTGTGCAATCATACCTGCTCTGTCCACACCATCTACGCTTATAAACTGTCCCTTATTATGTGAACCTTTCATCTCAGCACGTTTTGCTTTCATCGCTTCACGTTGTGCTTTACGGTTCTCTTTTAAAGCTGTTTTTTGCTCATCTGTTAAGTTCAGTTGTTTAAAGATGGCTCTCATATTTTCATGTTTACCTTTATAATGTTGCATCATTCCTTTTTTCTCATGGCATTTACCGTATCCTTCACCATTAGTCGGTTGAGCATGAGCAGCTGTAAGACCTACAATTCCTGCGATGGTTACGATACTTAATGTTTTAGTTAATATTTTTAAAGTTGTCATTTTAAATCCTTGTTTTGTTTTGATAAGCGTATTATGCACCATGAACATTAATAGAGTTTTAGTGATTTATTAATGAAAATTAACGAAGTGTTCTTATAGAGATTTTGGTTAAAGAGTAATTGAATTTAAAAAAACTGTTTCTTTCAGCTTTTTTAACACGGAATCTACCCAAACATATAGGCATCCAAGGGTCGGATTCACACCGACCCTTATACCAACCGTACCAATCCATTTTCTATGCTAATCAAGCCTTCTAATTCTGCTTCATAGACACGTTCACCAAATTTTGCTATGGCATCATCAAGCGTGGGTGAACTTTGGCAAAAGTAGAAGAACGCATCTTTTTCCATGCCATCATTTTGAGGAGAAACCCCATACCTATTAGCAAAAGCTTCAATGTCATAAATCGGTTTCGCCAAACCATCGGCTAGTAACTTATTGGTTCCTAAGCTCTCATCTAAACGCTGAGGTAACACATAAATTTCTTTTCCCATTTTCCTAGCAAACTCAACCGAACGCATGGAACCACTCTTTTCATCAGCTTCGGTCACAATTAACACCTCACCCAATGCCACGACCAACTCATTTCGTACCACAAAACTCCACGGAGTCGCTTTAAATGTTGCAGGAAATTGACTCAACATTAAGCCATGTTGTTCGATACCCTTAATTAACTCTCTATTAATCGCTGGGTATCGAACATCCAAACTGTTTGCCACCACGGCAATGGTGTTTTCAACCCCTGCTCCATGATGAGCAATGGCATCAACCCCCATAGCAGCACCACTTACGACACAAACACCCCTTTGAGCCAATGCCTTTGCTAGGTTATGGGTAAAGTACCGAGTATAGTCTGACGGTCGTCTTGTTCCTACTATAGAAACTTTTGGTCTGTTTAAAAGGTCTTGATTTCCTAAAGCATATAATGCTTGAGGATACTTTTTCATGCTCTCTAATGCAACAATATGCTCTGAAATTTCTACAATCATCTCTATGCACTCAACTCATAATGAAGTTCACCCGAAGAGTAGACCTCACCACTCTCAACACAATAAGCAGAGAGCAGTCCATAACCCTCTTGTTTTTTAATGTAACAACCGGTATCAACATTCACATAATGAGCATGCAAATCGACACTGTATTTTTGAGGCGTATGACCAAATACATTAAAAATCGGTGCTTGATCTAAAGGCTCAAGTCGACTCCACATTGCCCTTTCTCTAAAGACTTTTTCATGCTCTTCTTTATCACGCATATGCCACACCGGAGCAATACCACAATGAGACACCACTACCGATCTACCGGATTCATGCACAGCTGCGTCAAGTTCTAAATAGAGTGGGAGTTGTTTCATCCACTCAATATCCTCTTTAAATTGGAAAATAAACTCTTTTATAAAAACATGAGGCACCAGTTCCAAGCCACGTAAAGAAATAAGGTCATAAGAGAGTAAGGTTTCTATACCTCCATTTTTAAGCCATACGTTATCTTGTTCAATGGGTTCATCATTCTCTATGGCTTCAACGAATTTACTTCCATACTCAATCATCATCTCTTCATGATTTCCTCTTACACACGGTAAACCATGCTTTCTAATAAACCGTACAACATACGCACTTTGTGCACCTCGATCAATCAAATCACCGACAAAAATTAATTGGGATCCTTTAGGAGTTTTTGCCACTAAATTTAAAAGTGCTGTATATTCTCCATGTACATCCCCTACGATACAATGTTTCATTTCCATCAACTTTCTTAATAATATTAATTATGTCCTCATTATATATGTTTCCAGCCGGTAAATCTGGAAATAATAAACAAGGAATAA